>JACREJ010000001.1 GCA_016218305.1 Gemmatimonadota bacterium | reverse complement strand
GTCGCGTCCGTACCCGGCGCTCGCGCGATAGTCGAGGTCGAGCACCACATAGCCCTTGGACGCGAGGTAGTTGTTGAACATGAACTCGCGCGGGTACTGACTCCAGAAATGCCCGACGTTGTGCAGGTATCCCGCGCCGTGTACAAAGATCACGGCGGCGCCGTTGGGCTTGGCGCCGATGTCCTCGGGGCGGTAGATGTGCGCCGGCACCTGCGCGCCGTCGGACGCCGGGATCATGACGATCGGTGGGTCGATCCACTTGAACGCCAGCCAATCGGCCGTCTGCGACACCGTGAGCTGGCTCGCCGGCGCCGTCTTGCACATCGCGCCCGGCGGGCAGGCGGCGGCGAGGAAGAGGTCAGGTGACCGCAGCGTGGTCGAATACACATCGGCGAGCTGCTTTTCGTCGGGAGACAGGACGGCCGAGTGGCCGCCCGCGCCAACGGTGAGCTTCTGCCGTGCGCCGCCGGCGATGGGCATGCGATAGTAGTCGCGGTCGAAGGCAGAAACTTCGCTCGAGTGGAAGAGGAAGTGCCTGCGGTCCTGCGACAGCGCGACGTCGTAGACCTCGAACTGCCCCGTCGTCAGCGCGCGGCGATCGCTGCCGTCCGCCGCCGTGGAGTAGAGCTGCGCCCAGCCCGTGGACTCGTCCACGAAGTAGATGCGGCGGTCGTCGTCGTAGAAGCCGGCGCAGCCAAACGAACACGGCCCGCCCACCCAGGCGCTGTCGCGCAAGACGTTGATCGTCTTCAGCGTGCCGGTGGCCGCATCCACGGCGGAAAGCTGCCGGGTCTTGAAGTTGCTTGCTGAGCCGACGACGAGCGCGGTCGTGCCCGCGTCGTTCCACGTGAGGAGCTGCGAGTTGGCGATGAGCGAATCGCTCTCGATGGAGCGCAGCCACTTCACCTCGCCGCGCGGGAGCAGCTGGTACCCGAGCCGCGTGCGCGGCTGTGCGTCCCCCACCTTGGTGCGATTGGGGATGTCCTCGGTGTAGCCCGAGGAGGTCACGTAATTGGGGACGATGCCATTGCGCGCGTCAGCGGCCGCCGTGGTGGTCGTGAACAGCACGGCGGTGCCGGCGGGGCTCACCGAGAGCTGGGCGAGGCGCTCGCCGGCGCCGAGCGTGATGGGACGAATGCCCGCCGAGTCGCGCGCTGCTGATTCGGCGCGCCGCACGGAATCCGTGGCGAGCTGGTCGCGCACGACCTCAAACAGGAGGCGCTGGTCGCGTTCAATCGCACCGCGCTGGGTGTTGGTGGCGGTGCGCGCGGCACCTCCACGTGCGCCCTGTGCGCCCTGGCCGCCCTGCCCCCCTTGGCCGGGGCGCGCCGCGCCGCCGGCGCCGGCCGCGTCCGCGGTGCGGATGTCGGTGAGCTGGCGGGTAAAGCCGGTGGCCAGCTCGATGCTCCACGCGTTGCCGTCGCGCACGAAGACGACGCGCTGGCCGTCGGGCGAGAAGCGCGGGGCGGTCTCGAACGCGACGGTTTCGGTGAGCCGCCGCGCCGAGGACTTCTTGAGCTCCACGACGAACAGGTCGCCGCGGACGCTCACGACCCGCCGCGCGCGATCTGGCGAGAGCGCGCCGTCGGCGAGGAGTGGGGCCACGGAATCGGCCTGAGCGTCGGTGATGCGCTCAGGCTTTGCCCCCGCCTGCGCGCGCACGCGGTACGGCTTGAGCGTTTCGCGCCAGCCGCTGCCGGCGGGCAGCCACTGGAAGTAGATCCACTGCCCGTCGGGCGTCCACCGCACGTTCGATGGTTCGCGACCATAGAGTTCCGGGCCGCGCATCATGTTGGCGATGCTGAAATCGAAGGCGGACTGCTGCGCCGCCAGTGGCACGGCAGAGAGGGCGAGGGCGAGGAAGGCGCGGCGCATGACGCGAGCTCCGGGGGTAAGGTGGCGAGCCGGAATTGTACGTCCGGCGCCCGCCGGCCGCTGGCCTCCCCCTTGACGAGCTCAATGCCCGCCGTTAGCCTACACTCCACAATCGAAGTGCCCCGAGGTCATTTGCCGCGTATTGCTGCCTCGTTAAACAAGAGCTAAAAAGCGAACAGCCCGCGGCGTTCATGCTCCGCGGGTTTTCTGTTTTCTCTCTGTTGTTTCTCTGTTGTTTCTCTGTTGCCTCTCTGACATGCCTCACTCGCCTCGCACGCTGATGCTCATGTGCATGTGCCGCCTTCCCTACATGGGAGCCGGCCGGGCGGAGGCGCGCGTCAAGGCGCCACCAGCGAGCTAAGCGACACGAGTCGCGCAACTCACCCGGCCTTCTCCCACCACGGAGGAGGCCGTTTTGCGTTCCCCTCCTCGTTCCAACCCGCGTCCCTCGTTCCGACGCCTCTACCTCCTCCCCCCGTTCCGAGGTTCTCCAATGGCAACCACCGTCCGCGAAGCAATCAGCGAAACACCCGCCCTCGGCCTTGGCACCCGCGCCGTCCACGCCGCCCAGGAATCAGCCGACTCGGCCACCAACGCCCGCGCCGTCCCGATCTACGCCACGTCGTCGTACGTCTTCGACAACGCCGAGCATGCCGCCGACCTCTTTGCGCTCCGCAAGTTCGGCAACATCTACTCGCGCATCATGAACCCCACCAACGACGTCTTCGAGAAGCGCGTCGCTGCGCTCGAAGGCGGCGTGGCGGCGGTGGCCACCGCCAGCGGCCAGGCGGCGCAGACACTCACCATTCTCAATCTCGCGCAGGCCGGCGAGAACATCGTGGCGTCCAAGGCGCTCTATGGCGGCACGGTGGCCCTGTTCGCGCACACGCTCCCGCGCCTCGGCATCACCACGAAGTTTGTGGACATCCACAACCTCGACGAAGTGCGCGCCGCCATCGACGACAACACCCGCGCCATCTACGTGGAGACGCTCGGCAACCCGCGCCTCGACGTGCCGGACTTCCGCGCCGTCGCCGACGTGGCGCATGCCAACGGCCTCCCGCTCGTCGTGGACAACACCTTCGCGACGCCCATCCTCTGCCGCCCCATCGAGCACGGCGCCGACATCGTCCTCCACTCGGCGACCAAGTGGATCGGCGGCCACGGCACGTCCATCGGCGGCATTGTCGTGGACGGCGGCACCTTCGACTGGGGGAGCGCACCGCGCTTCAAGGCGTTCTACCAGGATCCGGACGCGGCCTACCACGGCCTGAAGTTCGCGGAGGTCTTCGGCAACCTCGGCGGCGCCAACGTCGCCTTCGCCATCCGCCTGCGCGTGACGCTGCTGCGCGACATCGGCGCGGCGCTCTCGCCGTTCAGCTCGTTCCTCTTCCTGCAGGGGCTGGAGACGCTGCACCTCCGCATCGAGCGCCACTGCTCCAATGCGCTCAAGGTCGCGCAGTTCCTCGCCGATCATGAACTGGTGACGTGGGTCAGCTACCCCGGGCTCGCCAATCACCCGACACACGCGCGTGCCAAGCGCTACCTCGATGGCGGCTTCGGCGGCGTGCTCACCTTTGGCGTGCGCGGCGGTGCGGCGGCGGCGAGCCGCGTGGCGTCGGCCACCAAGCTCTTCTCGCTCCTCGCCAATGTCGGCGACGCAAAGTCGCTGATCATCCACCCGTGGACCACGACGCACGAACAGCTCAGTGATGTCGAGCGCGCGGCGGCCGGCGTCACCGCCGATCTCGTGCGCCTCTCCGTCGGCATCGAGGACATCGACGACCTGCTGCGCGACCTCGACCAGGCCCTGCGCCGCGGCGCGGCGGAGGCGGCGTGACGACGACGGTCCGCGCGCTGCGCACCCTCACGGTGCCGGCTTTCACCTTCGAGTCGGGCGAGGTGCTGCACGGCCTGCGCCAGGCGTATCACCTCGACGGCGAGCTGAACGCGGCGCGCGACAATCTCGTCGTGGTCTTCCACGCGCTCACCGGCACGCCCGACGCCGCGGGCGACTGGTGGAAGCGCATCATCGGGCCGGGGCTGGCGCTCGACACGGACCGGTACGCGGTCTGTGTGCCGAACCTGCTGGGCTCCTGCTACGGCACGAGCGGTCCATCCGATCATCCGGATGGACGGTTCCCGGCCGTCACCCCGCGCGACCAGGCGCGATTCGCGGCGCTCCTCGTCGAGTCGCTGGGTGTCACCAACGTGGCACTCGTCACCGGTGGGTCGCTCGGCGGCATGGTGGCGCTCGAGTGGACGGCGACGTTCGCGGGGCGCACGCGTGCCACGCTGGCGCTGGCCGCTCCCGCGGCGCACACCGCACACGCCATCGCCTGGAACGCCGTGCAGCGTGCCGTGCTCGACGCTGGCGGCGACGCGGGCCTTGCCATTGCGCGGCAGATCTCGATGATCGCCTTCCGCAGCGAGCGCGAGTTCGAGGCGCGGTTTGGGCGCACGCGCAACGCCGATGGCCGCTTCAACGTGGAGAGCTACCTCGAGCATCAGGGGCGCAAGCTCGAGGCGCGCTTCGACACCGCGACCTATCGCACCCTGCTCGACGCCATGGACGCGCACGACCTCGGCCGCGGTCGCGGCGGCCTGGCGCTCGCGCTCACGGCGCTCGAGGGGGCCGTGTACGCCGTCGGCGTTCCGGGCGACCAACTCTACTCCGCGGACGTCGTGCGGCAATGGGCGGAGTTGGCCGGCGCCGAGTACCGGGAGATCCAATCGCATTTTGGGCACGACGCTTTTCTGCTCGAACACGAGCAGGTGGGCGCCATCCTGCGCGAGGCGCTGCAACGCGCCGCGCGCGCTGATTCACGGAGAGATGTCGCATGACCGCCGCAATCACCGATCGCGCCGCCGCGCGCACCACCGTTCCCTATGCCTCCCGCGCCCCACGCGTGGTGCGTGTCTCGCTCGCCGGATGCGGCACCGTTGGGGCGTCGCTGGTGGGGCTCATCCGCCGCCAGCAGGTGGAGTTCGAGGCGCGCCACGGCGTGCGCTTCGAGCTGGCGAGCATCCTCGTTCGTGATCCCGCAAAAGACCGCGGCATCGCCATCCCGCGCCACTTGTTCACCACGTCCGTTGACGACTTCCTGAGTTCAGACGCCGACGTCGTCGTGGAGGTGATCGGCGGCTTCGACCCCGCGGAGCGTGTGGTGCGCGGCGCGCTTGCCGCGGGACGACAGGTTGTGACGGCCAACAAGGCGCTCATTGCCGCACACGGTCCGGCGCTGCAGCGGCAGGCGGATGCGCACGGCAGCTCGCTCAACTTCGAGGCGGCGGTGGGCGGCGGTGTGCCCGTGGTGCGCACGTTGCGCGGCGACCTCGGTGGGCACGGCGTGCGTACCATCACCGGCATCCTGAACGGCACGACGAACTTCCTGCTCACCGCCATTACCGACGGTGTCAGTTATTCCGACGCGTTGGCCGACGCGCAGGCGAAGGGCTTTGCCGAGGCCGATCCGTCGCGCGACCTGCAGGGGCTGGACGCGGCCGACAAGATCCGCATTCTTGCCTGGCTCGCGTGGGGCGTGGATCCATCGGAGCAGCAGGTGCTCGTGGAGCCGCTGCCGCGCGATCCCGAGCCGCTGGCGCGTCAGGCGCTGCAGCGGAGCGGTGTGCTCAAGTACCTCGCAGGCGGGGTGCGCGGCGCGGACGGCGCAGTGCGCCTGTGGGTGCGTCCGGTGATCGTGCCGGCGGACCACGCCTTTGCGCGCGTGCGCGACGAGGAGAACGCCGTGCACATCGACAGCGACTCGCTGGGCGTGCTGCGCCTGCAGGGGCGCGGCGCCGGCGGCAACGCGACGGCGAGCGCGGTGCTGGGCGACCTGCTGGATGCGGCTCGGGCGGTGGTGGCTTAACCCGAACGACTCTGTGGCGGCGTCCGGGCGCCGCCGCTACGCCGCCCTCGCCACGAACGGAACCTCGCTCGACGGCGTCGCCGTCCCCTTCCGCACGCGCACCCATTCGTAGATCGACGCGGCGAGGATCACGATGACCGACGCCATGAAGAAGAGTGCGACCCCGGCGTCGAGCCGGTCGTTGAACGCCATGCGCGCCACGTCGGCCGCGGTCTTGGCCCCAGTGGGCATCGTTCCCGCCGCAAGCTGCGCCTCGAGGAAGCGCGCGTGCGACAGGAAGCCAAGCTTCGGGTCACTCGACCAGACCTTCGCCGCGCCGGCGCTCATCGTCACCACCGCGAGCCAGGCGAGCGGCAGGATGGTCATCCAGGCATAGCGCGCCTTCCCCATCTTGATGATCACCGTCGTCCCCACGCACAGCGCCACGGCGGCGAGCAGCTGGTTGGCGATGCCGAAGAGCGGCCAGAGCGAATTGATGCCGCCGAGCGGATCCGTGACGCCCTGATAGAGGAAGTAGCCCCACATCGCCACGAAGAGCGTGCTCGAGATCACGACCGCCGGATACCACCCCGTGCGGCCGAGCGGCGCCCAGATGTGGCGCAGCAGGTCCTGCAGCATGAAGCGCCCCACGCGCGTACCGGCGTCCACCGTGGTGAGGATGAAGAGCGCCTCGAACATCAGCGCGAAGTGGTACCAGAGCGCCATCGCCGCCGTGCCGCCGAGCACGTTGGAGAAGAGCATCGCCATGCCGACGGCCAGTGACGGTGCGCCGCCCGTGCGCGAGAGCAGCGTGCTCTCCTCGACATTGGCGGCGAGCTGGTGCAGCTGCGCCGGGTCGAGCACGAATCCCCACGTGCGGATCACCTCAGCGGCACTCTCGGCCGTGGTGCCGATGATGCTCGCCGGCGCGTTGATGGCGAAGTAGACGCCCGGTGTCAGCACGCACGCGGCGATGAGCGCCATGATCGCGACCAGCGACTCGGTGAGCATCGCGCCGTAGCCGATGAAGCGCGCGTCCTTCTCGTTCTGGAGCAGCTTGGGCGTCGTCCCGGAGGCGATCAGCGAGTGGAAGCCGGAGATGGCGCCGCAGGCGATGGTGATGAAGACGAACGGGAAGAGCTTGCCGGCGAAGACCGGCCCCGTGCCGTCGATGAAGCGCGTGAGCGCCGGCATCTGCAGCGGCGGCAGGACGATCACGATGCCCACGGCGAGCGCGAGCACGACGCCAATCTTCACGAAGGCCGAGAGGTAGTCGCGCGGTGCGAGCAAAAGCCAGACCGGAAGCACCGACGCCGCGATGCCGTAACCGATGATCCACTTGGCCAGCTGTGGGCCATTGAGCGTGAAGATCGGCGCGAGCGTCGGGTCCTGCGCCACCCAGCGTCCCGCGTACAGCGCGACGATCAGCAGGACGATGCCAATGGCGGTCGTCTCGAGCACCTTGCCGGGGCGGATGAACTGGAGGTACACCCCCATCAGCATCGCGATGGGAATGGTCAGGCCGATGGTGACCGTCCCCCACGGGCTCTGCTGCAGCGCCTTCACCACGACGAGCGCGAGCACCGAGATGAGGATGATCATGATGCCGAGCACGGCGACGAGCGCCGTGGCGCCGGCCACCGGGCCGATCTCGTCGCGCGCGATGCGCCCGAGCGACTTGCCGTCGCGCCGCACCGAGGCGGCGAGGATCACGAAGTCCTGCACCGCGCCGCCCAGCACCACGCCGACGATGATCCAGAGGGCGCCGGGGAGGTAGCCGAACTGCGCCGCGAGCGTCGGGCCCACCAGCGGGCCCGGCCCGGCGATGGCCGCAAAATGGTGGCCGAAGACGATCCACCGGTTCGTCGGCACATAGTCCCGCCCGTCCGTGAGCCGCTCGGCGGGGGTGGCCCGGTTGGCGTCGAGGGCAAAGATCCTGGCGGCGATGATCCGGCTGTAGAAGCGGTACCCCACCAGGTAGGTGCAGACGGCGGCGGTCAGCAGCCAGGCGGCGTTGACCTGCTCCCCGCGCGTGAGGGCGAGGTAGCCGAGGGCGCCGGCGCCGGCGGCGGCGATAGCGGTCCAGAGGAGTGCGGATGCCCAGCGTGGCATGGTCGGCCCGGTGAAGGCGGGTTAAGGCGACGGGAGAAGATGGGCATCGCGCGGGGGGTGGTGCAATGTCTACCTTTCAATGGTCCACCTACCCGGGGTCGAGATGCGCCGCATGATGCTCCTGTTTGTGACTGTCGCCGCCTGCCTTCCGGCGCAGCAACCGGCGCAGAACCCGGTGAAGCAAGAGCTCCAGCAAGCGGGGGTACCGACGGCTCCGTTGGCGCAGTACTCGTCGGTGAAGGTGGCGGTGGTGCCGGTGCAGTTTTATAAGGAAGGCGCCGGCGCATTCGCCGGGCAGCCAAGCCAGGCGATCCGCGCGGCATTTGACAGCCTGCTCTCGGAGCAGCTCGAGGAGCACGGCCTCAAGGGGATGTGGGCCACGCCGGCCGATGTCCAGCGCACGTCCAAGCGCAACGCGATGTACACGGCCGACCCGCGCAACCTCGGCGCGTATCCCGTACGCAACGGCGTGAACCCCAAGAAGCCCGTGATTGTCGATCCGCTGGCCAGCAATCTGCGGCGTGTGGTCGCGCTGCACGACGCGCGCTACCTGCTGATGCCGGTGGAGCTGCGCGCCGAGGGGGGAAAGGACGGCGGTCACCTCGCGGTGCGGCTCCTGCTGGTGGATGCGCGACTGAACACCGTCCTCTGGCAGGTGGACCTGCCGAGCGACCGCGCGGCGACGTATTCGCCGGCCTTGTTGCAGCAACTGGCCACGCGGGTGGCCGATCTCGTCGTCGCCCCGTGACCTTGTTCTTATGAACGGGAGTTCCAGATGAGCACGCCAGTCACCCTCATTCCCGGCGACGGCATCGGCCCGAGCATCACCGAGGCAACCGTCCGCCTGCTCGACGCCGCCGGTGCCGACATCACGTGGGATTCGCAGCTCGCCGGCGCGGCCGCCGTGACGGCGGTCGGCGACCCGCTTCCCGAGGCAACACTCGCGTCGATTCGCCGCACGAAGCTCGCGCTCAAGGGGCCGCTCGAAACGGCCCTCGGGAAGGGCTTCCGCTCCATCAATGTCGCGCTGCGCAAGACGTTCGACCTCTTCGCCAACGTGCGACCGGCCAAGAGCGTCCTGCCGGGGCTGCGCTTCGATGGGGTGGACATCGTGCTCGTGCGCGAGAACACCGAGGGGCTCTACATCGGTGTCGAGAACTACATCAAGGTGGGTACCGACGAGCACGCGGCCGCGCAGTCCATCGCGGTGGTGACGCGGTACGGCGCCGAGCGCATCCATCGGTATGCGTGCGAGTACGCCATCAGGCATGGTCGCCGGAAGGTGACCATGGTGCACAAGGCGAACATCCTCAAGTACTCGCAGGGGCTCTTCCTCGAGGTGGGACGGCAGGTCGCGTCAGAGTACGCGGGACGCATCGAGATCGAGGAGCGCATCGTGGACGCCTGCGCGATGGAGCTCGTGATGCGTCCCGAGCGCTACGACGTCATCGTGACGACCAACCTCTTCGGCGACATCCTCTCCGACCTCACGTCGGGGCTCGTCGGCGGGCTCGGCGTCACGCCCGGCTCGAACATCGGCAACGAGGTCGGGATCTTCGAGGCGGTGCACGGCACGGCGCCCGATATCGCGGGCAAGGGCGTCGCCAACCCGACGGCGGTGATGCTTGCGGCGTGCCAGATGCTCGACTACATGGGCCAGGACGCGCTGGCACAGCGCATCCAGACCGCCATCGAGACGGTGCTGCGCGAGCGGAAGCAGTTGACGCGCGACCTCGGCGGGACGGCGACGACGGAGCAGTACACCGACGCGGTGATCGCCAGGCTGTAGGTGCCGATGCTCGTGCATCTCGGCGACATCCACTTCGGCCACCCCGAGGTGCCGGCGGCCGTGGCCGCCGTGGAGCGGCGCTTCGCGGCGCGACGGTGGGATGTTATTGCCATCTCGGGCGACCTGACGCAGCGGAATACGCGCCGTCAATTCCGGAAGGCGCGGGCCTTCATGGAGAAGGCCAGGGCGTCGGCGCCGACGGTGGTGATTCCCGGCAATCACGATGTGGCATGGTGGTGGTTTCCCTTCGGGGTCGGAGTGCGGGGTGCAGGGTACAGGGGTTATCGGAAGTGGATCTCGCGCGACCTCGAGCCGACGCTGCGCGCCGCGGGGGCGACGGTGGCGAGCATCAACACCTCGCACGGCATCCAGTGGTTCACGCTGACGACGCGCCTGCGCGACCTGTCGATCGTGGGGGCGATGCGGCCAGAACAGCTCGCGCGGGCGACGCGGGAGCTGTCGGCGGCGTCGGCCAACGACCTGCGGGTGCTGATGGTGCACCACAACGTGTTGCGCGGGAAGCTGTCGAACCGGTGGGGGCTCGTGTCGCGCGAGGGCGGGCTCGACGACGTGGCGGCCACGGGGTGTGAGCTGGTGCTGTGCGGCCACGACCACGAGTCGCAGGTGGAGCAGGTGGTGCGCGGCGGGCGGCGGTACGTGGTATCGCAGGTGAACACCATCTCCAACCGGTCGCGCGGTGGGCGGCCCGTCTGCTTCCACGAGATCGCGTGGGACGCCGCGCAGGTGACGGTGACGCGGCAGGAGTGGAGCACGGGGGCGGGCGACTTCACACCGTCGCAGACATGGGCCTTCGCGCGCTGATCGGCCGCCTGCGCGGCCTGCGTGCGGCCAAGACGTCGCGCGACGCGCAGCAGCTGGCGATCGAGTTCACGCACGCGCCGCGCAGCGGAGCCGAGCTGCTGGCGCAGCTCAAGGCGATGGGGCTGCGCGGGGTGCGTGCACTGACGCTGACGCGCAACCGGTCGGTGATGGTGAGCCTCAACGACGGGACGCTGCGCGTGCATCGCGCCTTTCTCGCGGCGCCGGAGAGCGTGCATCGCGCCATCGTGAAGTTCCTCATGTCCCCGCGCCGCGCCGACCGGCTGGCGGCCCGGCGTGTGCTCATCGCCTATCCGATTGGCGAGGACGAGCGGCGCGAGCCGCGCGCCCCCGAGCGCACGCATCCCGATGACGAGGGGATGGCGGCAAAGCTGTCCGAGTGGCACGCCAGGTACAACGTCGAACGATTCGGAGGCGCGCTGAAGCGGGTCACGGTGCGCGTCTCACGCCGGATGCGTGCGCGGCTCGGGCATTATGCTCCGGCGCAGCACGGGCGCCACGCCGAGATTGCCATCTCGCGGCGCCACCTGCGCCGCCACGGCTTTGCCGAAGCGCTCGAGACGCTGCTGCACGAGATGGTGCACCAGTGGCAGGACGAAGAGGGGCATCCGCTGGGGCACGACCGGCACTTCCGCGAGAAGGCGAAGGCGGTGGGGATCGGGGGGCGGGCGAAGCGGGTGGTGGATTGAGGCAGAGTGCGGCCGAGTACGGCAGTGTGAGCGGAGGCGGCGGGGGGGGGGGGCGGCGGGAGGGCGGCGGGAGGGCGGTGAAGGCCCGCGCGCGCGTCACGCTTAGGGTGCTGGCGCCGGCAACCGTGGTGCCAGATATTGAGGGTGACGCGGCGTGATAGGCGGGCGAGCATCTGCAACCCATCCGTCGCCGCGCAGTCCAACAAGACGGGCCCAATCGTGGTGAGCGAGGCACTTCTCAGACTGCCATGGAATCCACCTCGGCAAACATGGTTCGGCGACTGTGGCGGGCGCTGCGAGTACTCCTGTCACTCGCGTGGACCATTCTCGCGTTCTACGTGCTCATGAACCTGTTCTCGCCGACGCCGCTCTCGGAGACACTGCGTCTCTTTGGCTTGTCGATGTTCGGGGCGGGGCTCTTTGGGGCAATCCTCGCCGCGGTGAAAGGAAAGGCCGATCGGAGGCGTGCAGCGCGCTGGCGTTCCGTCTGGGGCACCGCGATGCGCAACGGCGAGTGTCCGAGCGACGTGACGCGCTGACCGGAGCTGAGGCCGACGGCGGGGGCAACCCGAACGCGAAGAGGGAAGTCATCGAACTCGGTGGAGAGGCGCAACGTGCGGAACTACCGAAGTGCCCTGATCTTGGTCCTGGTACTGTTCGGTAGTCTCGAGTGTCTTGAGCCCGCACCAGCACGCCTGCTCGTCGCTGCCGACAGCGTGATCCTGAATGGCCCGGCCTCCTTCCGGCTGCCTATCGCAGTCGTCGATGCGAGCGGCGATACCATGTCCCCGCGCAGCGTGGCCTTTCGGACCGACGCGAACGATGTCGTGGAACTCCTGCACCACGGTGAAGTGCGGTGTCGCCGAAGGGGCGACGCGCCTGTGACCGTGAACCTCGCCGGGGTGAGTGCCCGATACGAGATCCGGTGTCGTCCGATCGACACGTTTGGCATGCCGTTCTTCTCACGGCTCGTCGTCGGCGGCGACCCCGTGCTTCCGACCATCGTCGCGTATGACTCAAGTGGCGCGCGAGTCACTGAGCTCGCTGGGACCGCGCGGATTCGTGATTCAAGTGTGGTGCGCTATTCTGACGGCCTTCTCCATGCAGTGGACATTGGCGGAACGTACCTCGACGTGGATTTCGGGGGCAAGGAAGTCCATCTGCCGATTCAAGTGATTCGTCGTGTCGCGAGCGAGCGACTCGCGTTGGCGGCGGGCGAGATACGCAGTTGGCCTCTGCCCGTGGGACGATCCGAACTGGTGCTGGCGAGTGATTCGACAAACCCGGCAGCCAGGCAGCTTCTGTTGCTCGTGTATCGCGCGAACTGCGCGCGCGGTGCGCGACGGGCTGGGGAACAGCGCTGGCACTGCATCGGCACCGCGGACAGCAGGGCCGTGGTCAACGACGCACGGCCGGTCGGTACCGGCGGTGCGGTGCGTGCCGAGTTCACGATGTTCGCGATGCGGTAGGGCAGGATTCCGGCCCGACGCGAAGTCAGGAGCGCTCGAGAGACACAGGGCAGTGGCCGCGTCCGGGCGCCGCCGCTGGCGCAGGCCGTAACCCCCTCAGAACTTGAACACGAACGACATCAGCGTGGACAGGTCGCTCCGCTCGATGGTCGCGAGCGGCGGAGTGGTGCGGTACGTGTTGAGCACCTCGACCTTCATCTGCGTGCGGTTCGTCACCGATGCCGCGACGCCGACGCTTGTCGAGTAGAGGCCGTCGCCGACGTCGTTGGCCACGACGTTCCCCGCGAAGCCCTGCGTCAGCGTGGCCGTCTTCGAGAGCGCGCGCGTGAAGCGCTGGCCGAAGGCCACCGCCGACTTGCGCTTCACCGGCTTGCCGGGGTTGCTCTCCCACGACGCGCCCGCACTGGCGTTCACGGAGAACGACCCGTCCGCCGTGTTGTAGAACCGGTAGCTCAACCCCGCCGTCGGCGCAAAGAAGTACTCAATGGACTTGAACGTGTCGCGCAGGTACGCCATCTGGCCGAAGACGTAGGACTTGTCGGCGAACCGGAGTTCCGCCCGCGAGTTGAGCACGGTGTTATCGAGGCTCGGCCGTCCGTTCTTCTTCCCCCGGATGACCAACCCGTCCGCGTTGAGGATCAGCCCCGTCGGCCGCTCGCGTTTTGCCTTGAACGACACGTTCCAATTCGATGTGTTGGTGTTGCCGCTCGTGACGGCAAGGCCGGCGCCGAACGAACCCACCCAGGTGGGACGTTCCGGCGCCTTCTCCTGGGCGGCGATCAGGCCAGCCGGCAGGAGGATGGGAGCGAAGACGAAGAGGGCGAGACGCAGGGAGTGTGTCATGGCTCGGAGGCAGTGCGTGGTACCCCCGGAAAAATAAGCGGGCGGCGCGCTCGCCGCTGAGCGACGTGCGGTGCCGCGGCGCCGTGCGTCGCGCCGTCGCACGTTCGGGTCTGGCGCCGTGGCCCTGATGGTCCGATCATACGAGGCTTGCTGCGCACACCCTGCACACGGAACCGGCAATGACCCTTGCCTGGATCGACTGGCTGATCGTCGCGGTCTACTTCGCGCTGAGTCTCGGTGTCGGGCTCATGTTCACGAAGCGCGCGTCCAGGTCCACCGAGAACTACTTTCTCGCCGGGCGCACGGTGCCATGGTGGCTGGCGGGCATTTCCATCGTCGCCACCACCTTTGCCTCCGACACGCCGCTCCTCGTCGCCGGCATTACGGCGCGCGGCGGCATCGCCGGCAACTGGATCTGGTGGGCGTTCGTGCTCTCGGGCATGCTCACCGTCTTCTTCTTCGCCCGGCTCTGGCGCCGCTCCGGCGTGATGACCGACGTGGAGTTCGTCGCCATCCGCTATTCCGGACGCCCGGCGCACTTCCTGCGCATCTTCCGGTCGGTCTACCTGGGCCTGCCCATCAATGCCATCATCGGCGGCGCCGTCACCCTCGGCATGGTGAAGGTCCTCAAGGCCACGGTCGGCATCGATGAGTGGACCGCCGTCTTCATCTGCTTCGGCGTCACCGCGCTCTACTCCACGCTCGGCGGCTTCATGGGCGTACTCTGGACGGACTTTTTCCAGTTCCTGCTGGCGATGGCTGGCTCCGTGGCGCTCGCCATCTTCGCGGTCAGCGCCGTTGGCGGGCTCGACGGCATGCACGCCGGACTCGTGCGCACGCACGGCGAAGCGGCAACGCAGAGCTTGCTCACGTTCTTTCCGCAGAACGACGGGGCTTTCCTTCCGCTCATCACGCTCGCGGTCTTCCTCGCCGTGCAATGGTGGGCGGCCGTGTACCCGGGCGCCGAGCCCGGTGGCGGCGGGTACGTGGCGCAGCGGATGTTCGCGTCCAGGGACGAGAAGTCGTCACTGCTCGCCGTCCTCACCTTCAATATCCTGCACTATACCGTTCGGCCCTGGCCGTGGATCCTCACCGCGCTGGCGTCCATGGTGTACTACGCCGGCAATGCCACCGTGGCGGCCGATCCGGAAATGGGCTACGTGAAGCTGATGACTGACGTGCTGCCGCACGGCTGGCGTGGCGTGATGCTCGCCGCCTTCGGCGCGGCGTACATGTCCACCATCTCCACCCAGCTGAACTGGGGCGCCTCGTACCTCGTCAACGACCTCTACCGGCCGTACCTGAAGCCGGGGCAGACGGAACAGCACTACGTCGGCGCGTCGCGCGTGGCGTCGGTGATCATCATGATCCTGTGCGGGCTCGTCGCATTGCGACTGGGCCAGGTGACGCGCGCGCTCGACCTGCTGCTCTCCATCGGCGCCGGCACGGGACTGGTCTTCATCCTGCGCTGGTACTGGTGGCGCGTCAGCGCCTGGTCGGAGATCTCGGCGATGCTCGCCGCCACCATCACGTCGATCTGGCTGCAGCTCGGCGTCGGACCGGAGGGCTTTGGCCTCAGCACCTCGGGCCGCGACGCGCAGATCTTCTTCGCCTACTCGATCCTCGTCACCACGGCGGTGGTGACCGTCGTCTGGCTCTCCGTCACGTTCCTCACGCCGCCCACGGACCAGGCGACGCTCGTGGCGTTCTACCGGCACACGCGGCCGTCGCTGCGCGGCTGGGGACCGATTGCGGCGCTCGCCCCCGACGTGAAGCCCGAAGGGAGCGGCTGGGTCAACCTGCGGCAGTGGGTGCTGGGCTGCCTCACCGTCTACCTCTCGCTGTTCGGCATCGGCGAATTGCTGCTCGGCGGCACCGTGCGCGGCCTCGTGTACATCGCGGCGTCCCTGGCGTGCGGCGCCGCCATCCTCCACGCGCTGCGGAGCGAGAATGGCTGACCTCGGGCTCCTTGCGCAGCACCTGATTGACGGCCACGCCGACGACGTGGCGCGCCTCACGAAGGAGGCGCTCGACGAAGGCGTGGCGCCGGCCGACATCCTCGAGCGCGGCCTCATCGCCGGGATGCAGGTGATCGGCGTCCGCTTTCGCGACAACATCATCTTCGTCCCCGAGGTGCTCATCGCGGCGCGCGCCATGAAGGCCGGACTCGCGCACCTCGAGCCCGTGCTCGCCGCCTGCGGCATCGAGCCCATCGGCACGTACGTCATCGGCACGGTGAAGGGCGACATCCACGACATCGGCAAGAACCTCGTGGGGATGATGCTGCGCGGCGCCGGCTTCCGCGTCATCGACCTCGGCATCAACACGCCGCTCGCCAAGTTCCAGGCCGCCATCGAGGAGCACCGGCCGGAGATCGTCGGCATGTCGGCCCTGCTCACCACCACCATGGGGCAGATGAAGGTCAACATCGAGGCATTCCGCGCGGCCGGGCTGTTCGACCGCCTGCGCGTGATGGTCGGCGGCGCCGCCGTGTCGGAGGACTATGCCGGCGCGATCGGCGCGCACGCGTACGGCAAGGACGCACCGTCGTCGGTGGCGCGCGCGCTCGACCTGCTGGCCGAGGTGAAGGCGGCGCGCGGCACCTCCGGATGAGGCGGTGTGTGCAGCGCCGGCGGATGAGCCGCGGCGCGCGGACCGGACGCCTGGCGTGAGCTTCCGCATCCGGTTCCTCCCCGAGGATCGCTCCACCGTCTCCGACGGGCCGGTGGACCTCTTTCTCGCGGCCGCGCAGAGCGACATCTGGACCGAGCAACCGTGCGGTGCGCGCACCGCGTGCGGCAAGTGCCGCGTGCGCGTCGTCGCCGGCGACGCTGCGGTGACCAGCGCCGACGAGCGATTGCTGGCCAGCGCCGAGATTGCCGACGGCTGGCGCCTCGGATGCCAGTTGACGCTCGACAGCGATGTGACGCTCTCAATCCCGCCTCAGACACGCTCCATCGCGCCGAAATCGTTCGGCACCGATGCGCTCTTCGCCGACGGAGTCGAGCCGAATGTCGAAGTGCAGGGGGTGGGCGCGCCGTTCGGCGTGGCCGTGGACATCGGCTCCACCTCCCTTGCGGCGGCGCTGGTGGACCTGCGCACCGGGCACGTGCGCGGCACCACATCGCGCGTGAACCCGCAGGTGCGCCATGGCGCCGACGTGATCTCGCGCATTCACTTCGCCCAGGAGCACGCCGACGGCAACAAGCGGCTGCATGCGACCGTCGTCGAGGCGATCGGTGCAATGATCGCCGACCTCGCGGGGCAGGCGGGCCTGACTCCGGAGCAAGTGGTGGCCGTCGCCTGCGCGGGGAACGCGACGATGACGCACGCTGCCGTGGGGGCCGACATCACGCCGCTGGGACAGGCGCCGTACCGCGGAAGCTTCACCAACGAGCGACAGTTCCCGGCGCGCGCGTTCCGCTGGCTGACGCATACCGACGCGGTGGCCACGTTCCTGCCAATGGTGGGTCACCACATCGGCGGCGACACGGTGGCCGGAATTCTCTCCACGGGAATGGACCGGGCCGAGCAGTGGCAGCTCCTCATCGACCTCGGCACGAACACCGAGGTGGTGCTCGGCTGCGGGCGCGAGCTTCTGGCGACCTCCACCGCCGCGGGACCCGCGTTTGAAGGCGCGAACATCGAGCACGGCATGCGTGCCGCCCCCGGGGCGATTGACCGCGTGCGCGTCCTCGCGAACGGGCGGCTCGTCGTGGGCACGGTGGCGAACCAGCCGGCGCGCGGCATCTGCGGCAGCGGGTTGATCGACGCCGTAGCCGAGTTGCACAAGGCGGGGGTCATCGTGGACAGCGGATACATGCGCAGTCGCGCCGAGTGCGAGGAGGCGGGCGTCTCGGCGCGACTCTGCGAACGCGTGCTCGAGGCGCCCGGGTCGCAGCGGCACGTGCGCCTGGATCACGACGTCACGCTGACCGCCCAGGACGTGCGGCAATTGCAGCTCGTGAAGGGCTCCATCGCGGCGGGGATTGCGCTGGTGCTGGCGCATGCCGGCGTCTGCGCCGAGGAACTGGGCGCGGTGCACATCGCGGGGACGTTCGGGAGCTTCGTGCGGAAGGAGTCGGTGCAGGCCATCGGCCTCGTGCCGGCGATCGACCCCGAGCGCGTGCACTTCGTGGGGAACGCCGCGGGCGTGGGCGCACGGATGGTGCTCGTGGATGCGCGGTATCGCGCGCGCGCGCGGTACATCGCCGAGCATTGCGCGTACCTCGAGCTCGCCGGGCACGCCGACTACGAGGACGCATTCATTGCGGCCATCCCGCTGGGGGAGCGCCTGTGACGGCGGATGAGAGAACGCGGGCGGCCTTCGCCAAGCTGCAGGACGTCCTCAATGGCCTCGTGTCGAGCATGGAGGCGCGGATGGACGAGCGTTGCCCGTACCGGGCGCGTGAGGATCGCTGTACGTTTGCCGGCGGATGCGCGAACCAGCGCCGTGAGGTACGCGACGGCGAGCGCGTGGTGTGGTGCACGGGCGATCACCTGCTGCGGAGGACGAAGCCATGAACAGTCGCGAGCGGATGGAGATCGCCATGCGGCTTGGCATCCCCGACCGCGTCCCCGTGATGTGCCAACTGGCCCTCGGGCACTACTTCCTGCACTCCGGGCTGGATGCGATCGAGATCTGGCACGACAGCCAGGCCTTCGCCGAGGCGCTGATCCGGCTGCAGCAGCGGTACGGCTTCGACGGCCTCCTGATCAACCTGCCGGGACGCGACCCCGACTGGCGGCGCTTCGTCGGCGGCGTCGAGCGGCGCGGCGACGAGCGCATCATCACGTGGAAGAACGGCTGGTACACGGCCGCGCCGGACGACGACAATCCGCACGTGTACCAGGCCGATGGCACGCGCTACTTCCCGATGTTCGACGAGATCGACCCCGATACGCTCTTCTACATCGAGCCGCACGACCTGTCGGGCATCACGCATCCGTATGCGTGGGGCTTCGACGGCGGGCCCGCCGAACCGGGGCCCGGGTTCTTTCCGCCGTGGCACTACGACACCATTCGCGAGGTCGTGCGACGGGTCGGCAAGGAGGTCTCCGTGCACGGCGAGATCTTCTCTCCGTTCACGCAGTTCATGGAGCTACTCGACTACACCACGGGCCTGATGGCGCTGATGGATGACGAGGCGAAGGTGAAGGCCTGCCTCGACCGGTTGGCGGATGGCGCCATCGAGCTCGGGCGCGGACAGGCGCGGGCCGGCGCGCACGCCGTGCTCATCTCGTCGGCATTCGCCGGGGCGGGGCTCATCTCGCGCGACCATTACTCCACGCTCGTGCTGCCCTACGAGCGCAAGGTGATTGACGGCATTCACGCCGAATGTGATGTACCCATCTACACGCACACCTGCGGCGCGATCGGCGACCGGCTCGACCTGATGGCCGCCACGCACACGCAGGGCGTGGACACCCTCGACCCGCCGCCCCTCGGCACCGTGGAACTCAGTGACGCGGTGCGCCAGACGAAGGGGAAGATGTTCATCAAGGGCAACCTCGACCCGGTGAACACTGTGCTGTTCGGCACGCCGGAGGACGTGAGAGCGGCAGCGCGCGAACGGTTGCGCATCGCGGCGCCGGGCGGCGGCTACATCCTGAGCACGGCCTGCTCGGTGTCGCCCGCGGCGCCGCCGGCCAATATCATGGCGCTGCGCGAGGCGGTGGAGTCGTGGGGGCGGTACGATGGAGCGCTGGGATGACCGGGTCCGCGCGTGAGCCGCTGCTTGACCTCGTCCGGCGCGGCGCCCCCGTCATTGGCGACGGCGGCATGGGAACCGAGCTGCAGCGCGCGGGCCTCGAGCCGGGTGGATGCGGCGACGAGTGGAACCTCTCGCATCCGGAGGCGGTGCAGGCGATCCAGCGGCGCTACGTGGCAGCCGGTTCGCAGATCATCCTCACGAATACCTTCGGCACCAACCGGTTCGTCCTGTCGCGCTATGGGCATGAAGCGCGCGTGGCCGAGATCGCGCGCGCGGCCGCCGTCAACGCGCGCGCCGTGGCCGGGGCGGAGGCGTACGTGCTCGGCGACATCGGGCCGTGCGGAGGCTTCCTCGAGCCGCTCGGCGAGATCACCGAGGCCGCGCTCGCGGGCACCTGGCGCGACGCCATCGGCGCGATGCTCGCCGAGGGCGTGGATGGGATCATCTTCGAGACGATGACGGCGCTGGACGAGATCGTCCTGGGCATTCGGGTGGCGCGAGACCTCGGCGCGCCGCTCATCGTGGCCTCGATGTCGTACGACCCCGTGCGCACTGGCGGGTACAAGACAATGATGGGCGTGTCGCCGGGCGATGGCGCCCAGCAGTGCGTCGAGGCGGGGGCGCAGGTTGTCGGCGCCAATTGCGGGCGCATGGAGCCCGAGGAGTTCGACGCGGTGGCGCGTGCGATGCGTGCCGCCACCGACGCGCCGCTGATCCTGCAGCCTAACGCCGGCCAGCCGACGCTGGTGGGGGACGCGATCGTCTATCCGCGAGACCCCGCGAGCCTGGCGCCAGCGCTCGTGGCGTTGTCGCGCCATGCGGCGATCGTCGGTGGCTGCTGCGGCACGACGCCGGCGCACATCGGAGCGTTCGCCGCCGCGCTGCGCTGACCGGCGGGGTTGTCGGACAACCCGCACGGGGATTTAGGGCAAATACCCACTCAACTAGAGGTCCTTTCCCTACGGCATCGCGGCGGCATTCGCGTAGCATACTCCCATTCTGTAGTTCCCCTTCTTTTGGCGCGCCGCGTCGTCGGTGCGCCCGCGCTCTCCGGTGGGGATACACGATGCGGATGAGATCACTACGACATTTGCTGTCCGGCGCCTTTGCCGTGTCACTCCTGTCGACGGCGTGCCACCCAGCCCAGGATCACGCTCCTCGGTGGGGCAAGGCGGCGGCCGGCGTCAAGCACGCTGGCGACACGACGACGGCACGCGCGCGCACGCCGGCAAGGAAAGCCGCCGCGCTCTTTCCGGTGGCACCGCCGCCGTTCTCCGATGGCGTGTTTCCGTGCTCGGAATGCCATGGCACGACGGATGTCGTGAATCGCACGCCGCACGCGGTGGAGTTTCACGAGGACATCGTCCTGCGCCACGACGAGAAGAATCGCTGGTGCCTCGACTGCCACGACGCGCAGAACCGCGACAAGCTGCACCTCGCCGATGGCCGGCTGGTCGATTTCACGGAGTCGTACCGGCTCTGCGGGCAGTGCCACGGCCCGACGCTGCGCAACTGGAAGGCGGGCGAGCACGGCAAGCGCACGGGCTCGTGGAGCGGCGAGAAGCAGTACCTGCTGTGTGCCAACTGCCACAACCCGCACTCACCCGGCTTCAAGCCGATCAAGCCCAAGCCAGCCCCCGTGCGGCAGGAGGCGATCAAATGAGGGAGCTGCCCACCCTCCCGATGCCCGCGCCCGAGCCGCCGGCCGAGGGCTATACGCGCCGCGAGGCGCTCGTCATGGGGTTGTTTGCGCTGGCCGCAGCCGCCACCACCTCGGGCTGCGCTGCGGACAAGCTGGCGCTCGACGATTTCGTGGCGAAGCACTTCAAGGATCTTTCGCCGGCGGAGCTGCAGGAGCGCCTGGCGCAGATGGAGAAGCGGTACTCGGAATCGTACGGCAAGCCGGTGAAGGTCTCGGCGACGCCGGCGCAGGAAGGCGTGCTGTTCGGCTATGCGCTCGACCTGTCGCGCTGCATCGGCTGTCGCAAGTGCGTATACGGCTGCGTGGAGGAGAACAACCAGTCGCGCGACCCGCAGACGCACTGGATCACCGTGCTCGAGATGGACAAGGAAGACGGCGTGAACCTGCAGAACGCGAATGCGTTCTACGACCACGAAACCGTCCCTGCGCCGGGCAAGTTCTACATGCCGGTGGCCTGCCAGCAGTGCGAGAACCCCCCGTGCGTGAAGGTCTGCCCCGTGGAGGCGACGTGGCGCGAACCCGACGGCATCGTCGTGATCGACTACGACTGGTGCATCGGCTGCCGCAACTGCATTGCGGGCTGCCCGTACGGGGCGCGGCGCTTCAACTGGGGGACGCCGGGCATCCCGAAGGACGAGCTCAATCCGGTCACCGAATACCTCGGCAACCGGCCGCGCCAGCGCGGCGTCGTCGAGAAGTGCACGTTCTGCATCCAGCGGGTGCGCCAGGGCCTGTATCCCAAGTGCGTGGAGGTCTGCCCGGTGGGTGCGCGCAAGTTCGGCAACCTGCTCGATCCGGAGAGCGAGATCCGCTACATCATCGAGAACAAGCGCGTGTACATCCTCAAGGAAGAGCTGAACACGCAGCCGAAGTTCTTCTACTATTACGGACTGTGAGGAGCGTGCCGCGATGACACTCATCAGCAAGGTCGGCAGCTTCGTCACCGGCACCGCGCGCATGGCGTTCCTGGGCGGGAACCGGTACTACTACCTGTGGCTCGCGGTCCTCGGCCTGTGCATCGTACAGGCCGGCTTCGCCTTTGCGCACCAGTTCCAGTACGGCCTCATCAGCACGAGCATGCGCGACTCGGTGTCGTGGGGCTTCTACATCGGCAACTTCACGTTCCTCGTGGGCGTCGCTGCGGCGGCCGTGCTGCTCGTCGTGCCGGCCTACGTGTACGACTGGAAGCCGATCAAGGAAGTGGCCCTGTTTGGCGAGCTGCTCGCGGTTGCCTCCATCGTGATGTGCCTGCTGTTTGTCCTCGTGGACATGGGGCGCCCCGATCGCTTCTGGCACATCATCCCCTTCATCGGCCGCATGAACCTGCCGAGTGCGATCATGGCGTGGGACGCCATCGTGCTCAACATCTACCTCGGCGTGAACCTCCTTGTGGCGAGCTACCTGGTGTACTGCGGCTATCACGGGATTCACTACAACAAGAAGTTCGTCTGGCCGCTCGTCATTTTCTCGATTCCGATGGCCATCAGCATCCACACCGTGACGGCCTTCCTGTACAACGGCATGGCGAGCCGCCCGTACTGGAACAGCGCCATCCTCGCCCCGCGCTTCATCGCCTCGGCGTTCTGCTCGGGCCCGGCGCTGCTGCTGATCCTCTTCCAGATCCTGCGCAAGGTGTCGGCGTTCGAGATCAAGGACGAGGCCATCCACAAGGTGGCGGAACTGATGGCCTATGCCATGGGCTTCAACCTGTTCCTGTTCGGCGCGGAAGTCTTCAAGGAGTACTACTCGAACACGCACCACCTGGTGCACTACCAGTACCTGTTCGCCGGCCTGCACGGCAAGGCGTCGCCCATCGCGCTCTACGCCTGGATGTCGCTCGCCTTCGCGGTGATCTCGTTCTTCCTGTTCCTCATTCCAAGGACGCGCCGGAACTTCGTCACGATGAACATCGGGTGCGTGCTGATCTACGCGTCGGTGTACATCGAGAAGGGCATCGCCCTGATCATCCCGGGTTTCACGCCCGACCAGCTGGGCCAGGTGTACGAGTACGTGCCGAGCGCCACGGAACTGCGCGTCGCGGCGGGGGTCTTCGGCATCGGATTCCTGCTCTTCACCCTGATGGTCAAGGTGTCGGTGTCGATCCTGTTCGAGCGACCGCAGGCGGAGGGGCAGGCGGTGCACGTGTGACGGCAGACGGCGGATGGCACACGGTAGACGGTAGACGGTAGACGGCGGAGGGCAAACGGCACGCGACGGATGGCGTGCGGCTCTGTCACGAACGTTCGTGGGGTTGGTTACATTTATGGGTCTTCCGACCCTCGAAAAACCCGCCCCGCCATGACTGATTCGCTGCTCGGTTCACCGTCGCTGAAGCCCCGCACCGGCGACCTCTACAACATCGATGCCGCCCTCACCGAGGAAGAGCGCGCCATTCGCGACTCGGTGCGGGCCTTCGTTGACGCCAAGGTCATGCCGGTCATCGGCCCGTGCTACATCGACGGCCGCTTCCCCACCGAGCTCATCGCCGAGATGGGGGCGCTGGGGTACTTCGGCGCCAACCTGCCGGAGGAGTACGGCTGCGCCGGCCTCAGCAACGTTGCCTACGGCATCATCAACCAGGAGCTCGAGCGCGGCGACTCCGGCATTCGCTCGTTCTCCTCGGTGCAGGGCGCGCTGGTGATGTATCCGATCTTCACGTTCGGGAGCGAGGAGCAGAAGCGTCACTGGCTGCCGCAGATGGCGACAGGCGAGGCGATCGGCTGCTTCGGCCTCACCGAGCCGGACTACGGCTCGAACCCCGCCGGCATGATCACGCGCGCGCGGCGGCAGAAGGACGGCACGTGGGTGCTGAACGGCGCCAAGATGTGGATCACCAACGGCTCGCTGTCGCACGTGGGCGTGGTCTGGGCCAAGACGGAGGACGGGGACGACGACGGTGCGAGCGTGCGGGGCTTCCTCGTGCCGACCGGCACGCCGGGCTACACGATCAAGGAGACCAAGGGCAAGCTGTCGCTGCGCGCATCGATGACGAGCGAACTCGTGCTGAGCGACGTGCACCTGCCGGCCGACGCCATCCTCCCGAAGTCGGGTGGGTTGAAGAGCCCGTTGATGTGCCTCACCCAGGCGCGCTACGGCATCGCATGGGGCGCCATGGGCGCCGCGATGGCCTGCTACGAAGAGGCGCTCAGCTATGCCAAGACGCGCGTGATGTTCGACCGCCCGATCGGCGGCTTCCAGATCCAGCAGGTGCGGCTCGCCGACATGCTGACGGAGATCGTGAAGGGGCAGCTCCTCGCCCTGCACCTCGGCCGCATGAAGGACGCGGGGACGTTCACACCGCAGCAGGTGAGCCTGGCCAAGCGCAACAACGTGAACGTTGCCACCGACATCGCCCGCGAGGCGCGGCGCCTGCTCGGCGCCAACGGCATCCTCGCCGAGTACCACTCGATGCGCCACATGGCCAACCTCGAGAGTGTGTACACGTACGAGGGGACGCATGATATTCATTCGCTGGTGATCGGCATGGCGGAGACAGGCTTCAACGCCTTTAAGTAAGAGAAGCAACAGACAAACAACAGAGAGACAACAGAGAAACAACAGTGGGCATCATTCTCTACTCCATCCCGTTCTTTTTCCTGTTGATTGGGGTGGAGATTGCCTACTCGGCGTGGTCGGGGAAACACCTGCTTCGCCTCAACGATTCGATCTCCGACCTCTCGTGCGGCATCCTGTCGCAGATCAGCGGGGTCTTCACCAAGCTCTTCTCGATCGGGATCTTCATCTGGATCGGCGAGCGGTGGACGCTGCAGAGGTGGTTCGGGTTGCCGGCATGGCCGTCCGGGCAGCCGTTCTACGGCGCTGACGCCTTTCCCTGGTTCGGCGTGCGCGGTCCCGAGTTCGTCAGCTGGGCCGCGGCGTTCGTCCTCGTGGACCTCGCCTACTACTTCAGCCATCGCTACGCGCACGAGATCAACGTGCTCTGGGCCGGGCACGTGGTGCACCACTCGAGCGAGGAGTACAACCTCGCCGTCGCCCTGCGGCAGAGTTCGCTGCACGGGCTGTTCTCGTGGATCTTCTACGCGCCGCTGGCCGTGCTCGGCATGCCGTGGCAGCTGTTCGTCGCGTGCAACGCGATCAACCTCGTGTACCAGTTCTGGATCCACACGCGTGCCGTGGGGAAGCTCGGACGCGTCGCCGAGTACGTCCTGAACACGCCGTCGCACCACCGGGTGCACCACGGCGTGAACCCGAAGTACCAGGACAGGAACTATGCGGGCGTGTTCATCACGTGGGACCGCCTGTTCGGCACGTTCGTCGTCGAGGAGGAAGAACCGGTGTACGGGCTGACGCACCCGTTGCGGAGCTGGAACCCGCTCTGGGCCAACGTGCACGTCTTCTGGGACATCCTGAAGTCCGCGTGGACGGCAGCGTCGTGGCGTGAGCGGTGGATGTACGTCTTCGGTCCGCCGGGCTGGCGTCCCGAGCGCCTGGGCGGACGCGTCATGCCGCGCGAGGTCCGCCGGGAGTCATTCGAGCGGTACGACCCGAAGATCCCCGGGGCCCTGGCGGCGTATGGACTGTTCCACTTCGTGTGTGCGCTGAGCGCGACGTTCGTCCTGCTCGCCGGCGCGACCACGATCCCCATGGCGCAGCTCGCGGCGGGCGGCTTCTACGTCGCCATCTCGCTGACGTCCATCGGCGGGATCTTCGAGGCGGAACAGTGGGCGGCGCCGCTGGAGACCTCGCGCCTCGTCGTGCTCGGTGCGGCGACGGCGGTGCTGTGGCGGACGCAGGTGGTGCCCAGCTGGTTCGCGGTGCTCACCGCCGTGGCGGTGGTGGGGTCCCTGGCGTGGTTCATTCCGCGCCGGGGATTCCTGACGGAGAACTCGCCGGCGCCGATCATGCAGTGAGGCAGATGGCAGGTGGCAGGTGGCCGATGGCAGACGGTAGACGGTGGATGGCAGGTGCAGATGGCGGGCGGAGGGCCGCTACAGCAGTCCCTCCACGTTGGGCGTAGCAGTACGTGGTATCTCTCGAGGCATACTCAAATACAGAGGCAGGTGTCCTTTGAACACTTCAATTCGACGTTCACTCGTGCTCGCCGCCACGCTGGCAGTCGCCTGCGGCGGCGAAGCCGACCCGTTCAAGACGAAGATCCCGGGCGATGGGATCGCCGCCATCGATACGGCGATGATGATGCACCACATCCGGGTGCTCGCGGACGACTCGCTGCTCGGCCGCGCGCCAGGAACGCTCGGTGAGGAGCGGACGGCCGCGTACATCGAGGCGATGTTCTCGGGGATGGGGCTGAAGCCGGGCAACCCGGACGGCACGTACTTCCAGAAGGTGCCGCTGGTCGGCATCACCGTCACGAACAGCCCGACGCTCACGTTCGCCAAGGGCGGCGCCAGGCAGTCGCTGAAGTGGCGCGACGACTTCGTCGCGTGGACCAAGCACGTGAGCCCGTCGGCGGCGCTGAACAACTCACCGCTCGTCTTCGTCGGCTACGGCATCGAGGCGCCGGAGTTTGGCTGGGACGACTTCAAGGGCGTGGACCTGACGGGGAAGACGATGGTCGTCCTCGTCAACGATCCGCCGGTGGCTGACACGGCGGTGTTCGGCGGCAAGCGGATGACCTACTACGGCCGCTGGACGTACAAGTACGAGCAGGGGATGAAGCACAAGGCGGCGGGCGTCCTGATCGTGCACGAGACGGAGCCCGCGGGGTATCCATTCGCCGTCGTACAGGGCAAGGTCGCGGAGCAGTTTGACCTTGTGACACCCGACAAGAACATGGGGCGCAGCAGCGTCGAGGGATGGATCACGCTCGACCAGGCCAAGGCACTGTTCGCGATGGCCGGGCAGGACTTCGACTCGCTCAAGGCGACGGCTGCCACCAAGGAGTTCGCACCGGTGCCGCTCGGCGTCACCGCGAGCCTGTCGCTGCGGAACAAGATGCGCACCATCGATTCGCGCAACTTCATCGCGAAGGTCGAGGGCAGCGACTCGACGCTCAAGAACGAGTATGTGCTCTACAACGCCCACTGGGACTACTTCGGGATCGGCGCCAAGGTGAACGGCGACTCGATCTACAACGGCGCGTCGGACAACGCCACGGGCGTGGCGGGGCTGCTGACCATCGCCAAGGCCTTCGCGATGCTCGCACCGCCGAAGCGGTCGGTCCTCTTCCTGTCGGTGACCGCGGAAGAGCAGGGCCTGCTCGGGTCGCAGTACTATGCGACGAACCCGTTGTACCCGATCGAGAAGACGGTGGCGGTCATCAACATGGATGGCCTGAACACGTGGGGAAAGACGTCGGACATCGTCGTGATGGGCTACGGCGCGTCTGACCTCGACGACTACGCGCGTGCCGCGGCGGATGAGCAGGGCGGTCGCGTGCTCGTCCCCGATGCCGAGCCGGAAAAGGGATACTACTACCGCTCCGATCACTTCAACTTCGCCAAGGTCGGCGTGCCGGCGTTCTACCCGGGTTCAGGCATCACCTTTGTCGGCAAGGACTCGACGTACGGCATGCAGAAGCGCGCCGAGTACGTGGCCAACCACTACCACAAGCCGTCCGACGACATCAAGCCCGATTGGGACATCTCGGGGGCGGTGCAGGACGCGCAGTTGTACTACAGGATCGGCTATCGCGTGGCGATCGCGCCGACGTGGCCGCAGTGGAGGCCGGGCAATGAGTTCCGTGCGGTGCGGGAGGCGTCGTTGAAGAAGTAGGGCGGAGTACCGAGACTGCGAACGCTGATTGGAGATGGGAGATGGGAGATGGGCGAAGGGAGATGTTGATGGCGCTCGAGACCATCTCCCATCCCCCATCTTCCATCTCCTATCTGTTTCTCAGCTCCGCTTCCGCCTCACCGCCAGCCTGCTTCGCAGGCCACTGGGTATCATGACCAGCACCCGCCACATCACCTTGTTGAGCAGGCCCGGGACGCAGATCACGGGACCGCTGCGCTCGAGCTGCCGCAGCGAGGCCTCCACGACGTCCTCGGCCTTCCCCCACATCCACCCAGGGATCTGCTGCTTCACGTGCGGCATCTCCGCGTGGATCTCCGTGTGCGTGAAGCCGGGGCAGAGCGCCTGCACGCGCACGCCGGCGCTCCGCACCTCGGTGTCGAGTCCGAGGGAGAACGACGTCAGGTAGGCCTTGGTGGCGGAGTAGTTGACGTTGCCGGGGCCGAACAGGAAACCGGCGATGGAACTGACGTTGATGATCGCGCCAGCGCCGTGCGCGACCATCCGCGGCAACGCCGCGTGGCACAGCCGCATGGGCGCCAGGACGTGCACCCGCAGCATATCCATCTGCGGGCCGAGTGGGATCTTCTGGAGCTTCCCGGTGGTCGCGAAGCCGGCGTTGTTGACGAGCAGGTCGAGCCGGGGCAGGGCGGCGAGGCGCGTCGCCACGTCCTCGCGGCCATCGTCCGTGGCCAGATCGGCCGTCCATGCCTCCGCGCTGACGTGGTGCCGCTCAGCGAGTTGGCGCGCCAGCGTCTCGATGCGCCCCGTCGAGCGGGCGACCAGGATGAGGTCGTAGCCACGCCGGGCCAGCGCCTCGGCGAAGGTGCGGCCGATGCCGGCAGAGGCGCCGGTGATGAGAGCGAGGGGCATGCGATTCGGGATTGGGAGCGCGGATTCGGATCGAGGATTCGGATTCGCGATGATGATTGGCGATGGGACGGCGTCCAAAGATGGAGCAGAGGGCCCCATCGGGCCACCGCTAGCCGGACGCGCGGCGGGTGGCGGCCGCCGACCCCGCGCCGTCGCGTCCACCGTCCACCGTCCACCCTCAACCATCCGCCATCTGCCGATCCGCCCCGCAACCCTGTAGCTTCCAAGCGCACTCCAACCGAGGGATTTCACGGTGAAATTGGCCGTGTGCATCAAGCGCGTTCCTGACATGGAAGGGCGCTTCAAGATCGCCGCGTCGGGCACTGGCATCGACGAGGCCGGACTCAAGTACGACATGTCCGACTTCGACGGCTACGCTGCCGAGGTGGCCATTCAGATCACCGAGAAGCTCGGTGCCGGCGAAGTGACCGTCATTTCGCTCGGCCCCGACGTCGTGCAGGAGACGCTGCGCAAGGCGCTCTCCATGGGCGCGCACCGGGCCGTGCAGCTCAAACACGATGCCCCAGTCAGCGACGGCCTCGCTGTCGCCACGGCGCTCGCCGCGGAGCTGAAGGACGGCGGCTACGACCTCATCCTCTGCGGGCGCATGGCGGTGGATACGCAGAACCGGTCCACGGGGATCTTCCTCGCGGAACTGCTCGGCCTCCCGGTCATCAGCGCCATCTCCCAGCTCAACGTCGAGAGCGGCGTCGTGAAGGCGCGGCGCGAGCTCGAGGGCGCCTATGAGCTGATCGAGTGCCCGCTGCCGGCAGTCGTCACCATCGACGAGGGGATCGCGCGGGCGCGCTACCCCTCGCTCAAGGGGATCATGGCCGCCAAGAAGAAGCCGCTCGAGGTGAAGCCGGCGCAGCTTGGCGCCATCAACTACCAGCTGGAGAAGATGGAGCTTCCGGCCGAGCGGGCCGCGGGGCGCATTGTTGGCGAGGGGAAGGACGCCGTCCCCGAACTCGTCCGTCTCCTCAAGGAAGAGGCGAAGGTGCTCTAATGACGAACATTCTCGCATTCTCCGAAACGCGCCTCGGCGAGCTGCGCCGCGCCGGGCTCGAGACCGTCACGGCGGCCCGCCGCGTGGCCGATGCCACGGGCGGCCAGGTCCACGCCGTGCTGGCCGGCGCCCCGGGCATCGCCCAGCATGCGGCGAAGCTCGCCGCGCACGGCGCTGACGTGGTGCTCGTCCTCGAGCACGACGCGTTCGCCAACTACAACCCCGAAGCGCTCACGGCCGCGCTGGCCGCGCGCCTCGGCACCGGCTATCGCGCCGCGTTCTTCGCGGCGAGCGCGCTGGGGCACGACCTCGTGGCGCGCGTCGCCGCGAAGCTGAAGCTCGCCTACGCCTCCGATGTCACGGAGTTCGCGTTCGCTGCCGATGCGGTGGCCGTGGCCCATCCGGGCTACACCAACAAGATCGTGCAGCGCTTCGTGCTCAAGGCCACGCCGGCGCTGATCTCGCTGCGTGCCGGCGCCGTGCTCCCGGTGGAGAACGCCAAGGCAGGGGCGGTTGAGGCGCTCGTTCCCGCCGGAGATCCGGCGGCCGTGCGCGTGAAGGTGACGCTGACCGAGAAGGCGGCGGGCGGGAAGATCGACCTTGGGGAGGCGCCGGTGATCATCGCCGGCGGCCGCGGCCTGAAGGAGGCCGCGAACTTCAAGCTCGTCGAGGACCTCGCGGCCGCCTTCGGCAACGCCGCGGTGGGCGCGACGCGCGCCGTGACCGATGACGGCTGGCGTCCGCACGCGGACCAGATCGGGCAGACGGGACGGCTCGTGAGCCCTGACCTGTACGTGGCATGCGGCATCTCGGGCGCGATCCAGCACCTCGCCGGCATGCGAACGTCCAAGACGATCGTTGCGATCAACAAGGACAAGGAAGCGCCGATCTTCAAGGCGGCCGATTATGGCATCGTGGGCGATGTCATGGACGTGCTGCCGGTGCTCACCGAGGCGGTGAAGCAGGTGAAGGCCGGAGCGTAACACCCCATGCGCAAGCCCTGGGTGCAGTGGACCCTGGCGGTCGTCATCACGCTGATCGCGGCCATTTACCAGCGCCGGACCGGTCCGACATATCCGGCGCGCGGCAGCGTGGAACTGGGTGGGCAGGCGATCACGCTCACGCTGCTGCGCACGCATTCGATCACCGGGCGCCAGCCAGTGACGGTGACGGTGGCGGATACCGCAGTGACCGGTACGGTGGAATGGCGGCGCTTCCCGACCGACGACGCGTGGATCACGGAGCAGATGTGGCGCGAGGGCGACGTGCTTTCCATGGTCCTCCCGCCGCCACCCGAGCCGCTGATGCCCATGGCCGGCAAGCTCGCGTACCGCGTGACGCTCACGCGCGGTGCAGAGGCCGTGTCATTCCCGGAACAGCCCGCGATCACCCGCTTCAAGGGCGACGTGCCGATGTGGGTCCTCATTCCTCACGTCCTGTGCATGTTCTTCGGCATGTTGTTCGCGATGCGCGCGCTCTTCGCGGCGGTCGGCGGCGGCGACACGCGACGCTGGGGATTCACGACCACGGCGCTGCTCCTGTTGGGCGGCTTCGTGCTTGGGCCGATCGTGCAGAAGCACGCGTTCGACGCCTACTGGACGGGCGTCCCGTTCGGCTACGACCTGACGGACAACAAGACGCTCATCGCGGGCGTGTCCTGGATCCTGGCCGCGCTTCGGATGCGCGGAGGGCGCCAGGCCAAGCTCGCCGTCATCATCGCGACGATCGTGACCATGGTGGTCTTTGCGATCCCACACAGCATGTGGGGGTCGCAGGCGAAGTGGTAGCGCGCGCGACGTGGGGCGACCCGCGTCTGGGGTACGCACGCCCCGTATCAGCCAACGGAGGGGAGTGGCGCATGCGAATGGCAGACCCGACATGACGGAATCTCGTCGCCTGCTGCGGCATTTCCTTGCGGCGCTGGCGTATCGCACGCAGAAGGCGCTGCGTGGCGCGCCCGATGGTTTCGGCGAGTACCGCGCCAGCCCCACGGCCCGCTCCCCGCACGAGTTGATGTGGCACATGACGGGGCTCGTGGGATACGCGCGCACCTTCTTTCACGGCGGGGAGTATGCGCCACCGCCCGTCGCGACCTTGGCGGAGGAAGTCGTGCGCTTTCACGCGATGCTCGCCGCGCTCTCCGCCGATCTGGCCGATCAGACGCTGACGGCACGCCTCACGGATGAGCAGTTGCTGCAAGGGCCGCTGTCTGACGCGATGACGCATGCGGGGCAGCTGGCCATGCTGCGCCGGCTGGTCGGCGCGCCGGTTCCGTCGGAGAACTTCATCCACGCGGTGATACACGCTGAAAACGTCAGCGAGCGTCAGTCCGACCCCGCCGCTCCGGATCACTGGTGGCACCCGGATCTCCCGCCGCAACCTCCGGGACCGATTCGGCGCGAGGGCCCCGAGGCGTAGCGTGCGCAGTCCGTTCCGGGGATGCAACGCACGAGCCCGGCAGGCGTGACGCCTGCCGGGCTCGCCGATGCGACGGGTCAGGCGGTCAGAACGAGTAGCGCACGCCGAGCTGCATCTGGCGCGGATCTCCGAGACCGCTGCGGATCGTTCCGTCGAAGTTGAACAGGAGCGAGCCAAACGCCGGGTCCTTGAAGTTGTTGCGACCCAGCACGTTGAACACCTCGAAGATGAGCTCTGCCGAGTTGCCTGTGCCCACCTTGACCGGGCGCGCGAACCGGAGATCCCAGCTCGCGTACTCGTTCCGCCGGCGCAGGGTGTTGCGCTCGAGGATCGTCCCGTTCGGGCAGATGCGCTCGGCTGCGCTCGCCGCCCGATCGCTCGTCGCCTTGTTGTTGGTGCCGCACTTCGCCGACATCGGCGACGCCGACGTGTAGGTGAAGCGGTTGTTCATCGTCACGTTGTATCCAAGGCTGGTCAGCACGAATGCGTTGAAGCGGTGCCGCTGGTCACGGTCGCTGTAGCCCCACTCGTCATCGAGGCGGTCGGCCCGGGCGTAGCGGAACGTGAACGGATCACGCTCGTTGTCATCGTTCGACCTGTCCCACGAAATCGTGTAGTTCGCGTCGAACACCCAGTCCTTGGCCTGACGGCGCGCCAGGCCCACCGTGAGGCCGCTGTACTTGCTCTCAGCGGTGCTTTCGACCGTGGTCAGGTCGCCGATGCCGTTGCCGCCGGCAAGGCCCGTGGACCAGGGGTTGCCGAACACGGCGTCATTGCGGTTCACGAAACGGGTCAGACGGTCAGACTTGGCGTACGTGTAGCTGGCCGAGCCGGTGAGCCCGGTCGTGCCAAGCGCCCGCTCGTACGCCAGCGAGGTGCTGATGGTGCGCGGGTTACGGAAGTTCTTGTCGACCACGAACACGCCCGGCTGCCAGGGTGCCTGATTGGCGCCCGGAGCCGGCAGGAGGTTCTCGATGGCCGGCGGCGCGCCGAGGATGCCAGTGAGCGCCGAGTTGCGGAACATCGTCTGTCCGATGGAACCGTTGTTGTTGCGCACCGCAGCGAAGTTCAGCGCCGCCACGCGTGCGTGATAGATGCCGGCGGAGGCGCGCACCACTTCCGTGCCGTCGCCGTTGCGGTCCCAGGCCAGGCCGAGGCGCGGCTGGAACATGCCGTAGTCCGACGGAATCGTGCCATCGGACGGGAATGCGAATGTCCCCTTGGCGTTGGTGACGGTCTTGCCGATGAACCCCGCGAAGAAGACCTTGCTCGGGTCGGTCAGCACGTCAGGCTGCTTCTCGCCTTCCCAGCGCAGGCCGTAATTGATGGTGAGGCGTGGCGTCGGCTTCCAGGTGTCCTGGATGAACAGCGACATGTCGGTCTGCGGAATCTTCTGCGTGCCCGACTCCTCCACGGTGCGACCGCCCACCCCCGCCTGCTGCAAATACAGCAGCACCGGACCCGTGATGCTCGCGCCGGTCGGGCACGCGCCGGTGGTGCTCGTCGTGCCGCCGGAGCACTCCACGTAGCCGTTGCCGAACTTCGAGTAGTTGATGAATCCGTCCACGCTGCTGAAGATGAACCGACCGTTCGCAAAGCCGATGAAGGTCTGGTTGGAGCTCACGGCGTTGATCTCGCCGCCGGCCTTGAAGAGGTGGTTGCCGCGCGCCCACGTCACGTTGTTCAGGAGCTGGATGCGCGTGTCGTAATACTCCACGGGGATGAAGAACGGACGGCCGATGCGGAAGGCGTTGCCAAAATCCATCGCGATGTCGGGGAAGTCGCGGCCGTTCGGGAGCCTGGGCGCGTCATAGTCGCGCGGGCGGTCCTCGCGGGCAAACTGAAAGCGGAACTCGTTGGACACGTTGTCGGAGATCTGCGTGGAGAGCTGGCCGCTGAACGCGTTGGAGTAGGCGTTCTCGATGGCGTTGGCGCTTGCCCCCCACGTGTCGACGTCAAAGGTGCCGTTGACCTGCTTGGAATTCGTGAAGTTGTACTTCATCGACAGCAGGTTCCGGGGGTTGATGCTCCAGTCGAGCTTCGCCAGGAACACCTGCGCGTCATTCGTGCGGTCGATGGGCCGGAAGTCGTCCTTGAGGGCGCCGCCCCACTGGGTCGACAGGAAGCTCTTCAGCTTCGTGAACTCCGCACTGGCCGGACGGTTCTGCTGTTTCGTGTCCGAATACGACTGCTGGTCGTACGCGAGGAAGTAGAACAGCTTGTCCTTCTTGAGTGGGCCGCCGACGGTGAAGCCGAACTGGTGCTGACCGAAGTCCGGATCGAGCGTGACCCCATTGCCCTTGAGCTGGCCCGACAGCGCGGAACTCTTGCCGAAATAGTGCGCGGTGCCCTTCAGCTCATTCGTGCCGCTCTTGGTCACGACGTTCACGAAGCCGCCCGCGGAGCGGCCGAACTCGGCATTGGCGCCCTGGCTCGTGACCACCATCTCCTGCACCGCATCGAGATTGAACGTGAACGCGGGGCGCTGGCCGCCGCGCTGCTCGCCGAAGAAGGGGTTGTTGTAGTCGGCGCCATCCACCGACACGTTGTTCGAGATGCCCTTCTGGCCAGCCACGGAAAGCACGTCGCCGTCGGGTCCCTGGGCCACCGCCACGCCGGGGGTGAGCAGGGTGAGGGCCAGGAAGTTGCGGCCGTTGTTCGGGAGTCCCTGCACCGCAGCGTCATTCAGTCGCGCCGAGGCTTCGGTCTTCGCGACGTCTACCGGCGTGGCGGTTGCCCCGATGACGACCGCCGCCAACTCCACGGCTTGCCGTTCCAGCTTGAAGGTCTGCTCTGCCACCTGTCCAACGCGCACGGCGACGTTGTTGCGCGCGACCGGCGCGTGGCCGATGGCCCGTACCGTCACCTCGTACGAACCGAGGGGGAGCAGGGTGCCCACGTAAATGCCCGTGCTCGAGGTCTGCAACACGCGTGTGAAGTTCGTCTGCTGGTTGCGCAACGTGACCGTGGCGCCATTGATGGGCGCCCCGGCGGCGTCGCTGACCACGCCGCGGATGATGCCGGTGGTCGCCTGAGCTTGCGCGCCAAGCGACGATGCCGTGGCGGCCAGCACCACGGCCGCCGTAGCAACCAGACTGGCGAGTCGACGGGCAAAGAGGGCCATGAGTCGAGGACTCCGGAGGCTGAAGTGAAGTACGAGTGAGGCGGACTCTTGCCGAAGCGTCGAGTCCCGGGCCGAGTACGCGCGTAATTGGCGACGCTTCCCGGCGAATTGCAATCCCGGGGAGCGCCAGGATCGTGGGGTGGACAGACGAGGGCGACGGCCGCCAGTCGCACGCGGCGTCCCACGCGGGTCGGGACCGCTGTTCGACATGCCAGACCTTTGCTACCTTCTGCTCCATGACCGCATCGAACGGCATCTTCGCCCTCATCGTCGCCCTTGCCGCCGGCTTCTTCGCGTACAATGTGCAGCGCCTCGTGGCCTACCTGCGCATCGGGCGACTCGACGACTCGCGCTGGGACCACGTCCCACGCCGGCTCTTCAACCTCCTCTCGATCGGCGTCCTCCAGCGCAAGATCTTCCGCGACTGGATCGCCGGGCCGATGCATGCGGCGATCTTCTGGGGGTTCTGTGTCCTCACCGTCGGCACGGGCGAGTTCATCGCCCGTGGCATCTTGCCTGGCTTCACGCTCGCGAAGTTCATGCCGCAGTGGGCGTACCGCTTCTACCAGGTCAACCAGGACCTGTGGGGCGCCCTCGTCATCGGCGCCGTTTCCTTCGCGTTGTGGCGGCGGCTCACCCATCGCGTCAGGCGCCTCCAAGGCGCCGAGACGCACGCCAACGATCCGCTCCTCATCCTCAGCTGGATCGGGCTGCTGATGGTCACGATGTTCCTCGCCGAGTCGTTCGAGATGGTGGCGTTCCCGGAGCACGCCACGCCGTTCTATCGGCCGCTCTCGTACACGCTGGCGAACATCCTGTCGTTCGTGCCGCCCGACTGGGCCGCCTTCTTCCGCTCGTTGAACTGGTGGGGGCACGGCCTGCTGGTGCTCGGCTTCCTGAACTACCTGCCGTACTCCAAGCACCTGCACGTCGTGGCGTCGCTCCCGAACGTCTACCTCTCCAACACGAGCGGGCCGGGGCAGGCCGGGGTCATGAAGTACATGGACCTCGAGGCCGACGCCGAGCAGTTCGGCGCGAAGGACGTGGAGCACCTCTCGTGGAAGAGCCTGATGGACGGCTTCGCCTGCACCGAGTGCGGACGCTGCACGGCCGTGTGCCCAGCGAACCTGACGGGGAAGATGCTCTCGCCGCGGAAGATCGTTGTGAATGTGCGGGAGCGGCTGGAGCAGCGGGCGCCGGAACTGCTGATGGGAGACGGGGGAAGGGAGATGGGAGACCGGCCGCTGCTGGACGGCTTCATCACCGAGCAGGAACTGTGGGCGTGCACCACCTGCCGCGCGTGCGTGCAGGAGTGCCCGGTCTCCATCGACCAGCTCTCGGTGATCCTCGAGATGCGGCGCAACCTGGTGCTCGGTGAGTCGCGCTTCCCCGAAGAAGTCATGCCGGCGTTCGAGAGCATGGAGCAGCGCGGGTCGCCGTGGGCGTTCGACCCTGGCGATCGCGGCAAGTGGTCGGAGGGGATGAACATCCCGACGATGGCGGAGCTGGCCGAGCGCGGCGAGACGGCCGAGATCCTCTACTTCGTGGGCTGCATGGGATCGTTTGACGACCGCGCCCGCAAGACCACTGTGGCCTTCGCCAAGATCATGCAGGCGGCCGGCGTCAACTTTGCCATCCTCGGCCGCGAGGAGAAGTGCAACGGCGACCCAGCGCGGCGCATGGGCAATGAGTACCTGTACCAGATGCTCGCCAGGGAAAACGTCGAGACGCTCGCGAAGTACAACGTCCGCACCATCGTGACGGCCTGCCCGCACTGCATGCACCAGCTCGGCAACGAGTATCCCCAGTTCGGCGGCAACTACGACGTCATCCACCACTCGGTCTTCATCGAGCACCTGATGGCCGAGGGGCGCATCCCGCTGCGCCAGGAGCTGCACGAGGCGGTGAGCACCTTCACGTACCACGATTCGTGCTACCTCGGACGCTACAACCAGATCTACGACGCGCCGCGAGCCACGCTCAAGCGCGCCCTCCCCGTGGTGAACCTCGTGGAGATGCCGCGTTCGGGCGACCGCGGACTCTGCTGCGGCGCTGGCGGCGGGCGCATGTGGATGGAGGAGAACGAAGGCAAGCGCATCAACGCCGAGCGCGCCGATGAAGCGCTGGCCACCGGCGCCACCGCTGTGGCGGTGGCGTGTCCGTTCTGCATGACGATGCTGCGCGATTCCATCGCCTCACGCGACGAGTCGGTGCAGGTCTACGACATCGCCGAGGTGGTGGCGGACCGGCTGGCGTAGCGTGTGTAACATACAGACGCCCGGCTGCCTCACGGCGGCCGGGCGTCGTTGTCCTCCTCGTGCCGCTGCTCAGCGGAAGGGCACGCGCCGGGCGTTCTGGTCGTCCTTCGTCAGCACCGTGAGCAGCAGGCGCGCCCCGTCGCGTCGCACCACGACCTTGGTGCCGCACGTCTCGCATTGCCCGGTGATTGGCGGCGCGCTGCCAAAGCGCTCGATGTGATAGCCGCACATCGGGCAATAGAGCGTGGGGATGTCCTCGGGGCGAATGGCGGCGCGCGCCCCCGTCGTGCGAAAGGCCTCGTCGCCCTCGGCTTCGCGGGCCATGGTCGCCGCCACCGTGCTGAACAGCAGCTGGCGCTCCGTCTCCGTCATGTTGGCGAGCTGGGCGGACGTCACCAGGCCGCGCGCCTGCAGTTCCCTGGCCACCTGGGGGGGCACGCTCGGGCCCGTTGCGATCGGAGTGGCGTCGCTGCTGCGCCATGGGCCGAGGTCGCTGCGCAGCCGGCGGCCGACGAGCCAGATCGCGATCACGGCCGCCGCGAGCACCACGATGGCGGCGCCGACAAGTCGCAGGTCCATTTGCAGCAACGGCTGGTTCACCCGAGCCGCACCTCGTGAATGGTGATCGTGTGCTTCGTGACGCCGTCCTCGTGCCGTACCGCGCGCCGCTCGTGCACCACCGCGCCGAGCGCGGCGCACTCGGCGAGGCAGGCCTGCAGCGCCACGCGACCGGGGTCGGCGATCAATGCCACGCCGTCCGGCGCGAGGGCGCCCACCACCGCGCGGGCCACCAGCGGCGCGTAGGGCCTCTCATACAGTACGTCGGCGGCCAGCACGAGGTCAAAGCGCCCCGTCGACGCCGGAAGTGCACGCCAGTCCACCAGCGCCGTCGCCAGGTCGCACCCAAGGTTGGCGGCGGCGTTGCGGCGCGCAAAGAGCAGCGCGTCATCGTAGTAGTCGGTGACCATGACGTCGAACCCGGCGGCAGTCGCCGCCAGCGACGGCAGGCCGAGGCCTGCGCCAAACTCGATGGCCTGGCGGCCGCCGCCGGCAAGCCCGCTGACTTCGTTGGCGAGCACGATGGCCGACGGCCACAGGTCAGCCCAGTACGGCAGCCGTTCATCGCGTGCGAAGTCGGCCTCGCTGATCAGGTCCTCGGCGCTGCGCGGCATCTCCAGCCGCCAGGTGCGCCCTCCCGCCGACACCTCGCGGGTTTGCAGCACGAAGCGATGGTCCAGCGCGGCGAGCGCCGGCGCGAGCGGGTCGCTCACAGCGCGAACGACTCCGACAGTTGGGCCCCTGGTGTCAGGAGCAGTGCGGACAGCGTGTCGCCCGCCGCGTGCGTCGGGCGGTCCTCGGGTACGATGAGCAGGGCGTTCGCTCTCGCCATCGAGGTCAGGATGCCGGAACCCTGCGGGCCGGTCAGCCGGGCCGTCAGCGCACCCGACGGCTGGGCGGTGACGACGGCGCGCAGGAAATGGGTCAGCCGCGCGCCGATCTGCACCGGCTGCTCGAGCGTGACGGGCACGGGTCGACGGTGCAGGCGCGCATGGCCGAGCATGCGCAGGATGGCGGGGCGGGCGAACAGCTCGAACGTCACCATCACGGAGACGGGATTCCCCGGAAGCCCGATCCACGGAATCCCCGCCACCGTGCCGAAGCCGACCGGGGCGCCGGGACGCATGCGCACCTTCCAGAACTTCAGGTCGGCGCCGAGCTGGCCCAGCGCGTCGCGCGTGTAGTCGAACTCCCCCACGGAGATGCCGGCCGAGCTGATGATCAGGTCGGGGTGCGCCTCGACGGCGCGCGTGAAAATCTCGCGCATCGCCTCGGGCGCATCCGCGGCATTGCCGAGCGGCACGGGGATTCCGCCGGCGGCGCGCACGAGCGCGTGCAACGTGTAGCCGTTCGATCCGACGATGCGCTCACCTGCCAGCACGCGGCCGAACTCGTCGAGGTCCACCAGTTCGTCACCGGAGCCGAGGATTGCCACGCGCGGGGCGCGGTGCACCGGCACCTGCGCATACCCCAGCGATGCCAGCACGCCGATCTGCGCCGCGCCAATCGGATCGCCGGCCCGCAGCACCACGTCGCCCTCGCGGAAGTCCTCGCCGCGGGCGCGCACGTTCTTGCCGCAGTCGCGATCATTGACGGCGCGCACGTCCGTCACGCCGCCGTCGGTGTCCTCCACGCGCACCACGCAGTCGGCACCGAGCGGGAGCGGGGCCCCCGTCATGATGCGCGTCGCTTCGCCGTGCTCGATGGCGCGCGTCGGGAACTGCCCGGCCGCGACCGTCTCGACGACGCGAAAGACCCGTGGGGATCCGGCGTTTGCCCCCGCGAGATCAGCGGCTCGCACCGCGTACCCATCCATCGCCGAGTTGTCGCAGGCCGGCAGCGTGTACGAGGCCTTGGCGTCGGCCGCGAGCACGCGGCCGAAGGCGTCGAGCAATGGCACGTGCTCGCTATCGAGCGCCGCCACATCGGCCACCACCCGTGCCACCGCCTCCGCGACGCTCAGCATGCGCGCTACCTCGGCGCGCCCGGCGACGCGAGCCGTACGAGGATCGCGTCCTGCACCGCCTCCACCGCCGCGTTGGGGACCGTGAAGTTGTTGCAGAGGAAGCTGAACAGGAGCATGCGCCCGTCCGGCGTCGTCACATACCCGGAGAGGCTCCGCGCCTTGTCCACGGTACCGGTCTTGGCGTGCACGTTGCCCTGCGCGGGCGTGTTTCGCATGCGCGACCGGATCGTGCCGTCCACCCCGCCAATGGGCAGTGCGTCGTAGAAGCTCTTGAACTCCGCATGCTGCCGCATCGCGTCGAGCACCTTGACGATGGTCTCCGGCGTGACGTAGTCATGCCGCGACAGCCCACTGCCGTCGCGCACGGCGTGTCCGGCCGTGTCGGCGCCCCATGCGGCGAGCTGGCGCTCCACCACGCGGCGTCCGCTGTCGGGGGTGCCCACACCCGTCTTTTCGAGTCCGAGCGTGCGGAAGAGGATCTCGCCGATCTGGTTCTGCGACGGCTTCTCGAAGAGCGGCAGCACCGTGCGCAGCGGCGGCGACCAGAGCGTGAAGAGGCGCGTCAGCCCGACGGTGTCCACCGCGGGTTCGCTGATGACGTTGCCGCGCAGGACGATGCCGCGCTCCGACAGCGCCTCCGCAAACGCGGCGAGCCAGGCCTGCGCCGGATTGCGCAGCGCAACCGTCACCGTGGCGCTGTCGCGCATCTTCACGAAGCCCGAGAGATTGAGCAGCGGGCGTGGCCCGCGCACGTCGGTCTCCCACATGATGCGATTTCGCTGCCGCGCCTCGGGCTCCATCATGCCGCCGGTCACGACCGACACGCGTCCGATGGCCGGCACGCCGCGCGCCGGCGCCGTGCGCACGCCCGCCGTGCCGCCGACGGTCCGCGCCGCGTGCACCGTGACGCGCGCGATGCCCTCGTTGAAGAACAGCTCGTCCACGCCGGCGGAGTAGCCATAGTCGAGGTCATCCCACGACCAGCCGAAGCCGAGGGTGGAGTCGGGGAAGGCGTCGCCGCCGCGCACCAGCGCACCGGCGATTTCGCGCACGCCGCGTGACCACAGCGAGTCGGCGGCGTCGCGCAGCGGCTTCATGCCGTCGCCGAAGGCCGCGTCGCTCACGGTCGGGTCGCCGCGGCCGACCACCACGAGGTCGCCGCGCAGCGCGCCGTTGACCAGCCGGCCGTTCGACGCGAACTCCGTGCGGAACCGGAAGTCGCCGCCGAGCTGCGCGAGGGCGGTGGCGCCGGTGAGAATCTTCTGGTTGGAGGCGGGCATGAACAGCTTGCCCGCATTGTGCGAGTACAGCGTGTCGCCGCGCGCCGGATCCACCACAAGGATGCCCCAGTTCGCGTTGCGGAACGCCGGCTGCGTGACCATCGAGTCCACGGAGCGCGTGAATGCCGCGCGTTCACGCGCCGGCGACGGCCGCGACGGGCCGCCCCACGAGGCGCACGCCGCCGCGAGGACACTGGTGAGCAGGACGAGGTGACGCATCGCTCAGCTCCGGTTGGGGAGGAAGTGCCGCTCCACCCACGCCACGAGTTCGTCGAGCCAGCCATCCTGGTCGAGGCGGAAGACGGGGAAAGGGAGTCCGGGCATCGCGCCGTCGCTCACCATCGCCTTCCATGCCGACGCATTGCTGAGCGCGGCATCGAAGAGCGGGGCGTCGTGCGCCGCGCGGCGGAAGATCTCCACCTTCGGAAGGTCGGTGGCCTTGAACCCCTCGCACAGCACGAGGTCGGCGTCGGCCATGAAGCGCGCGGCGATCTCCTGCGGGGTGAGCGGCTTCTCCCAGTGTGCGACGAGCGCGAACTTGTCGGGCGAGATCATCGCCACGCGCTCCGCCTTGCCCTCGTGGTAGTGGCGGTACGTGTCGGTGTTCACCGGATCCATGTTAAACGTGTGCGAGCCGTGCTTGATGGTCATCACCCGCACGCCGCGCTCGGACAGCGCGGCGGCGAGCCGCACGACGAGCGTGGTCTTGCCGGAGTTCTTCTTGCCGGTGATGGAGAGCAGGGGCGGCGTCATGGCTGCGTGGATAAGGGTAGATCGTCCGGACGGTTCACGTTGAAAAAGATGCGCGCGGGATCGCCGTACTGCGACACTTCGGCAGCGGGGAGACGTTTCACCCGGACGTCCTCGAAGAACGACACCACGCGGCGGTCGCCGGCGTCGAGCTTCCGCTCGATGGCGGAGAGGCAGGCCGGGCCGTACCACGCACACAGCGGCTCGACGCCGCGTCCCGACGTCTCGCTCTCCGGTACCACCGCCTCAAACCCCCGTTCCCCTTCTGCGCGCAAGGCGCGCAGAAGCCCCTCGCTCGCGAATGGCATGTCCCAGGCGACGACCAACACGGCATGGCCACTCGCGTGCGAGAGCGCCGCGTGGAGCCCGCCGAGCGCGCCTTCGCCGCGCCGCACGTCGGCGGCGGTGCGCACGCCGGGAAGCCACGCGTCGGCGCCCGGATCATTGGCGACAAGTAGCAGCTCGTCCGCCGCACCGCGCAGCGCGCCGGCCACGCGATCGATGATCCGCGCGCCCTCGACGATCGACAGCCCCTTCGGCTGTCCGCCAAATCGCGTCGCGCCGCCGCCGGCGAGAATCACTCCGATGCAGCGCATCAACAGTCGCCCCGCCCTGGTCTCCCGTCTCCCGTCTCCCCTCTCCCATCTGCCCGCCACACCTGCGGCTCGCCCGACACCGCGCGCCCGATCAGCACCACCCCGGCCGCCTGCGCGATCTCCACGGCCAGCGAACTCGGCACGCTCGGCGTGGCGACCACCGCAAGCCGCGCGCGCGCCGCCTTGAAGGCGAGCTCGGCGGAGATGCGGCCGGTGACGAGCAGCATCAGGTCGTCCGGGCGCCTCTCCGCCATGACCATGGCGCCGAGCGCCTTGTCCACCGCATTGTGCCGGCCGATGTCCTCGGCGTGCGTCAGCAGCGTCGTGCCGTCGGTGAGCGCCGCCGCGTGGATGCCGCCCGTCTCGTTGTACCGCACGCCCTGCGCAAACAGCTCCTTGAACAGCTTGCGCGTGTGCGGCAGGTCCGGGATCAGCGGCGGCGCCGTACGGCGCGGCACCGAGGACAGTGACCCGAGGATCGTGGTCACGGCGCCGCACCCGCTCGCCAGCACGCGGCGACGCTCCGTCCCCTCCACCGTCTCGTAGCGCTCGCGCGGCACTTCGGCCCAGAAGCCGAGTTCGGTGGCGCAGGGACGCAACGAGATGAGGTCGGCGCGCGAGTCGATGTACCCCTCGCCGTACAGCCAGCCGATGACGAGTTCCGGCAGCTGATGCGGCGTGCACATCCACGTGACGGCACTCTCGCCGTTCACCTCGAGCCAGACCGGTGTCTCCTCGACTGCGTCGAGTGGCGTCATCCCCTGCGCTCCTGGCTCAGTCGGCCGTCCACTCCGCCCACAGCGTCGGGCTCTCGGACAGCCAGACGCGGGTGACCTGCGCGCGTGTGCCCAGCGCATCCTGCACGCGGGCAGCAATGAACGCGGCGAGGTTCTCGCAGCTGGACACCAGCTGGCCCTCGGCGAACTCCGGGACGGCGGTGTTGATGGTGCGGTGGTCGAAACGCGCCATCACTTCGCGCTCGAGAATCTCGTCGAGCGCGCGGAGGTCCATCACGAAGCCCGTCATCGCATCCAGCGGCCCGGCGACGGAGACGTCGCACGTGTAGGTGTGCCCGTGCCACGGGGCGCGCGCGCACGCGCCAAAGACCTCGAGATTGCGCTCCTCGCTCCACTCCGGGCGCCGGTAGCGGTGCGCCGCGGCAAAGACGACCCGTCGCGTCAGCGAGAGGCGCGGCATCGGCTCAGCGGAAGAGCTGGTAGCTCAGGCCCACCGACCAGAGGTGGTTGCCCATCCACGGCGCCTTCTTGCCGGTGACGATCGCCGGGCTCCCATCCGAAGCCGTCGCCTGGTACGCCGGCGGGTACTGCAGCTGCCAGAGGTAGTTCGTGAAATCCACGCGCGGCTCCCACCGTCCCTCGGTGTGATACCGGACGCCGAGCCCCCACGTGAACATGAAGCGCGTGCCGAACCGGTAGCCGCCGTCATCGGGCGTGCCGCGGAAGTCGCTGACCATGCCGACGCCGCCCGAGATCACGGGCGCGATCCGATGCCAGCTCTTCTGTCCCGTCAGGTTCATGGCGATGCCGAGGTCGCCGGCGAAGAGTTGGCTGTCCTGGTCGCCGATGTATCGCGTTGCCGCCGGCTTCGACGGATCAAGGACGCGGCGCGACGTGGGTGCCGCCGCGACGCGCGCCACGAGCGACACCGGACCGCCGATGCGCAGGTCGTATCGGACGCCGGTCAGGAAGCCGGGTTGCGGCCCGACGCCAGCCGGGTCGCGCCCGGTGTCGAAGCCGCCGGCAAAGACGCCGAACGACTGCTTCCACGGCAGGTCGCGATAAGGGCTCCTGGCGGGCTCGTACCCCACCTGCGCGGCCGCGGGGGCGGCCGTCAGAGTCAGTGCTAACAGCGCGGCGCGCAGTCGCGTCACGTCATGCTCCCTGGATTCGAAGGTCCTTGCCGGTCATCTCCGCCGGCTGCGGCACGCCCAGCATGCCGAGCACGGTGGGGCCCACATCGCACAACGCACCGCCGGCGCGCAGCGCCACCGGTGTTCCATCCTCGACCAGCAGCAGCGGCACCGGATTGGTGGTGTGCGCCGTGTGCGGCCCGCCCGTGGCCGGGTCGAACATCATCTCGCAATTGCCATGGTCAGCGGTCACGAGCAGCCGCGCTCCGGCCAATTCGGCGCTCCTCACGATGCGCGCGAGCTGCTGGTCCACGACTTCGCAGGCGCGGATCGTCGCTGCGAGATTGCCGCTATGTCCTACCATGTCACCGTTGGCATAGTTGCACAGCGTGAAGGGGTGACGCTTCTCCTCGATGGCGGAGCAGAGCACGTCGGTGATGCCGGCGGCGCTCATTTCGGGCATGAGGTCGTACGTCGCCACCTTCTGGCTCGGCACGAGCACGCGCTCCTCGCCCCGGTACGGTGTCTCGTTGCCGCCGTTGAAGAAGTACGTCACGTGCGGGTACTTCTCGGTCTCGGCCGTGCGCAGCGTCGTCAGCCCGTGCTCCTGCAGCACCTCGGCCATGATCTTGGCCATCGAGAACGGCTCGAAGGCCGTCGGCAGGCCGAACGTCTGGTCGTACTGCGTCATCGTCGCCACGTGCAGTGCGGGCCGTACGCCGGTCTCGAAGCCGGAGAAGCCCTCGATCGCGACGGCGCGAATGATCTGCCGCATGCGGTCCGACCGGAAATTCCACGTCACCAGCGCGTCACCGTCGCGCATGGGCGCCACCGCCGCGCCATCGGCGCCGTGCACGACCGCCGGCTCCATGAACTCGTCGGTGACGTTGCGGTCGTAGTTGCCCTGGATGAACGCCAGCGGGTCATTGGTCGAGGGCCCGACCCCCTGAACGGCGGCCCGATACCAGGGCTCGATGCGATGCCAGCGCTGGTCGCGATCCATGCCGTAGTAGCGGCCGCCGATGCTGGCGATGCGCGCGCGCCCCGCCGTGCGCGCCGCCAGGTCCCGCGCGAACGCCAGCGCGCTGTTGGGCAGCGTGTCGCGGCCGTCCAGCAGGCAGTGCAGCGCCACGCGCGACACGCCGTGGCGCGCGGCGAGATCCACCAGCGCGACGGCGTGATCCTGGTGCGCGTGCACGCCGCCGTCGCCGACCAAGCCCATGAGGTGCAGCGTCCCGCCGCTCGCCTTGACCCGCGCGCACGCAGTGACGAAGGCGGGGTTCTGGAAAAACGTCCCCTCTTCGACAGCGGCCGTGATCCGCACCAGGTCCTGCATGACGACGCGGCCGGCGCCGAGGTTCATGTGGCCCACCTCGCTGTTCCCCATCTGGCCCGTCGGGAGACCCACCGCGCGCCCCGACGCCTCGAGGAGCGTGCGCGGCGCCTTGGCCCACAGCCGGTCCCACGTGGGCGTGCTGGCGAGCCGAATGGCGTTCCCCTCCGTGCTCTCGCGATAGCCCCATCCGTCGAGCACGACGAGGACAACCGGACGGTCGGATGTCGGCGTCATCTTGGCTGAGTTCGGAAACGGGTGATAACTTCGACTCTGGGTGTCACCCCGAGAAAACTATCCCCGGGCACGCCCCCCTACCAGCGATGAGACCTATTCGTTCCCTCCTGATCTTCCTCTGCGCGGCGCCATGCGCCGCGCCGCTCTCGGCGCAATCCGCGCTCATTGCCGACGCCAGCGTGCGCGCCACGCCCGGCGGGAACGTCGTGGCCGTCCTGAAGGAAGGCACCACGGTGACCACGGGGACGGCGCGCAACGGCCACGTCTACGTGACGTTCACCGGCTGGATGGACGGGTCCAACCTGGGTCCGGCGCGCGACTCGTTTCCCGCCCAACTCACCGGGAAGATCGCGATGCGGCTCCGCTCCGCGCCCTCCATGCGGGGCGTGATCCTCGGTGAGGTGCGTCCCCTCGCGGGGATCTTCACGAGCGGCAAGCAGGGTTCATGGGTCAACGTCCGACGGAGCGGCTGGGTGGACGCCAAGACGCTTCCGGCGTCGGCGACGTCGAAAGCCGCCGCGACCCCAGCAAGGGCGCCAGCCAAGGCCGAGACGCCAGCCACGAAGCCAGTCGCCACGAAGCCGGCTCCTCCGGCCAACACCAAGGCGGCGCCGCCCGCCGCCAGGAACACCCCAGCGAAGCGCGAACCTGAGCCAAAGGTCGAGGAGACGCCAGTCGCGGATTCCGCGCCGCTGATTGAACTGCTTCCCGAGGGGACACTGCGCGTCGCGCGCACCACCATTGGGCGCAACGCACCCAATGGCCTGGCGGTCGGCCAGATCGGCGCCGGGTCGTACGTCGTTCCCCTCGCGCGCTCGCGCGGCTGGGTGAGAGTGCGCAGCGAGGTGTGGGTGCCGGAGCGCGATGTCGTCCCCGCCGATGCGACGTACGGCGCGGCGCTCTCGGCGGCCGACCTGCGCGCCGATCCCGAGGGCACGCGCGGCAGGACGGTGCGCTGGGAAGTGCAGGTGCTGGCGCTGCAGTATGCCGATCCACTGCGCCGCGACCTCGCGAAGGATGAACCCTACTTCCTCGCCAAGGGCCCGGGCGCCGAGGACCAGCTGCTCTACCTCGCGATTCCTCCATCGCTCCTCGCCGAAGCGCGCTCCACGCAGGCGCTGACGCGACTGCTCGTCACCGCGCGCGTGCGGACGGGACGCAGCCAGCCGGTGGGCATTCCGATCCTCGATGTCCTTTCGTTCGCGAAGCAGTGATCCCCGTCGAGGTCGACTGGCGGGCATCCTGGCGAGAGCATCCGCGCATCATGCGGGTGCTGCTCTGGACGTTCGTGGGTGCGCTCGCGGCATCGGCCGCGCTCGCGTGGCGGGCCGCCGAGTACCGCCGTGAGGTGCGGGCGCTGCGCGCGGGGATGAGCGGCATCGAAAAGGTGAAGGCCGACCTCGCGCTCGCGTCCGATGCCAAGCGGCTGCAGGTGACCATGGCGCTTGCCGTGCGACAGGCGCGCAGTGCCGGCGACCTGCACGTCTCCATCTCGGTGGACAGCGGCGTCCTGCACCTCGAGCAGCGGGGGGCGATCCTGCGCACGGCGCGGGTGGAAGTCGGCGCCGACGGCTGGCAGGCGGCGGCCGGCGACTCGATTCCCATCGCCTCCCCGCGCGGACTGCGGCGCGTGGAGGAAGTGCGCGGCGATTCCGTCGTCGTGCTCACCGGCGGGGCGACGCTGTATCGGGGCAACGCCGCCGACGCCGTGCGGGCCGGAAGCGTGCGCGTCGGCGCCGCCGACCTGCGATCAATCCTCCCCAACCTGAGGGCCGGGTTGCCGGTCTATTTCTATTGACCGCGACCAACTCCACCCGCGGGTTCTTCGCGAGCGGCGGCCCCGTCGCCTGGCTCTCCATTGCGGCCGTCATGGCCGCGCTCGCGCTGTTGGTGGTGCAGCTCCAGGACGCGCTGGCGGCGAGGCGCGAACGCAATCTCACGCAGGCCGTGTACAACGAGAGCGCCGACATCCTCGCCACGGTTCGTGAGCAGGCGGTCACCGCCGGCGATTCACTTGACCGCGTCCTGGCCGCCTCGCCCGATTCGATCGGCGACCAGCCGTATATCGTCATCAGCATCGCCGAGAACCGCCTCTGGTACAAGCAGGGGTCCTCGGTGCTCTTCCGCACGCGGGTGGCCACGGGTACCGGCAAGTTCCTCGAACGCCCGGGGGGCTCCCGCTGGAAGTTCGAGACACCGCGCGGGCGGCTCGTGGTGCTTCGCAAGGACGTGGACCCCGCCTGGGTGCCGCCCGACTGGCATTACGTGGAGGCTGCGCGCAAGGCGGGCAAACGCCTGCGACGGCTCGAGCGCGGCATGTCCATTCCCGTCGCCGGTGGGGCGATCCTCACCGTCTCCGGCGCCGACGTCGTGACACGCTACCCCGATGGCCGCGAAGTGCCGTTTGAGGTGCTCGAGGGAAAGGAGATCGTCGTGGGGCGCGATCTCATCATGCCGCCCATCAACACCAACCAGCGGCGCTACCCCGGCGTGCTCGGCGCGAACCGCCTGTACCTGGGCGACGGATACGGCATCCACGGCACCGACGCGCCGACCAGCATCGGTCGAGGCGCCAGCCACGGCTGCGTGCGGGTGCGGAACGAGGATATCGAGACGCTGTTCCGAATCGTGCCGGTGGGAACGCCTGTTTACATCTACTGAGAGGTGTGGGGAGGAGTGCAGGGGTTCAGTACGAGAGAGGAGTGGAGCAGGGAGGGCGGAGGCCCCCATCGCTCCTCCCTCCGCGCTCCACTCCTCCCCCTCCTACGCCGCTGCACCCCTTCTCCATCCGCTCGAATCCATCCCCGGAACCGGTAGCCGGGACAGGGTGTACCCCTTAGCTTCCGGAGTCCCCCGCCGCCGCGCCAAACGCTGCGGCGCTCTCGTCTCCCAGCCCGAGCGTCCGTGAACAGCACGCGCCGCCTCCTGCCCGCCCTGCTCGCCGTTGCCCTGCTCGTGGCACCGGCTGCCGTGGCGTCGGGACAGGGAGTGTCGGCCGATCCGGCAACGACGGGACCGACGCCGGCGGACACGATCTTCGGCCGCAGTGGACGCCTGCTGGCCCGGTTCTTCGCGCCGCCGCGCTCCATGGAGGTCGAGCCAATCGCTCGCCTCTTCGGCAAACGCGAGCAGAAGAGCACGTCGACGGTCGCCGTCACCGATTCGGCCAGTGGACGCCAGCTCTCGCTGATCACGCTGCTGCCGTTCGCCGACAAGGTCAACGGCCGCGTTGGCGATTACCACCTCGGCCGATTCCCCGCCGAGAAGCGCGCGCCGCGGTCCGCGGCGTACGAGAATCCAGACGGCTTCATCGAGGTCACGCCCGAGAACAAGGACACCCCTGTCTCGGAACATTTCCGGCTGAGCGACTTCCTCACCCACGACCAGAAGAACGTCTGGCCCAAGTACCTCGTGCTGCGTGAAGCGCTCGTGGACAAGCTGGAGCTGGTGATGGTCGAACTGCAGCGGCGCGGCATTGACGCCCAGCGCATGCGCGTGATGAGCGGCTTCCGCAGCCCGCAGTACAACCAGCGGGGCGTCGGTCGCGGGCGCGCCAGGGACAGCCGCCACCAGTACGGCGACGCCGCCGACATCATGGTGGACAACAACGGCGACAACCGGCTCGACGACCTCAATCGCGATGGCCGCGTGAATTCGAAGGACATGCGCATCCTCGCCGAGGCGGTCGAGTCGGTGGAGCGCCAGTATCCCGAGCTCGTCGGCGGGCTCGGCCTGTACCGGGCGAACAGCGCCCGCGGCCCGTTCATCCACGTGGACGTGCGCGGCCAGCGTGCGCGCTGGGGGCGGTACTAGCAGTGACCCTTCCCGGCCAATCCGCCGACGGCGGATGGCGGGCCGGTTGGTGGGCGCTGCTGCTCGGTGCGCTGGCGCTCCTCGGAGCCGTCGTCCTCATCCTGCATCCCCCCGACATGCTGCTTGCGTCGCCCTTCGCGCGCGAAGCGCGCGCGCCGTCCGTGTCGGCCTCGCCGGCGGTCTTCGGGCGGAGCGGCCAGGTGCGCGTGCAGATGGTGCTGCCCAACGAGCGCTTCGACTTTCCCCTCGAGGTGCGCGGCGATCCCGGCGGTCTGACCTACGCGTGGGTGCGGGCGCAGGACAGCGCCGTCGTCACCCCCTCGCAGCCGCTGGTCGGTGCGAGCGTCACTGCGCCCGGCTTCTCGGGCTTCTATCGGCTGGAGGTCGAGGCGGAGTCGGGACACCGCATCGTCGATTCCATCCTCGTCGAGGTCATGGTCCCGTACGCCAACAAGATCGGGCAGACGCTCAACGGATATCGCATCGGCAACTACCGGTCGGGCATCGATGGTGATGCGCCCCCGCCGCCGCGGGGCTTCGTCGAGGTGACGCGCGAGGCCGCGGAACTCGCGGTGAGCAAGCACATGCGGCTTTCCGATTTCATCTCGCACGACGCGC
>JACREJ010000111.1 GCA_016218305.1 Gemmatimonadota bacterium | reverse complement strand
TCCACACCCTGCACCCTTCCCCTTTCCACACCCTGCACCCTTCCCCTTTCCACACCCTGCACCCTTCCCCTTTCCACACCCTGCACCCTTCCCCTTTCCACACCCTGCACCCTTCCCCTTTCCACACCCTGCACCCTTCCCCCTCCCCTACCGCGTAATGCTCACCGTCCCCGCCCCCACATCATAGCTGGCCGGCAGGCTGCGCAGATTCGTCGTCACCTGCCCGCCCTGCCACACGCCGGCGCTCGAGAAGCGCGCCCCATGATTGGGGCAGAGGAACCCCGTGCCGGTGATGTTGACGGTGGATCCTTCGTGCGTGCAGACGAGCGAGAGCGCCGTGAACGAGGTGGCCCCGGTGCGCACCAACGCCACGGGCGTGCCGCGCCCCCCGTCCACCCGGGCCACGCCTCCCACTGAGGCGAGCGGGGGAAACTGCGCGACCGTCACCACAAGCGTACCGCCGTTCGCCTCCTCTGGGCCGGTGCCGCCGATCTGTCCGTCGCCGCACGCCGATTGAAGGAGCGTGAGCGCGGTCAGTGATGCGGCGCCGAGAAACTCCCGTCGCCCAACCAGGCAGGGGTGGCTGCAGGAACGCACGTCGTCCATTGGGGGGCTCCTCGGTTCAGACGGTGATCATCGCAGCGGCCCACTGCGTGGGCTCGGAGTCGGACTCGAAGTACACGTCGAGGTTCACCGCCACGGATGCACCGTCGCGGCGAATGGCAAACCGGTCCATGTTGCGCGTCGCGCGCCCCGAGATGAACTCGCCGCTCGGCTTGTATCGCGACTCGTGCTTCGTGCAGTAGAACCCGCCCGAGCCCGCGGGATCGAGCTTGAGCGCCGTGTTCTGGTGCGGGCAGGACAGCAACATGGCATACACGCGTCCGCCGAAGCGCACCAGGATCACCTCGTTCTCGTCATCGAAACGCACGCCGTCCTTGGCCGGGATCGGATAGCGCACCTCCGCCCGTTCGCGCGAGAGCGCGCGAATCGGCTGCGGCAGGGCCGACGCGCCGCGCGGGGCGAGCCCCGCCGCCGCGAGCGCCGCGGCGAACAGGGACACGTCCTTCAGGAAGGCGCGGCGGGCGAGCGGGCAGCTCCCCGAGCAGTCGTCGGAACTCATGGCACCCTTGAAATCGTGAGGAAGCACGTCAGATGTTGCTCAACGCCACGCCGACAAACACGACAACGAACCACAACGTGAGACTCAGCCGGGAGGAGCGCGTGAACTTTGCCCAGGCGGCCGGCGGCACCGAGGGCGCGCGCATCGCCGCGCGCTCGATGGAACGCAGCCAGGCGCCGTTGGCGAGCAGCAGCGCCACCGCACCGATCTTGACCCACCAGACCGGCGACGTGAGGTAGGTCTCGAGGTCGGCCGCCGTCATCAGTGCCCCGCTGAGCACCGCGAACGCCAGCCCGGTGAGCACCGGACGGTGCACCGCCGCGACATCCGCCAGCAGCCGGGCCCGCACGTCGTCGGCCGCGGCGCGCGCTTTCCAGACGGCGCGATCCGCCGCGATGGCAAGCCCGCCGCCACCCAGCAATCCCGCCAGATGGGCGAACAGGATGAGGTTCTGCGCCGGCGTGGACTTGGAATAGAACCTCGCCCACGGCTTCGCCAACTCAATCAGCGTATCCAGCAGTTCCATCTCAATCTCTCCGCAGCGGCTTGAGCATCATCAGGTACGAGGCGGTGGCCACCCCGATCGAGGTCAGCGCCACGGTGCGGTGCAGCCGGCGGTCGTCCCCGGACTCCTCGGCGTCCTCGGCAAGCAGGCCCGTGGCCGTGAAGCCGGCGTCGGCCGCCAGCATCATCGCCGCGTGCACGGTGCGCCAGGTACGCCCCTTCTCCGCACGGCGCGTCTCCCACCAGTTGAGTCCGCCCGTGATGGTGTTGACGGCAAACAGGCCCGCAACGCTGGCGGCGAGCACGCCATGCGAGTTCTGCGCCCAGTCGGGGGCCGCGCTTCCCTTCTTGTACAGCTGGCTGCCGGCCGCGTATTGCGCCGCGAACAGGGGCAGCATGGCATACGAAGCGACCTGGTGAATGCGGAGCCGCGTGCGATAGGCCTCACTGAGCCGCACCGCGCGGCGGCGCGGCTTCACCGTATCGGGTGCCGTCACGTCGACGCCCACGCGCGCGGCCTCGATGCGCGGCCCCGACCCGCGTGTCCCGGGTCCGTTCGCCGCCGGCTCGCCCACAACGCCCGCGAGAAGGAGCGCCACTGCCGCCGCTGCAACCATGAGGAGGGCTCCAAGGAGGGGGGAACGAACGCCTGGGAATCTGATCGTACCACGAGGCTGGCTGCGGCGTTCCCCGCGGTCGGCCTGTCTCCACAACATAACTGTACCCGCCAGCCAACGCCTCGGTCACACCGGTTTACGGATTAGATTGCGCGCGTGACCCAGATCACGCTTTCCGGTGTGCGCGTCGAGTTCGGCGCCACGACGCTCCTGCGCGACGTCTCCTTCACCATTGCGGAAGGCGAGCGCTGGGGCATCATCGGCCGCAATGGCTCCGGCAAGACGACGCTCTTCCGGCTCATCACCGGCGACCAACGCCCCACGGCCGGCGCCGTGTCGCGCGCCGGCAGTCTGCGGCTCTCGCTGCTCGACCAGCACCGCGACTTCGGCGACGCCGAGACGGTGTGGGAAGCCGCCGCCCAGCCCTTCGCGTCGCTCATCGAACTCGAGGCCTCGCTGGCCGAGCAGGCGAATCGCCTGGCGGAGATGGGGTCGCACCCGGACGCCGCCGCCCTCGACCGCTATGGCCACGACATGGAGCGCTTCGCCCACGAGGGGGGCTACGACTTCCACGCCAAGGTGGACGCGGTGCTGCAGGGCCTCGGCTTTGACGCGGAGGAGGCCAAGGTCAAGCGCGTTGCCGTGCTGTCCGGCGGCGAGCGCGGACGGGTCGGCTTGGCGGCGCAGCTCGTCGCCCCCGCCGACGTGCTCCTGCTCGACGAACCGACCAACCACCTGGACCTCGAAACGACGGAGTGGCTGCAGCAGTACCTGCTCGAGCGCCGCGGGACGGCGCTCATCATCAGCCATGACCGCGCGTTCCTTGATGAGACGGTGGACCACGTGCTCCACGTCGAAGGTGGCACCGTGACGGCCTATCGCGGCGGCTACTCGGCGTTCGTGACGCAGCGCGCCGAGCGCCGGCTGGCGCTCGAGCGCCAGGTGGACCAGCAACGCAAGTTCATCGCCAAGGAAGAGGAGTTCATCCGCCGCAACATCGCGGGGCAGAACACCAAGCAGGCGCAGGGACGCCGCAAGCTCCTCGCGCGCCTGCCGCGCCTCACGCCGCCGCCCGGCGAGTCCGAGGCCATGTCGTTCTCGCTCGAGATCAAGGACCGCGGCGGCGACCGCGTGGTCTACTGCGACAAGGTCGACATCGCCATCGGCGGGCGCACGCTGGTGAAGGGCTTTCACGCCACCGCCATGCGCGGCGACGTGGTGGCCATCGTCGGCCCCAACGGCGCCGGCAAGAGCACGCTGCTGCGCACAATTCTCGGCGAACGCGAGCCGACCGCGGGGGAATGCCGGCTCGGCGGGTCCATCACGCACGCGCATTTCCGCCAGGACCTGGCGCAGGTGCCGATGGGAACGACGGTCTATGACGTGATCAATGACCTGCGCCCGCTCTGGACACGCGGCCAGATCCAGGGCCTGCTTGGCGCCTTCGGGTTCTCCGGCGACACGGTGCAGCGCCGCACCGACGTCTGCTCGGGCGGCGAGCGTTCACGCCTCGCGCTCGCCATGATCACGCTGTCTCGCGCCAACCTGCTCGTGCTCGACGAGCCGACGAACCACCTCGACGTGGAGTCGATCGAGGCCATCGAGGACGCGCTCGACGGCTACGAGGGGACGGTGCTGCTGGTCAGCCATGACCGCGCCTTCCTGCGCGAACTGTCCACCCGCGTCTGGGCGTTCGACGGCGTGCGCGTGGAGGACTTTGCCGGCACGTTCGTGGAATGGGAGGAGCGCCAGAAGGCGCGGGCGGCGGAGGCCGCGAGCGAGGCCAGCCGCGCGGCCGTGGCGCGCCGCGAGGCCGAGAAGAAGTTGGCGCAGCGGAGCGCGCAGTCGCAGGAGAAGGAGCACGCCACGCGCCGCGACCTGAAGAAGGCGGTCGAGAAGGCGGAGCGCGGCGTGGCCGACGCCGAGGCGCGCGTCGAGGCGGCACGCGCCGAGCTGCAGGACCCCGCGCTCTACGACGGGAGCGCCGCGGCCGCGCGCCGCGCCGCCGAGCTCAATCGAGCGCTGAAGGATGTCGAGGCAGCACTGGATGGGGCGATGCATCGCTGGGTCGAGGCCACCGCCAACCTCGGCGGCGACTAGCGCCAACGACAGCGCCCCGGTCGACTGAGCGATCGGGGCGCGTGGTGCAGCGATGAGCGACGGCTGGCTACGCATTACGTCGCGCTGATCACCGCAAGCGACGAGGTGGCTGGCACTCTGGCGAGGGCCAGCCACCAATCGCTGAAGCACATTCCTACCAGTTGTACGTCAGGCGCGTGTAAATGAAGCGGCCGTTGTAGCCGAATGGCGTAATGCCGCCGTACGGGAAGATGCCGCTGTTGTCCGTGTTGACACGGTTCTGGGTCGGATACTTGTCGAGCACGTTGTCCGCGCCGAGGGTCCATCGCACCTTCCACGGCGTCTGCCAGCTGAGGCTGAGGTCGGTGATCCACGTCGGCTCGTAGGTGTTGTCGAGCGAGCCATTGGTCGCCGTGCCGCGCGAGACAACCTCGCCGAACCGCTGGGCGCGCAGCAGGGCACTCCACGACTTCCGCGACCAGTCGAACGATGTGAGGATGTTGTTCTTCGGTTGGCCCACTTCGATGCGGCCGCGTTCGACACGCCCGAAGAGCGCCTCCGACTGCGTCGACAGTTCCGGTGGCGTCGGTGTCACGCGTGTCACCTCATTGCTGGTGCCGTTGTAGCCACCGGTCAGACGCACGGTACCCGCGCCGCTGAGGTCGAGCCCATAGTTCACCACCAGGTCGATCCCGCGCGTCCGCGTGTCGATGGCGTTGGTGAAGAAACGCCCACCGGTGACGCCCGTCAGTCCCTTCGACGCCAGCAGCGCGTTCACCTGTGCGCCGGTGAAATTCTCAGAGAAGACGATGCGATCCTTGATCGTGATAAGGTAGTAGTCCACGGTGAACGACAGGTTCTTCGTCGGCTCGGCGGCAAAGCCGGCGCTGACGTTGGTCGACTTCTCGGGCTTCAGGTCCTTCGCCCCGAGCGCTCGGGCAAACGGGTCGCTCACCGGAAAGGTGCGCACTTCGAACGGCACGCCGTTGATGAAGTTGGTGGCCGTGGACGAGAAGAACGACTGGTGCAGCGACGGCGCCCGGAAGCCGGTACTCACCGCGCCGCGCAGGTTGAGGCCTTTCGCCACCTTCAAGCGCGTCGCCAGCTTGCCCGTTGCCGTCGAACCAAAGTCGCTGTAGCTCTCGACGCGCCCCGCACCGGATAGCAGCCAGGCGTCTGTCACGTCGCTCTCGATGTCCGTGTACGCCGCAACGTTCGAGCGGGAGTGCGTCCCGGCGTCGCTGGGGCGGAAGCCAGGGAAGACCTGCGAACCGATGGCCGGTTGCTTGCCGGCATTCGGGCCGTCCAGAATCTTCACGCCACCATCCTTGTACGAATTCGGCTCGCCCGCCGTGATCTCGAACACATCGTTGCGGAACTCCGCCCCGAGGCCGACGCGCACCGGCCGGCCGGGATTGTATTCCCGGTTCAGGTCCAGGTTGGTGGTGAACTGACGAAACCCGAGCGCTCCCGCGTCAAACGACCTCGGGCTCTGGGCTCCCATTGACGTGTTGAGCGAGTTCTTGACATTGAACCCGAAGCGGTTGCCACCATACACCGCACTGAGGTCGTACTTCCACCCTTTGACGTTGCCCTTTACGCCGACGGCGCCGGAGAGGTCGGTAATCTCGGAGGCGATAAGGGGAAGGAACCCGTTCGGGGCGATGGCGCGTACCGTTCGGTCGTCAAGCGCACGCCGCCAGAAGCCGGCCGCCTCCCCGCGTCGTGCGCCATAGCCGCCGAAGGCGTAGATCTCGCCGTTCACCGCGTCCCATGGCCGCCCAAAATTGGCGAAGACCGACGCGTTGTTCGTCGCCGCATCGCCCAGCCGATGATTGATCTGGTTGGTGTAACGCGGATCCGAGTTCTTCGAGTCGCCGCTGAGGTACTGCGTGCGCGTGTCGGGGAGCGAGCGGTTCGTCCAGCCATGCTGGTTCGCCTCTGCGCTCAGCGTCAGGTAGCCCGTCTGTAAGGGGGCATTCCACGTCACATTGCCCTTCCACAACTTGCCGTCCCAGAGAGTCTTGCTCACGTGGACGGCTGGACTTTGACGCTCCGGCTCGAAGTGCGTCATGTTGGTGCCGGCCGTGAATTGCGCTTCATTGGAGGCATTGGCCTTCAGCACGATGTTGATCACGCCGGCAATCGCGTCGGAACCGTACTGGGCCGAGGCGCCGTCACGCAGCACTTCGATTCGCTCGATCATCGACGCAGGAATCGCATTGAGATCCACGGCCGCCTGACCGCGGCCGATCGACCCGTTCACGTTCACGAGCGCACTGGTGTGCCGGCGCTTTCCGTTGATGAGCACGAGCACCTGGTCGGCGCCCAGCCCGCGGAGCGTCGCCGGACGCACATGATCTGTGCCGTCGCCGATGCTCATACGCGGGAAATTGAACGACGGCGCCACCGCCTGGATCATCTGCGCTGTCTCTGCGCGTCCCGTCGCCGAGATGTCGGCAGCCGCGAGCACGTCGATAGGCGCCGGGGCATCCACCACCGTCCGCTCCTCGGACCGCGAGCCGATGACGGCCACCGCCGACAGCGCGGCCGGGGCCCGAACCAGCGTAAAGTTCATCGTAACCGACTGGCCGGCGCGAATCGTCACCGAGTCCCGGACCAGCCCGTAGCCGATGAGCCGGGCGCGCAGCTCGTAGCGACCGGGACGCAAGTTGATGCGGAATGTGCCGTCGTTCTTGGCGATGGCGCCGAACTGCGTACCGGCGACCGCCACGGACGCCCCGGCCACGGGCTCTCCGCTCGCCGCGACGACCTTGCCGGTGACGGTGCCGAGCGTCGTCTGCGCAGGGAGCATTGCGCTGGATCCGACAATAACGACCAATGCCAACGCCAACCGGGACAGGGAACGCATCATGCCTAACCTCCTGCTTGGGGGAAGGGAGGAAACGACAACGCGTATGGCGCTGTGGCCCGGCGTCCTGCTGCCGGCGCCCCGCGGGTGTTATGCGCTTTGTCTAGTGCGCGTCTGGCCGGAGCTTCTGGTACTGCTCCACCGCATACCGGAGCGCGAGCACCGCCGAGGCCTTCAGTTCGTATTCCACGGCCAGCTCGCCCAGGTGGGCAGCGGAGTGCCGGCTCATCTGCGCCGACTTCACGTTGCACGAGTGATGACGCCGCGAGTACTCCCGGCTCGCATGCCAGAGCGTGTTGGCGGCGTGCCATGTCGCCTCGTCGAGGCCGTCGCGCGACCCGGAGCCGACCGCCGCGTACCGTTCGCACGATTCGGCGAGGATGCGGACACAGAGCACGGACACCTCGATGACCGCCTCTAGCTCCTCTTCCCCGCACTCGAGGTCGAGCACGCGTCCGATGCGCGCCTGCTGGCGGCAGCATTCCGACGCGGAGCGGAGCAAGTTGTCAGCCGCGCACTGCAGCGAGGCTTGCTCTTTCACTGCAAGGGAACCGCCCTTGGCGGAAGTTCCTTTCGAAGTCGGCATACGTGCCTGGTGCCTGGTGCGGGTGGGAGGGGCAATTGAACAATTGATCGGGTGCACCCCACGCCACAAGCGCCCTACCGCAACTCCCCGGCCCGGACGTGCAGGGGGAAATTGACCCGGCGCAGGGTCAGTGGGTGCCCCCATCGCTCCGCGACCGACCGGGCGAAGGCGTCGAGGCTCTCCCGCCCCCGGCTCGCGAGGCAGCGCTGCACGGCCGACCACGTCTCCACGTACCCCAGGAACTGCGGGAGGGTCAGGTCGGCAATCAGGTCGAACGGAGGCACGTCAAGCTCGTCGATGGGCAGCGGCACCGAGCGATAGCCCTCGTCCACGAGGCGTCGTTCGGGGGGCCAGAACGACCCCACCGTCACCCGGTAAAAAAACTCCACGAGCTCGTCGAGGGCCGGCGTGATCCTGCAGAGCGAGTAGCACCAGACGGCCAGCAGGCCACCCGGCTGCAGCACGCGCCGTGCCTCGCTCGCGAACCCGTCCACATCCATCCAGTGCAGCGCCTGCGCCGCAGTCACCAGCTGCGCGCTCGCATCTTCCAGCCCGCTGCTGTAGGTCGCCACACGATACGTGACGCGCGGGTGTGCGCGCGCCTGCTTCAGCTGCGCGGCGCTCGGATCCGTCGCCACAACGTGCGCAAAACGCTCGGCCAGTCCGAGGGCGGCCTGCCCGTTGCCCGTCCCGCAGTCCCACGCCAGCGCGGTGCCCGGCGCCCGCAGCGCCAGGTAGTGGAACAACGCCGCCGGGTAGCGCGGCCGGAACCTCGCATACCCCTGCGCATTCGCCGAGAAATGGTCGGCGAAGGCGCCTGGCGTCAGCGGGGCATCATGGGGTGGCACGGTCCTCCGCCACGAAGGCGAGACGATCGCCTGAAGGGCTCAGCGCCAGTCGTGAGATCGCACGGACGCCGTCCACCGCGAGGTCGGCAACCACATCCCACCGCCCGTCGACCCACGCCAGCAGGCGTGAGCCGCTGCCGGCCAGCAGCACCCCATCGGGCGTCCAGACGTGATAGTCCGAGCCGTCGGGAGACTTCGCGATCGGGGTCGAACGGCCCGTGGGCAGGTCGAGCGCGGTGATCCACGCGCCGTCCTTGCCCTGCTGCAGGTAGCTGATCGCGTTGCGATGGGGAATCCTCTGCAACGCCCGTCCGATGTCGCGCGCCACCACCTCGCCAGTGCCCGTGCGCACATCCGCCAGCTGCAGCGTGGCCGGCGCGCCGCCTGGCGCGCCCAGCGGAGCGCCGAGCACAAACAACCCAAGCATCACGTCGCTCGCCCAGACGTGATAGCCGACCGGCTGGATCTTCTCGATGAGCAACGCCGGCGCTTCGTCGCCGCGCAGCGAGAACCGCCACAGCCGCTGCGCGCTGTCAGCCTCGACGCGCACCGTCGAGAAGTGCACGCCGTCCGGCATCGGGGTGGCCGAGTACTCGCTTTCGACCGCGGACTGCGTGACGTTGGTGCGGTCGCGCGTGGCGAGGTCCAGTCGCCAGATATCCGACGGCCCGTCGCCCTCGATCACCGTGTACAGGAGGGCACCGCCGTCGGGGGTGAACGACGGCTGATTGTCGTAGCCGATGCGGCGCGTCAGGTTCTCGGCGCGTCCGACGCGCGGCACGCCGCGCCCTTCGAGTGCCACCATCCAGACGTCGGTGGACGGACGTCCCTGAGCCAGCGCTGCGGAACACGGGACCGCGACGCCACAGGCGCCTATGAGGAGTGCGCGAGCTATCATCCAGGGGACCTCGTGAAGGTGTCCATTCTCAATTGGACCGTACGCCGGTGGTTAGGCAAGCGCCGGCAGCACCTCACCGGTGCATTCGCCAAACCCGATGCGCCGGAACCCCTCGCGCTCGCACCACCCGCGCAGGGTGATCTCGTCGCCATCAAGCAGGAATGCGCGCGTCTCGCCCGTGGAGAGCGTCACCGGCGCCTGTCCGCGCCACGCCAGTTCCAGCAGGCACCCGCGGGAGCCCGCATCGGGACCCGAGACCGTGCCGCTGGCGATCAGGTCGCCCGACTGCAGGTTGCACCCCGCGCTGGCATGGTGCGTGAGCATCTGCGCCAGCGTCCAATACATGCTGGCAAAATCCCCGCAGCTCAGCCGCTCGGCCGGTCGGCCGGCGGCACGCATGGCCGCGGTGCGCAGCCAGACCTCGAGCGTGATGCCAAAGCCGCCCCGTGCACGATCCGTCGCGTCGTTGAGATAGGGCAGCGGCGCCGGGTCGGTCGACGGCCGGACGAATGCGGGAATCCGGAAGGGCTCGAGCGCATCCAGCGTCACCACCCACGGCGAGACGGTCGTCGCGAAGCTCTTCGACAGGAACGGTCCCAGCGGCTGGTACTCCCACTGCTGCAGGTCGCGCGCTGACCAGTCGTTCACCAGGCACAGGCCGAACAGGTGGTCCTCGGCACTCGACAGCGGGATGACGTCACCCTGTCGATTGCTCCGCGCGACGAATGCGCCGACTTCGAGTTCGTAGTCCATGCGCGCGCTCGGTCCCGCGGACGGCGGTCCTTCTGGCGAGGCGACGCTCTGCCCGCGCGGCCGACGCACGGGTGTGCCGCTGGCCACGATGCTCGATGCCCGTCCGTGGTAGCCGATGGGCATCCACTTGTAGTTGGGCAGGAGCGGATTGTCGGGCCGGAACATGGAGCCGACGTTCGTCGCGTGAAAGACGGACGCATAGAAGTCCGAGTAGTCGCCGATCTCGGCCGGTACGCGCATGCCGATGGCGCTCATGGATGCGAGGATGTCGGCGGACAGCGACTGCGCGCGGTTCCCCTCGGTGGTGCCGGCACTCAGCAGGCGGTGCGCCACGCGGCGCACGGCGCGGGCATCGTCGCGTCCGAGCGCCATCAGCGGATTCAGCGTCCACGACTGCAGTGCATCGCGGATGGCCGGATCCACGCCGTGGAAGAACCCGGCGCGCGTGGCGGCCAGGCAGTCGAGCACGCGGTCGCCGATGGCGATGCCCACGCGGGGTCGTTCCTCGAAGTCGTGCCGGAAGATCCCGAACGGAAGGTTCGCCAGCGGGAAATCCGTGTCGGCGGCGTTGGCGCTTTCAACCCATGAAGTGGCCGACGGGTCGTGCGTTTCGTCGAGGCGGGGCTGGATCATGGGAGGGAGAGGGCCGAAAGGTCGTCGAGGGGCTCGCGGAACGAGCAGGACCCGAAGCTGACCGCGAAGCGGTCTCGGTCGTCTGCCAGCGCGTCCGCGCCAATCGTGTGTCCGCGCCACGCCACGGCGTCGTCGGTCACGCGGAACGCGCCGGCCTCCCGTTCCTCGAGCAGGTCCGAGAGCGTGGCCGCGTCCATGCCCTGACGGGCGAACGAGGCGGCGAGGAACAGGTTCAGGAAGCCGAACATCGTGGCGCGCGCCGAGTGCGCGTCGTACGTCAGTGCGTACTCGCCGCGGAGCGGATGGTGCAAGCCGGCGGTGGCCTTCATCAAGACGCCATGCTCCACGCACGTCACCAGGAAACGCGCCACCTCGCGGGCGCGCGGAAACGACTCGGCGGTCACACCACCCGTGCGCACCTTGGTGCGCAGGCCGTGTGCCGCCACCGCGGCGACCAGCGGTGCGGGGTCGTCGTGAATGGGAATCTCCACGTACGTCGTGGCGAGCGCAGCCAGCGGCGCCAGGGCCGCCACGTCTTCCACCGTCGCGGCTCGCGATTCCACGGTGTCAATCTGGGCGCGTCCCGCCATCCGGGTGTTGAACACATGGATCGCGTCGGCGTCCGTCGGTTGCGCCAGCGCCGCCAGCCGCCACGGCGCACCGCGCAGGTGCGGCGCGGCGGTTCCCGCGAACTCGTCGAGTCGGACGACCGGCAGCACGAACCGGGCGAGCGCCCACGCGTCCGCGCTCGCCCGGTACGACGCGAAGTTCGCGACCGCGTCCGCCATCGGCAGCGCCGCGGGGGGAAACAACCCCGCGTAATCGATGCGCTCCGCGAGCAGCGCCCGAAGCGCAGCGTTCATCTACCCGCTACCGTCCACCATCCACCCTCGCTCCCCACGCTCACGGCACCGGCCCTTTCGTCAGGTATTTCCCGAGCCACCCGTGAAACTCCCTGTACCACAGCTGACTGTTCTGCGGCTTGAGAATCCAGTGGCCTTCGTCCGGATACACGACCAGCCGCGCATCCACGCCCTGGCGCCGGAGCGAAGTGAACATCGAGAGTCCCTCGGTATAGGGCACGCGGTAGTCGAGCTCGCCGTGGATCACCAGCGTTGGCGTCTTGAAGTTCTTCGCGTACAGGTGCGGCGAGAACTTGCGGTACTGGGTGGCCATCGCCGCGGGGTTCCAGAACGGGCCGCCGTATTCCCACTCGGGGAACCACAGCTCCTCGGTGGCGGAATACATGTGCTCGAGGTTGAACGGCCCGGCGTGCGACACGAGCGCCTTGAAGCGGTTGGTGTGCCCGGCGATCCAGTTCACCATGTAGCCGCCGTATGAGCCGCCCGCCGCCGCCATGCGCGTGCTGTCCATCCACGGGTTCGCCTTGAGCGCGGCGTTGAGCCCGTTCATGATGTCCACGTAGACCTTGCCGCCCCAGTCCTTGCTCACGCCGTCGGTGAGCTTCTGGCCATAGCCGGTCGAGCCCGTCGGATTGAGGACCACGAGGCCGTAGCCGCCGGTGGCGAACATCTGGTAGTTCCAGCGCGTGCTCCACGCGTCGAGCCAGGCCCCCTGCGGCCCACCGTGGATGAGCAGCAGCACGGGGAACTTCTTCCCCGCCTCGAACTGCGGCGGCTTCATCACCCAGCCGTGGATCTTCACGCCGTTGGCGCCCGTGAACCAGTAGTCCTCGAGCGGCGGCAGGGTGAACTGCGCGAGGTGCGCGTCGTTCTCGTGCGTGAACTGGCGCTGGCCGCTGACGCCCGACGCGTCCAGTGTGCCGATCCAGACTTCGCCCGGCGCCGACGCCGACTCGCGGATCCACGCGACGGTGCCGTTCTTCGCAATCGAGAGCTGCGTGTTGTTGTGCTCGGTGATCACCGGCTGCGGAGCGCTCGCCTTCCCCGCCGCATCGAGCGTGACGCGGAAGTACTTGTCGCGGCCGATGTCGCCGGCGAGCACCAGCAGCGTCTTCCCGTCGGGCGCGGCCACGTAGCCGTCGGCGTTGCGGTCCCAGGTGGGCAGCAGTTCACGCCCGCCCATGCCGGCGAGTTCGGCGCCCATGAGCCGCCATTTGTCCGCCTCGAATCCGGCGCGCCGCTGCGAGGCGTACAGGAGCATGCGCCCATGTGGCAGCACCACCGGGTTCTGGTCGGCACCCTTGTTGTCCGCCGTCAGGACTCGCGCGCTCCCGCCTGAGACGGCAACGCCGTACACGTTGATGTCCGTCGTCCACGCGTCGGCCGAGCCTTGGTCCTTTGCCGTGAACAGCATGCGCTGACCGTCAGGCATGAACGCGTACCCCTCGCTCCCCCCGAACGGCCCCGGCGGCACGTCGTACGTGGCGCCCGGCACGAGGTCGCGCAGGTCGCTGCCGTCGGGCTTCACGACGAACAGGTGCGAGCGCGTTCCCTCGTCGTACGCGTTCCAGTGGCGGAACATCAGGTCGTCGGCAATGCGCGCCTTCACCTTGCTCGCTTCCTTTGCCTTCTCCCTCGCCGCGTTGCACGCGTCATCGCGACAGTCCGGGTAGACGGCGGAGACGAACGCGATGTGGGTGCCGGTCGGCGACCAGACGGGGCCGCTCGCGCCGCCGGTGAGGTTGGTCAACTGCTTCGGTGCGCCGCCGCTCACGGGTGCGATCCAGAGCTGGCCGCCGCTCCCATACACGACCGACGTGCCGTCCGGCGACCAGCGCGCCTCCGACGCCATCGTCTGTTCGTTCGGAAACTGCCGCGCGGCGCCACCACCCACCGGGGCCAGCCAGGTGCGCGTCGTCCGCCGGTTCGCGGTGAGGTCGGTGCTGCGCACCGCGTACAGCAGCCACTGCCCATCGGGCGACAACTGCGGGTCGGAGACGATCTTCGCGGCGGCGAATTCCTCGAACGTGATGGGGCGGCGCGACTGCGCGCCCACGAACGGCACGACCAACGCCAGCAGCAGCGCGGCGACGAACGATCGACGAAGCACGGACATACGGGACTCCTGCGGCCAGCGCGGCCGCCGAGGGTCAGAGATGGGTCAGGAATTCAGGAAACGACTCTTTCAGGCGAGCGGCCAGGTCCGGCACGTCGCGCAACAGCCGGAAGTCCGAGAACTCGAACCCCGGGGCCACCGTGCAGCCGGCCAGCGTGTACTCGCCCGTGCACCGCACCGCCTGCCAGCAGCCGGCGGGCACCACGCGCACCGGCGCGCTCGCCGCGCCCACGGGACCGAGCACCTCCGAGCGCGCGCGCGTCAGGTGCGCATCGAGCAGGTGCAGCTCGATCGGCGCTCCCTCGTACCAGTGCCAGATCTCGTCCGACGCGACGCGGTGCCACCGGTTCACGTCGGCGCCGCGCAGCAGGTAATAGATGGTCGTCGCGGCCCAGCGTTCGGACCGCCCATCATCGGTGCGCACCATGCGGCGCGAGCGGAACAGCTCGCGATAGCACCCGCCCTCGGGATGCGGCGCCAGCCCGAGGTCGCGCACCAGCTCGTCGGCGCGCGCGCTCATGGCAGGTTCTGGTGCAGCTTCACCGCCGTGGAGCGGGCCCGCACCTTGATGTTGATCATCTCCACCCCGATCGCGAACGCCATCGCGAAGTACGTGTAGCCCTTCGGCACGTGGTGGCCAAAGCCCTCGATGATCAGGTTGCCGCCGATCATCACGAGGAAGGCGAGCGCCAGCACCTTGATGGTGGGGTGCCGGTCCACGAAGTCGGAGATCGGCGTCGCCGCCCACAGCATCACCATCAGCGCGATGACGTTGGCCGCGATCATGATCTCGACCTGCTTCACCATGCCCACCGCGGTGATCACCGAGTCCACGGAGAAGACGATGTCCACCACCATGATCTGGGCCACCACCGCCCACAGCGACGCCTTCACCGCCGTCTCGTGATGGTGCTCCACCCCCTCGAGCTTGGAGTGGATCTCAAACGTCGCCTTGCCAATCAGGAAGAGCCCGCCGACGATGAGGATCAGGTCGCGCCCGGTGAACGCGCGTCCCATGGCCGTGAACAGCGCCCCGGTGAGCCCCATGATCCACGTGATGCTCAGCAGGAACGCGATGCGCGTGACCAGCGCACCGGTGAGCCCGAGCCGGCGCGCCTTCGCTTGCTCGTCCTTCGGCAGCTTCCCGGCAAGGATCGCGATGAAGATGATGTTGTCGATGCCGAGGACGAGCTCGAGCGCCGTGAGCGTCACGAGTCCAATCCACACGTTCGGATCAGCAAGCCAGGAGAACATGGGGTCGTTGTGTGTGGTGAGGGAAATGGCGGCGCCGGGTCACCGGCCGTCCGCCGGTCTCAAAACTACGGCGCCTCGTCCGGTGGTGGAGCCGCCCCGCCCGACCAGGTCACCGTCCAGCGACGCGTCTCGCCGGCATCTATCCAGCGGGCGCCGTCCCACGCGCCGAGCGCGTCGCTCAGCGTATCGGGAGCGCCGATGGCCGGCTCGAACGCCAGGTTCTCGTAGGGCGCCGGCTTCCGCCAGGGCAGCCACGAGGTGCGCGGCAGCGGATTCCATCCGCCACGGTTGATCCACAACCCCAGTTGCGGCACGTCCGCGGAGTCGAAACGCGCCACCAGCATGTCCTGGCCCTCCCGGACGCGCACCGACTGCATGCCGGGGGGGAGATCCACGAACAGCTTGCACGCAAACGGCCGTCGCCCGGCCCGCCCCGGCGACGAGAGATCGAGCAGCTGTCCCCCGCTGCGCAGCCGCGGCCACCGGTGCTCGGCGCCCGGGCCGCCCAGGTCAATCCCGTGCTGCGCCCAGACGCGCACGCGCGCCGCTTCGGGCAGTTCCACCCGCGTGTCCCGGCCCAGCGGCAGCAGCGGATGCGCCGACCAGATGAAGGGGAACCTCTGCTCGCCGAGGTTCGTCACTGCGTATTCGCAGCGCACGTCGCCGTCCGGCGTCACCACCAGGGACCGTTCGAAGCGATACGGAAGTCGCGCACCCTGCCACACGAAGTGGGCGCGGTGCCCGTCCTCGGCGGTGGTCAATTGCATCGCCGGCTGCTGCGCCCACAGTTCGCCGTGGTCGGGGAGCTCACGCCCTCCGGCCCCGCGCACCAGCGACGGCAGCGTGCACGCCCCCACGGTCGGGAAACACTCGTCGAAACCGCCGCTGTCGGCGGTGAGCCCGTACGACGCGCCCGCGACGGGGAGTCGGAACGGAAGCTGCGCGTTCCGCCACAACCACTGCCGGTCGCCGAACCAGAGCTCCGCGATCTTGCCGCCGAGCGCGGGGATCAGGACCACACGGGCGTTGCCGCCGCGCAGCTCGACGCTGCCAAAGGACGGCGGGGGTGACAGGGTGGCCAACCGGCCTACCGGACGTGGGCTGGGTCGATCCCCCGCGTCGCAAAGACGCGGGCGATGGCGTCGCCAATCTTGTTGTTCGGTGTGCTCGCGCCGGCGGTGAGCCCGACGTTCACCGGACCGCTCCCCAGCCACCCGAGCGTCTCCACCTGTTCGCCCGACAGGGGGTCTCGCGCGAGAATCGCCCCGCGCGCCGGGTCGATGCACAGCGCATCCTCCACGTGATACGTGCGCACCTTTTCGGCGCACAGTGCCGCGAGCGACAGCGTGTTGCTCGAGTTGTAGCCGCCAATCACGAGCATCACGTCGGGGGGGCTCTCCAGCAGTGCGTTCACCGCGTCCTGCCGGTCCTGCGTCGCGCTGCAGATCGTGTCGAAGGTCCGGAAGTTCGCCTTGCGGTAATCCTCGCCTTTGGCGACGGCCATGGCGCGACCCACCTCTTCGCCGATCGCCAGCGACTCGCGCGCGAGCATCGTGGTCTGGTTGGCCACGCCAATGCGCTGCAGGTGCACGTCCGGATCGAAATGCGCGCTTGCCGCCCGGCCGTACTTGGCCAGGAACGCCGCGCGGTCGCCGCGCCCCGCGAGGTACTCGGTCACGTCGTGCGCTTCGTCCATGTTGCGCACCACGAGGTACGTCCCCCCCGGGAACTTCTCCACCTGCGACGCCGTGGCGCGCGTCTCTTCGTGATAGTACTTGCCGTGGATGAGCGAGGTGTATCCGTCGCGCGCGTACACCTCCACGCGCTTCCACACGTTGAGCACCGACCCGCAGGTCGTGTCCACCACCACGCATCCCTTCTCGCGGAGGGTCTGGAAGTCGGTGATCGTGACGCCAAAGGCGGGGAGGATCACCACGTCCTCCGACCCGATGCCGGCGTAGTCGAACCCGCCCGGGCCCGGCATGAGGATCTCGATCCCCATTTCCTGCAGGCGCTGGTTCACGTGGGGATTGTGGATGATCTCGCCCACCAGCACGACGCGCCGCCCCGGGAACTTGTGGCGGGTCTGATAGGCGTACTCCACGGCCCGTTCCACGCCATAGCAGAATCCAAACTCGCGCGCGAGCCGCACCGTCACGTCGCCGACCGTGAGCAGGTAGTCCCGCGCCCGCAGCAGGTCCACGATCTGGCCGGAGTAGTCGGCCGAGAGCGTCGCCTCGACGTTCTGCTTGAGGCCAAAGCCCTTGCGGAAGTAGGTGGCGTCGGGGGCGTTCATGTCCGAAATCTAGTGGACACCAACGGGTTCTGGGGGATAGTCTCTAGGGGATGAACGAGCACTTCGATCTCGTGGTGGTGGGCGCCGGCCCGGCAGGAGAGAAGGGGGCAGCGCAAGCCGCGTATTTCGGCAAGAAGGTCTGCCTCATCGAGCGCGCGCCCAAGCCGGGCGGCGCCGCCGTCAACGCCGGCACCATTCCGGCCAACACGCTGCGCGAATCGGCCGTCCTGCTCTCCGGACTCCGGCGCAAGGGCATGTATGGCGTCGAGTTCCACGTGCAGTCGGAGCTGTCGGTCGCCGACTTCATGCAGCGCGAACGCCAGGTCAAGGAGAGCGCCTGGCGCGACATCGAGGAGAACATCGCCCGGCACCAGATCACCGCGATCCAGGGGACGGCGCGCTTCACGAGCCCGCAGGCCGTCGAGGTCACGCGCCACGGACAGGCGGCGCGCAGCATCACGGGCGACGTCTTCCTCATCGCCGCCGGCGCGCGCCCGTGGCGCCCGTCGCACGTGCCATTCGACGGATCGGTCATCGTTGACAGCACCGACGTGCCCACGATGCCGACCATCCCGGCGCGCCTCATCATCGTCGGCGCGGGCACCATCGGCTGCACCTACGCCTGCATCTTCGCCGCACTCGGCGCGCAGGTCACCATCGTGACGTCGCGCGAACGCCTGCTCGCGCAGTTCGACCACGAAGTCGGCGACGCCCTGCGACAGGAGATGACCCGCCGGCTCGGCGTGCAGGTGCACCTGGACCAGGAGGTCACCCGCATCGATGCGCAGGCCGGGCTCGGCTACGTCACCGTCGCCGACGGCACGACCATGGTCGCCGAGTGTGTGCTGTACTGCGCCGGCCGTGCGGGGGCCACCGAGCAGCTGGGGCTCGAGAACGCCGGGATCGCGACCACCGAGCGCGGATTCATCCGCGTCGACGAGCGGTATCGCACCAGCACCACCAGCATCTACGCCGCGGGCGACATCATCGGATACCCCGGACGGGCATCCACCTCAATGGAGCAGGCCCGGGTCGCGATGTGCCACGCGTTCGGCCTGCGCTACAAGCAGGCCGTGTCGTCCGTGGTGCCGTACGGTGTCTGGACGATCCCGGAGGTGGCGAGCGTGGGGATGTCGGAATCGGAGGCGCGCTCGCGCGGCATCACCTGCGAGATTGGCCGGGCCGAACTGCAGCACAACGCCCGCGGGCAGATCCTCGGCGAGACGACGGGCTTCGTGAAGCTCGTCTTCAACGCCGAGGACCAGCAGCTCCTCGGCGCCACGATCTTCGGCGAGGGTGCCTGCGAGATCATCCACGTGCCCAGCGCGGTGCTCGCCCACCAGGGCTCGCTCGATTACTTCATCCAGGCCGTCTTCAATTATCCGTCGATGACGGAGGCGTTCAAGTACGCCGCCTACGACGGCCTGCAGCGGCTGCAGCGACGCATCGCCGCCGGCGGCGGACTCGCCAGCGGCCGCTAGGGGCGGTCAGCCCGCTTCGACGTACCGCGCGATCTTCTCCCGCACGTCGGCGGGCAGCGGGTACTTCGCCATCGTGTCCTTGTGGACGCACACCACCGTGAGCGTGCCGGAGGCGCGGTGCGCGCGGTCGCCCTCGCGGTAGACCTCGAAGCGCATCGTGAGCGACGTCTCGCCGACCCGCGAGAACCACGCCTCGATCTCCACCGCTTCGTCCATGTGCGCGGGGGAGTGAAACTCCAGCTGCAGCGCCTTGCGCGGCAGCCAGACGCCGCCCGTCTTGCGCAGCGTCTCATAGGGCAGACCGCAATCGCGGAACATCTCGTGCTCCGCCACCTCGAACAGCCGCAGGTACGTGCTGTAGTGGATGATGCCGAGGGGGTCGCAGTCGGACCAGCGGACTCTGTCGGTGATGCGAAAATGGGGCATGAGGAGGAGTGCAGAGGTTTAGGAGGGGGAGGAGTGGAGTGCGGACTGATGAGAGAGGAGGCCTCGTATCTCCTCACTCCATACTTCGCCCCTCCCTCTCTACTAAACCCCTGCACTCCTCCCCAAACCTGTCGTTAAGAACCGGCGCCATCGCATACGCCAGCAGCGTCTCGTACGCCGACTGCCGGTTGACCAATCCGTCCGTCAGGATGCCCACCGCGCCGGCGCCGTGCTTGATGTTCGTGGTCCCGATCAGCCGGTCAATGGCATGCCCCAGTTCTTCACCGCCGCGGATCAACTCCGCCACGGCTTCGGGGAGCGGCATGGACAGCGAGCCACCGACGTGCGCCGCGCCATCGCGCGTCACGACGACGGCCCAGGCGCAGGTGCGCATGCCGTCGGGCGCTTCCACCACGCCACCCTCGATGCCGATGCCGAGGTCGGCGTCGAGGGCGGCCCGCGCCGCGCGGGCCCGATTGGTCGCCCCGGTGATCGTCTGCGCGTCGCCCACCGGCTGGTCGGGGACCAGCGACGCCACGGCGAGGCCCTCCACCTGCGTTCGCGGTTCGAGACGCTGAAAGACCGCCCGGGTGGCGGCCAGCTTCACGGGGTTGGTAGACCCCACGGCGACACGATGGATGTTGGTCAGCGGCACGGCGTGTAAGTTAGGCGCACGATGCCTCGCGCGAGAACTCCGTTCGCCGCCGGCCGCCTGTGGCTCGACTTCGTCAACACCGACGAGGCGCCGCGCCACGCCCAGGGCGACGCGCTCGTTTCCTTCGATGGCTACCTCGCCTGGCTCGAAGGGGCCGCGCTCCTCGACGCCGCGCGCCGCGCCGCGCTCCAGCGCCGCGCGCTGGAGCAGCCGGCCAGTGCCACCGCCACGCTCCACGAGGCCCGGCGCATTCGCAGCGCACTGCGCCCGCTCGCCGAACGGGGCGTACACGCGTCCGAGCGGGAGCGTCAGGCGGCGGTACTGGAGATCAACCGGGTGCTCGGACGCTCCACCGGCGTGCGGCGCATCGAGCATGACGCGCGTGATGGCTCGTTCAAACGGACGTTCGTGCCGGCCGGCGACGCGTTTGCCGCCCTCGTCATTCCGGTGGTGGAGAGCGCGGCCGATACACTCGTCACCGATGAACTTACCCGCGTGCGCCGCTGCGCGGCCGAGCCGCCCTGTCCGCGCGTCTTCCTCGACACGAGCCGCAGCGGACGGCGCCGCTGGTGCGACATGCGCACCTGTGGCAATCGCGCAAAGGCCGCCCGTCACCG
>JACREJ010000017.1 GCA_016218305.1 Gemmatimonadota bacterium | reverse complement strand
CCGCGCGCGTCGGGCCGAAGTCGTTGGTCACCTCAGCCGCCGGGGCAAGCAGCGCGATGCCGACGCGCTGGCTGCCGGGCCGCCCCAGCGTCCGCGCGTTCTGGTCGTGCAGGTTGAAGCCGAACTGCGGCCTGATGGAGTCGCGCACGGCCTTGAGCACGCGCGCCTCGGCCGTGGCGAGCCGCCGCACGTCGCGGTTGACGTCCACGCCGATGGCGTTCTCCCGCTGAAAGAGCTCGGCGCCGTCGGGGTTGAGCATCGGGAGCATCACGATCGTGAGCTGGGAGGCGATGCGATCGCGTACGGCGTCTCGCTGGTTGTCGGCGAGCGCGAACCACGCGATCAGGTCCGCCAGAGACATCGTCGCGGTGGACTCGTCGCCGTGCATCTGTGACCAGAGGAAGACCGTGGTTGGGCCTGAACCATAGGTGATCGCGCGGAGTTGCCGGCCGTGTGTGGTCGCGCCGACCGGCGTGACGCGCAGCGCGTTCGCCTTGAGGGCCGGCTCGAGCGCCGACCAGTACTGCGCGTGGGTGAAGCGTCGCGACTCGATGGCGCGCACGCGCTGATCGGTGGCGACGCGCCGGCCGAGCTCAAGGCAGCAGGCGGCGGCGGGAGCCGGACGGGTGGAGGTGCGAGACGCCGACGAGCAGGCGAGGGCCGCCGAAGCGAGCAGGATGGCAGCGAGAGGTGTGCGCGGGAACACGAGAGCTCCGAAGCGAATAGATGGGCACTGAGAGAATACGACAGAATGAGACTGAGTGCGACAGAGCGAGGCGGGGCCCACGCAACGCGAGAGGGGTGCGCGGCAAGATGCCGGCACCCCTCTGTTGTTTGTCTGTTGTCTCTCTGTTGTCTCTCTGTTGTTTCTCTGCTTCTCAGGCGTGTATCATCTTGCCCATCGAATCCAGCACCGCTTCAGCCACCGCCTCGCTCAGCGTGGGGTGCGCGTGGATGGCGAGGTCGATCTCCTCCACGGTGAATTCGTTCTCGCGTGCCACGAGCAGCTCGTGGATCATCTCCGTCACGTGCGGGCCCACGAGGTGCGCGCCGAGGATCTCGCCGTACTTGGCGTCGCGGATGATCTTCACGAAGCCCTCGGTCTCGCCCGCGGTGCGGGCGCGGCCATTCGCGCTGAACGGGAACTTGCCCACCTTGTACTCGAGCTTCTTCTCCTTGCACTGCGCCTCGGTCAGGCCGATGGACGCCACCTCGGGGTGGCAGTAGGTGCAGTTGGGGATGTTGCCGTAGTTGATCGGGTGGTGGTGGTGCCCGGCGATGATCTCGGCCACGATGACCCCCTCGCGCTCGCCCTTGTGCGCGAGCATCGGCGGGCCGGCGACGTCGCCGATGGCGTAGATCCCCTTGGCCGTCGTCTCGAGCCGGTCGTTCACCTTGATGAATCCGCGGTCGGTGAGCTGCACGCCGACTTCCTTGAGCCCGATGTTCTCGATGTTCGCGGCGCGCCCGGCGGCGACAAGCACCTTCTCCACGACCAGCTCCTGCTTCTGGCCGCCGGCCTCCACGGTGAGGGTCACGCTGTCCTTGCCGACCTTGGCGCCGGAGAGCTTGGCGCCGGCGAGGACGTCGATGCCACGTTTCTTGAATGACCGCGCCACCTCGGCCGAGCTGTCCTCATCCTCGAGCGGCAGGATGCGGGGCATCACCTCGATGACGGTCACCTTGGTGCCAAAGGCGCTGAAGACATCGGCGAACTCGCAGCCGACGGCGCCCGCGCCGACGACGGCGAGCGTCTTGGGGGCCTTCTCGAGCACCAGCGCGTCATCCGACGAGATGATCGTCGTCCTGTTCAGCTCGAGGCCGGCCTGCGGCAATCCCTTCACGCGCGACCCGGTGCCGATGACGAGCGCCTTCGTGGCGGTGTGCGTCTCGACCTTGCCGTCGGCGGTCGTGACCTTCACGGTCTTTCCGGCCCCGAGGACGCCCGTCCCCTTGATCCAGGTGACCTTGTTCTTCTTGAACAGGAACTCGACGCCCTTGGAGTTCTTGACCGACACGTCGCGCGAGCGCTTCATCGCGACGCCGTAGTCGAGCGTGATGTCGCCCACCTTCACGCCAAAATCGGCGGCATGCTTGAGCCGGTTGGCCAGGTGCGAGGACTCGAGCAGCGCCTTGGCAGGGATGCACCCCCAGAGCACGCAGGTGCCGCCGAGTCCTTCACGCTCGATGACGCCGACAGTCAGGCCGAGCTGCGAGGCGCGAATGGCGCCGACGTAGCCCGCGGGGCCGCCGCCGAGGAAGATCACATCAAAGTTGGCCATGGGAGAGACCGATGGGAGATGGGAGATTGGAGATGGGAGATGGAGGGCGGGAAGTCGTGTCGGAAGGCCGGAGTGAGGGCGATAGCTCGTTCATCTCCCATCTCCGATCTCCCACCTCCCATCTCTAGAACACCAGCATCAGTGGATTCTCGAGCATGCGCCGCAGGTCGAGCAGGAATCGCGCACCCACCGCGCCGTCGATGACGCGGTGATCGCAGCTCATCGTGACGCGCATGCGCTTGCGGACGGCGATTGCTCCATCCACTACGACGGGCGTGTCCTCAATCGCGCCGATGGCGAGAATGCCGCACTCCGGCGGATTGATGATCGCCGTGAACTGGTCGATCTGCATCATGCCGAGGTTCGACACCGAGAAGGTGGAGCCGGTGTACTGCTCGGGCGTGAGCTTGCGCTCGCGCGCCTTCGCCGCCAGCGCGCGCGACTCGCTCGAAATCTCGCGGAGCCCCTTCTGGTCGGCGTCGAAGATCACCGGCACGATGAGCCCGTCGTCGGTGGCGACGGCCATGCCGAGGTGGACGCGACTGAAGTAGCGGATCTTGTCGCCGAGCCAGTGCGCGTTCACCTCGGGGTGCGCGGCGAGCGCCGTGGCCACCGCCTTCAGCACGATGTCGTTGACCGACACCTTGAACTCGTCGCCCAGTCCAGCCGCCTGCGCGCGCATCTCGACGGCGCGCGTCATGTCGTACTCCGCGGTGAGGTAGAACGTCGGGATGGGGCCGATGGACTCCGCGAGACGCTTGGCGATGGTCTTGCGGATTTGCGTCAACGGCTGGTCCGTGAAGTCGGCGCCCGCGACGGCAGAGGGCGGACGGCTGACGCCAGTGACGCCACCGCCGGCGATGGCCGCCTCGATGTCACGCTTGATGACGCGGCCGCTGGGGCCAGAGCCGGCAATCGTGCCAACGTCGAGGCCGCTCTCGCGGGCGAGCCGGCGCGCGAGTGGTGAACTCCTCGTGGGGCCCGTGCTCACTGGAGCGGCGGGTGCGGGTGGCGCCACAGGCGCGGCCGCTGCCGGCGCGGGAGGCGTCACCGGAGCCGCCGCGGCGGCCGCCGCTGTAGGGACGGCCGCGGCCGGCGTGGCGCTACCCGCACCGCTGACCAACGCCGCGATGTCCTCGTCGGCCGCCGCGATCACGCCGACGAGCGAGCCCACCGGCGCCGTCGTCCCTTCGGCCACGAGCTGCTTGCGCAGCACGCCGTCGCCGCGGGCGACCAGCTCCATGACGGCCTTGTCGGTCTCCACCTCCGCGAGCACGTCGCCCGACTTCACGGCGGCGCCCTCCGGAACGTTCCACTTGACGAGGCGGCCTTCTTCCATCGTGGGAGAGAGGGCCTCCATGAAGATCTTTGTTGCCATAGGACTCGTGTCGACCGAAAGTGACGGTAGATGGTGGACGGTAGACGGTAGAGCGTCTACGCTCGGTACATCACCTGCTTCACCGCGGCGATCGTCTTCGCCGCGTCTGGTTTGGCGATCTTCTCGAGCCCCTTGGCGTACGGCATGGGCACGTCGGCCTGGTGCACGCGGAGCACGGGCGCGTCGAGGTGGTCGAAGCACTCGCGCTGGATGAAGTCCACGACCTGCGCCCCGATGCCGCAGATCTCCCACCCTTCCTCGAGCACCACCGCGCGCTGCGTCTTGCGCACCGAGGCGTAGATGGCCTCGACGTCCATCGGGCGAATGGTCAGGAGGTCCAGCACGTCGAGGTGGATGCCCTCCTTCGCCAGCTGGTCGGCCACCTGCATCGCCACCAGCACCATCTTGCCGCTCGTGACGATCGTGCAGTCGCTCCCTTCGCGCTTGAGGTCGGCCTTGCCCAGCGGAATGAGATACTCGCCCTCGGGGACCTCGCCCTTGGTGTTGTAGAGCATCTCGCCCTCAAGGAACACCACCGGGTTGTCGTCGCGGATGGCGCTCTTGAGCAGTCCCTTGGCGTCGTACGGCGTGCCCGGCGAGCAGACCTTGATGCCGGGGATGTGCGCCAGCCAGCTCTCGAAGGCCTGCGAGTGCTGCGCGCCCAGCTGCAGCGCGGCGCCGTTGGGGCCGCGGAAGACGATCGGCACGTTGTACTGGCCGCCCGACATGTAGAGCATCTTCGCCGCGGAGTTCACCACCTGGTCGATGGCGAGCAGGGCGAAGTTCCACGTCATGAACTCGATGACCGGACGCAGGCCCGCCATCGCCGAACCCACGCCGATGCCGGCGAAGCCCAGCTCGGCGATGGGGCTGTCCACGACGCGGTTCTCGCCGAACTCCTCGAGGAGGCCCTTCGAGACCTTGTACGCCCCGTTGTAGACGCCGACTTCCTCGCCCATGAGGTAGACACGGTCGTCGCGGGACATCTCCTCGCGGAGGGCTTGGTTGAGGGCTTCGCGGTAGGTGATGATTGGCATGGTCAGCTCGTCGTGTCCACCAATACGTCTTCAAACAACGCCCCCGGCGGCGGCTCCGGGCTCGCATCGGCAAAATCCCACGCATCCTGCACGATCGCTGCCACGTCCCTTTCCATCGCCTCCCACTCGGCCACGGTCATCGTGCTGGCGAGCACCATCGCGTCGCGCAGCGAGAAGACCGGGTCGTACGCCTGATACTCGTCGAGCTCATCCTTGCTGCGGTACGTGCCGCTCACCGCGTCGGACATCGAGTGGCCGCGGAACCGGTACGTGCGCACCTCGAGCAGCGACGGCCGCGACTCGGTGCGGGCACGCTCGATCGCCTTGCCGGCGGCGTCACGGACGGCGTGCACGTCCATGCCGTCCACGACGATGCCGTCCATGCCGGTGTAGCCGTCGGCGCGCTTGGACAGGTCGTCCACGGCTGCGGCGCGCTCGACGGCGGTGCCCATGCCGTAGCGGTTGTTCTCGATGACGAAGAGCACAGGGAGCTTCCAGAGCGCCGCCATGTTGAGCGCCTCATGGAAGGCGCCGATGTTGACCACCGAATCACCCATGAAGCAGACGCAGACCTGGTCGCCGCCGCGGTACTTGATGGCGAAGCCGACCCCGGCCGCGAGCGGCACGTGCGAGCCGACGATGCCGTGTCCGCCGAGGAAGTTCACGTTGCGGTCGAAGAGGTGCATCGACCCGCCCTTGCCGCGCGAGCAGCCGTCGATGCGGCCAAAGAGCTCGGCCATCACGGCCCGCGGCGTGATGCCGCGCGCCAGCGCCTGCCCGTGGTCGCGGTACGTGCCGATCACGTAGTCATCCGCGCGAAGCTGTCCGATGATGCCCGTGGAGACCGCTTCCTGGCCGATGTAGAGATGGCAGAACCCGCCGATCTTGCCGAGCGCGTACGCCTCGCCCGTCTTCTCCTCGAAGCGGCGCTGCAGGAGCATCGAGTGCAACATTTCCCGGTCGAGCGCCGGATCGCCAGCGGTGCGCACCGTACCCGGTGCGCCCTTGGCGGCGGTCTTCTTCTTGGTTGCCATGGGATGAATGGGGATCAGACGCCGGCCGCCTGGACCTGCTCCCAGGCGTGATAGCTGGAGCGGACCAGCGGAGCCGACTCGACGTGCCGGAACCCGAGCGCCATGCCCTGGTCGTAGAACCAGCGGAACTCGTCGGGGGTGACGTACCGGTCAAGGCCGATGTGGTCGTTGGACGGACGCAGATACTGGCCGATGGTGAGGATGTCGACATCGACGGCGCGCAGGTCCAGCATGACCTGCACGATCTCCTCATTGGTCTCCCCCATCCCGACGATCACGCCGGTCTTGGTGGGAATGTGCGGGGCGATGCGCTTGGAGACGCGGAAGATCTCCATCACGCGCTCGTAGCGGCCGCCGGGCCGCGCCTTCTTGTAGAGGCGCGGGACCGTCTCGGTGTTGTGGTTGTAGATGTCCGGTTCGGCCTCGAGCACGGTGCGAATGGAGTCCTCGTTCCCCTGGAAGTCGGGGACCAGCACCTCCACCGAGGTCGCCGGGTTGTCGGCCTTGATCAGCCGCACCGTCTCGGCAAACGCCCACGCGCCGAAATCGGGCAGGTCGTCGCGATCCACGGATGTGAGGACGACATGCCGCAGGTTCATCGTGCGGGCCGCCTCGGCCACGCGGGCGGGCTCGGCGGCGTCAAACTTCGGCGGCCGGCCGTGGGCCACGGCGCAGTAGGCGCAGTTCCGGGTGCAGACGTCGCCGAGGATCATGAACGTGGCGGTCCCGTGCTGCCAGCACTCGCCCACGTTGGGGCAGTGCGCCTCCTCGCAGACCGTATTGAGCTTGAGGTCGCGCATGAGGTTCTTGAGGTGGAGGTAGTTGCCTCCACCTGGGGCCTTGACCTTCAACCAGGACGGCTTGCGCTCGGGCAGGGGCTCGGACCGGTGCCGTCCCAGGATCTGGTAGAGATGCTCGCTCATGCGTGAATGGGGCGAGGGAGTCCGCCACCCGGCAATCGGGGGCGGAATGAAGAAACTACCGCGCGGACCAAGCGGAATCCAGCAATAGTAACCGTTATAACTATAAATAACGGTTACCACCCTTCTGCGGTTCTCGGCGCATGATCACGCTCGGCGGACCACGGTCGGGTGATCGACCCGCTGCGTCCGAGGGCATCAGGCGACGCGCTGGAGGAGCAGGCGGGCGCCGAAACCTCCGCAGGGGCTGGCGCGTATGGGAGACAGCACCCGCACCGAGGTTTCCCATGCTCCGCACCATCTTTGGAATTGGCGCCCTGGCCCTGATCGGCCTCTTCGCCCTCAAGGTCTTCTTCGGCCTCTTCGGCGTCCTGTTCGGGATCTTCTTCGTCCTGCTCGGATGGGCGGTGCGCATCGCCATCGTGGGCGGCATCATCTACCTGATCCTGCGGCTGTTCATGCCGGACACGGCCCGGAAGATCGAGGAGAAGTTCAATTCGTAGCGCGGGCTCCGGCTCGCGGTGCGCGTGATGGTAGGTGGTCGAGGGTTGACGGTAGAGATGACGGGGCGCGATCCATGCGGATCGCGCCCCGTCGCCTACCCTCTACCATCGACCATCTGCCCTTGTTCAGCCCATCGCATCCGCAATCGCCCACGCCAACATCGGCAGCATCAGCTCATGATGCCCGGTGAGTTCGTAGCCGGCACCGCCGGCGAGGGTAGGGCGCTGCACGACGTTCACGTGCGGCCGGTAGTGCCGCTGCATGTCGATGTCGCAGGTGACGAAGCCCGTCGGCCGGCCGGCGTTGAGGTTGCGGGCGATGGTCAGCGCCTTGAGGAAGACCTCCGGCATGATCACCGCACTGCCGCAGTTGAGGACGACACCGCCGTCGTGCAGCCGTTCGATGCTCGCCGCGAGGCGGCGGAAGTCGCGATGGCTCGTGTCGCCGATGGCCGCGCCATTGGCCGCCGGATGCTGGTGGATGATCTCGGCGCCGAGCGCGGCGTGCACCGTGGTGCCCACGCCCAGCGTGCGCGCCTGCAGGATCACGCTGAGTTCGGGATGCGCGAGGGACGCCTCGCCCTCGAGGGCGCGCGCCACGCTTTCGCCCATGCCCCAGCCCTCGGCCATGCCCTTCACGAACGCCTCGTTGAGCCCGCGGCCGGTCTCTTCAGCCATTCCGAACGTGCCGTCGCGCAGTCCCGCGGCCACGTCCTCGCTCGTCGCGCCGAAGCGGGCGATCTCGTAGTCGTGGATGGCCGCCGACCCGTTCATGGCGAGATCGGTGACAACGCCGCGGCGCATGAGGTCCACGAGGAGCGGACCGATGCCGGTCTTCACGACGTGCCCGCCGAGCATCACGATGACCGCGCGCTTGGCGCGGTGCGCCTGCACGACGGCGTCCACGACGCGGCGGAAATCGGCCGCCTTGAGCACGTCCGGGAGCGAGCGGACGAAGGCGGCGAACGAGCGGTCGTCGTGCGGCGGCGTGGCGAACTCGCCGGCGTTCACCTTGTTGGGCCGCCCGGCGACGGGAATCGTGCGCACCTTCGACAGGTCGGCTTCGCGGGGCGTGCTCACTTGGCGGCCTCGGGCGCGTCGGTGAATGAGACGGAGCGCAGGTAGAGGTTGAGCGATCCGAAGGCGAGCTTCGACTTCATCTGCACCATGATGCGCTTCGCGTCGTCGGTGAGCCAGATCTCGGCCTGCCCGTTCTCGGAGAAGATGCCCTTCGTCTTGATGATGGGCTGCAGCACGATGCAGGCGAACGTGCCAGCCGGCACGCTCACCGTCTCGCGGCGCAGCACGCGAATCGTCACCGGATTGCGGTCGGGGATGAAATACCGGTCGAAGCGGTACGTCTCCCCGACGACGAGCGGCACCGTGCGGATGAAGTACAGGAACGACCCGTCGTCGAGCGGGTTCTCGACCGACGGCTTCTCCGTCTTGCCGCGCTGGAGGTAGGCCTTCCGCTCGGGAAAGATGTCGAACGTCTTCTGCCGCTCGCGGCCGATCTCCTTGAAGTCCTGCGCGAAGCGGAGCGACGACAGGGTCGTGACGTCCATCCACGTCTCGAGCACGTCATCCACGCGCAGGGCGAGGTAGCCGCCGTGCACGGTGAAGCGTCCGTGCCAGGCGAGGCGGCCGCGGACGGGCTCCAGGCCCATGATCCGCATCTCGCCCGTCCCCGCCTTGATGAAGCCGAAGCGGACATCGTAGCGCAGCTTCTCGCCGATGCTCCAGGGCACCGAGGCGGCGTCGGTTGGCAGCGGCGTCGCCTGCGCCAGCGACGGCACCGGCAGCATGACGGCGACGAGCAGGGCCAGCGCGCCGGCGAGCGTTCGCGCCACGCGGCTCTCGGAGCCGGCGGGAGCGTGCGCGACGGTCTTCACACCGTGGCGACGGCGCGCCGCTTCCGGGCCGCCCAGCCGGCGCTGAGGATCGCCTTGAGGTCCGGCCAGACCTGCACGCGCGTGGCGCGCGGGCGAATGTCGAAGCGCGGCTCCACGGTGACGGACTCGACGCGGCGCGCGAGCGCGGCGGCACGGCGCAGCAGTTCGAGGTTGGCGACGCGCACGGGGCCGTCGGTCACCGGCGCATCGCCGGCGTCGCGCACGAGGTCGCGCACCACGGTGATGCGGAAGATGCGATACGTGGCAAAGGGATCGCTGATGCCGGGGACGCTGAGCTGCGCGCGCACCGGCCAGAACCGGGCCGCGCGGCGCGCCCACGTGGCGAGCGCACGCACGGGCTTGGGCGCCGACGGCACGGCGGCGGGTTCTGCAACGACCACGTCGGCGCCGCCCTCGAAGCGCTTGATCAGCTCGGGGAGCTGTTCGGGCTGGTCCGTAAAGTCGGCCTGCAGCAGCACCACGGCGTCGCGTCGCGGATAGCGCGTGCGCTGCGCGGCGTCGCGCAAAAGGGCGTCCACCGCGCGGGCATAGCCAACCCGCTGCGTGCCGCGGATGACCGTGAGCGGGAGCACTTTGTGGTACGGCGCCAGGACCTCGGCCGTCTCGTCGGTGCTCGCGTCGTCGTAGACGAGGATCTCGTACTCGCGCGAGAATTCCCGAAAGACCTTCCGGATACGCCACAACAGGACGCCGACGGTCGGCGCTTCGTTGTGCGACGGGATGCAGATGAAGAGCACGGGGTCGTGAGGGGCCGATGAGAGGGTGGAACCTATAAAACTACCGGCGCGGCGGGGTACGCGTCTACGGGTTGCGCGCCAGCGCGGTCGCTCGCGCCAGCACCATGTCGTACACCGCGGCAGCGCCGCTGGCCATTCGGTCCACCGAGAACTGAGCCGCGCGCGCCCGGCCGCCGTCGGCGAGCGCCTCTCGCAGCGCGCGGTCCGCGGCGAGGCGCTCCACCTCCTGCGCGAAGGCGCGCACGTCGCCTGGTGCCGCCAGCAGGCCGGAACGTCCAGGTTCGACGAGTTCCGCGAGCCCGCCGGTGGCAAAGGCGACGGGCGGCACGCCGAGCGCCATCGCGTCGATCACGGCGGTGCCGAGGCCCTCAGCGCCCGACGGATGCCAGAGCATGTCGAGGCCGGCCATCGCATCGTGGATCGCGTCCACGAACCCGGCGCGATACGCCGCGATGCCCCCGAACGAATCGGCGCCAATGGCCGTCCCGCCGAGCAGCACGAGGCGCAGGCGCTCGCGCAGGTCGGGCGCGACGAACTCGGCGATCTCCTGCAGCCTGGCAACGCCCTTTTCGGCGGTCATGGCGCCCACGACGCCGCAGAGCAGGGTGTCGGCCGGCCAGCCGGCCTCGCGCCGCCAGTCTCGAGGTACGCCGACCACCGGCGAGGGAACGCCGGAATAGACGACGGTGACCCGCTCCGCGCCGACGCCGCCGAGCTGGAGTGCCTCACCGACGGCCTGGCTGATGGCGATGAAGTGCGCGACGCGTGAGCCGTACTTGAGGCGTCCCTTCGGGACGAAGGGAACGCGACGCGTGACGAGCAGTGGGATGTCGCCGCCAAGGAGCGCGCCGAGCGCGATGGCATGGGCGCGCGCATCGTGCGCGTGCACGAGGTCCGGGCGCCAGCGCGACACAATGCGCCGCACGCGGCGCATGGCGAGGAGGTCGAAGTCGGCGCGCATGGCCACCGCGGCGCTGGCGATGCCCTGTGTCTTGAGCATGCCGGCGAGCGGAGAGTTGGGTGCGGCAACGACGAGCGGCTCGGACCCGCGTTCTCGCTGCGTGGCGGCGAGCAGGTAGACCTGCCGCTGCCCGCCGCGCCAATGTTGCCCGCTGTCCAGATGGAGAATGCGCACGCCCTAAATATGGGGAGGAGGAGGAGCGGCGGCTCGCTCACCCCCTGCGGCGCTGCTCACACGCCTGCGCGAACGCCTGGAAGATCGCGCGGTCCCAGGGCTTCGCGTCCTGCAGCAGCTCCTCCGGGTGCCACTGGACGGCGAGGGCCCACCAGTCGTCGGTCGTTTCCACGGCCTCGACGACGCCGTCGGGGGCGTACGCGGTGGCGCGCAGCGACGGGGCGAGTTGATCCACGCCCTGATGGTGAAACGAGTTGACCTCGATGACGAGGTCGCCCGCGGCGGCGGCGAGCCGGGAGCCGCTGAGAATCGTGACGCCATGCACACGGTGCGCGCGGGACGTTTCGAGGGAGTGGCCGATCTCGCTCGGGCGGAGCATCCCGAGGTCCTGCACGAGGGTGCCGCCAAGGGCGACGTTGAGCAGTTGCAGGCCGCGGCAGATGCCCAGCATGGGGCGCTGCGCCGCGCGCGCCGCCTCGACGAGGGCGAGTTCTGTGGCGTCGCGTGCAACCTTCGGCTTCTGCGTCGCGGGGTGTCGGGCAGCGCCGTAACGCGCGGGGTCCACATCCTCGCCGCCCGAGAGCACGACGCCGGAAACGCGCGCGACGACGGCGCTTGCCTCGTCGGGCGAAAGGGACGGCGGAATGACCAACGGCACCAGTCCGACCGACTGCAGTGCGCGCACGTAGGCCTCGTTGACCCGCACGCGCGAGTACTTGCCGGGGCCGGCGGCGGCCTTGGAGGAGGCGGTGAGGGCGACGAGCGGAGGCGGCATACACTGAAACTACAGGAAGGGTGCAGGGTGTGGTGCAGGGTTCAGGGAGCAGGGTGTGGTGCAGGGTTCAGGGGGCAGGATGGGGTGCAGGGTTCAGGGAGCAGGGTGTGGTGCAGGGTTCAGGGGGCAGGGTGGGGTGCAGGGAATGCGGACGGGGGCGGACGCATACCGCGGCGGGTTGGGCGGAACCGCCGCGTTGCAGTATCGTATTGTGCATGGGGCGCGCGCCGGAACGTCGGTCGCGCGCGAAATCCACAAACCGCAGCCCGCCTGCCCGTGTTTGAATCGCTGAAGACCACCATCGCCGACCTCCTCGGGGGGCGGGTGCACCCCAACGAACGGCGCGCCGTGATCAATGACATGAAGCAGGCGCTCGTCTCCGCCAAGCTCGGCGTCGAGGACCTGGAGCGCGGCGTTGACGTGACGCGCCGCAAGCTGGACGCGGAGCGACAGGGGCTGGAAACGGTGACCCGGCGCAAGGGCCTCGCTGCCGGCATCAACGACGCGGAGACGGTGGCCATCGCGGAGAAGTACGAAGGGCAGCATCTCGAGCGCATCGCGGTGCTCGAGCGCAAGCTCGAGGCGCAGGAAGCGGAGGCGGCGCTCGCGCGCCGCGACTACGATGAGATGCTCACCCAGCTCAAGGCCGCCGCGGCCGGGGCCGGGACGGTCGGGGCGGGCAGCGCTCCGGCGGGCACGGCCCGCACTCCGTCGGATGCCGAGCTGGGGCTTCCGGACGACGGCGCGCTGAATGCCGAGCTCGATTCGTTGCATCGCCAGCGCGCACGCGAGGCGAAGGACGCCGATGCCGCGGCGCGGCTCGAGGAACTCAAGCGCCGCATGGGACAGCCGTAGGGCGAGGCGTCGGCGGCGCTGCATTCCGCCTGAACCACCGCGCCGGCGGGGGTCCGCACCCGTTTGACGAACGGCCGCCCAACGGCTACATAAAACCATCCGTGCAGACCCGGAATTCCGGGTCGGCGGCAGAATCTCGTCACAATAAACGCCCTTCCCCTTTCCTGGAGAAGTCGCATGAGTGGTGCAGCTGATACGAACCGGGACGGCACGACGATTCCCGAGTTCAAGCAGATGATGGGGCATCCGCAGCCGCTGTGGATGCTGTTCATGTCGGAGTTCTGGGAGCGCTTCGCGTTCTACGGCATTCGCTGGGCGCTGGTGCTCTACATCGTCGCCCAGTTCCACGGCGGCTCGCCCACCGGACAGGCCGAGGCGAACCTGACGTACGGGTCCTACCTCGCGCTCGTCTACGCCGTGGCGATCTTCGGCGGCTATGTGGCCGACAAGGTGATCGGTTACCAGCGGTCCATCCTGACGGGTGCCGTCTTCATGGCGGCGGGCCTGTTCATGATCACGCTGCCCGACCCGACGATCTTCAAGCTCGGCCTCTCGACGATCGTCGTCGGCAACGGGTTGTTCAAGCCGAACATCTCGACCATCGTCGGCAAGTGCTACTCGGCGGGTGACGAACGCCGCGATTCGGGCTTCACGATCTTCTACATGGGCATCAATGCGGGCGCGTTCCTGTCGCCGCTCCTCACGAGCTGGCTGGCCGAGAACGTGTTTGGCACCGAGTCCATGCCGGCATACAAGGTCGTCTTCATGACGGCCGGCATCGGCATGCTGATCAGCCTCGTCTGGTTCTACGTCGGCCGCCGCCAGCTGCAGGGCATCGGCGCGCCGGTGGCCGACCAGGCGAACCGGATGCGCGTGATCTACGTGGCCATCGGCGCCGCGCTCTGCGTGCCGCTCGTGTTCTCGCTGCTCGCGGTGGGCGGCAAGAACCTGCAGTACGTGCTCACGGCGATGTTCATCGGCCTCTCGGCGATGCTGATGGTCGAGGGCATTCGCGAAGGGGCCGTGGCGCGCGACAAGACGATCGCGATGCTGCTGATCTTCGTGTTCAACATCATGTTCTGGATGTTCTTCGAGCAGGCCGGCAGTTCCTTCACCTTCCTGGCCGACAACATCGTGAACCGGCAGTTCGGCGACTGGACCTTCCCGACGGGCTGGTTCCAGAGCGTGAACGCGGTGGCGATCATCATCTTCGCCCCGATCGTGGCCTGGGTGTGGGTGGCACTGGCCAAGGTGAACGCGAACCCGTCCATCCCGCGGAAGTTCGGGCTCGGCCTGATCTTCAACGGCCTGGCGTTCCTGCTGCTCATGTTCGCGCTGTCGAGCCTCATCAATCCGGCCGACAACAAGATCCCGTTCTGGACGCTGGTGGCGGTCTACCTGATCCAGTCCATCGGCGAGCTCTGCCTGTCGCCGATCGGGCTCTCCATGGTGACGAAGCTCGCGCCGGTGAAGCTGGTCGGGCTCGGGATGGGCGGCTGGTTCCTCTCCACGGGCATCGGCAACAACCTGTCGGGCATCTTCGCCAGCGAGGTGAGCGGCGAGACCGGCATGACGACGACGTCGGCGTTGAGCGGCTACACCTTCGGCTTCTGGGCGCTGACGGCGGCGGGTCTCATCCTGCTGCTCGCGGCGCCGAGGGTGCAGAAGCTGATGCATGGGGTGAAGTAGGGCGAGTGATGGTAGACGGCAGATGGTAGATGGTGGATGGTAGATGGCAGATCGCGAACGGCGGCCTTCGGGTCGCCGTTCTGCGTTTGCGCACCGGCGAGCACGTGCTCACCGTGCCTTCTGGCGACCTACCAGGCAATCCGCGGAATGGCCGCGAGCAGCGCTTGCGCAGCGCCCGACGCGGGGGCGGCGAAGAGCTCGGCCGTAGGTGCGCATTCGACGATGCGTCCCTGCTGCATCACGGCCACCCGCGTCGCGATGCGTTCCACGACCGCGAGGTCGTGCGCGATGAACAGGTACGTGAGGCCTCGCGCGGCCTGCAGGGTGGCCAGCAAGTCGAGCACCTGGCGGCGGACGAGCACGTCGAGGGCGGAAACGGCTTCGTCGAGCACCAGGAACTCCGGCTCCACCGCCAGCGCGCGCGCGATGGCGATACGCTGGCGCTCGCCGCCGGAGAACTCGTGCGGGAGGCGCTCGGCGTCCTCCGCGCGGAGCCCGACTTCCTCGAGCAGCCGGGCGACGCGCCGGTTGGCGTCGGCGCGCGGCGCGAGGGCGTGGATGTCGATGCCCTCACGGACGATGTCGCCCACGCGCATCCGGGGATCGAGCGACGCGAGGGGGTCCTGAAACACCACTTGCGCCTGCCGCCGGAAACGGCGGAGTGCGTCGCCGGCGAGCCCGCGCACGTCGGCACCGTCGAAATGCACGCTGCCGGACGCCGCGGGGACGAGCCGCAGGATGGCGCGTCCGAGGCTGGTCTTGCCGCTGCCGGACTCGCCCACCAGCGCCATCGTCTCGCCGCGCGCGACATCGAGCGATGCGCCGTCCACCGCGCGTACGCGACCGTCGCGCCCTTCATACGCAACGACGAGATCGCGAACCTCGAGCAGGGCGCTCATGCGCTGCGCACCGCAGGACGCACGGCATCGACCAGAGCCCGGGCCTGCGCATGCTCGGGGGCGGAGAGAAGCTGGCGCGTCGGGACATCCTCGACGACGAGCCCGTCGTGCAGCACGATGGTGCGCTCGCAACTCGTGGCGATGACGCCGAGGTCATGGCTCACGAGGAGCAGCGCCAGGCCGCGCTCGCGCTGCTGGGCGTGCAGGAGCTGCAGCACCTGCGCCTGGACCGTGACGTCGAGCGCCGACGTCGGCTCGTCGGCGATGAGGAGGGCGGGGTCGAGCAGGAGCGCCATGGCGAGCAGCACGCGCTGCCGCTCGCCGCCGGACAGCTCGTGCGGGAAGCGCCGCGACCGCACGTCGGCGTCCGGAAGGCCCGCGCGGCCCAGCATGTCCACCGCGCTCCGCAGGGCGCGCCGCGCATCGCGCTCTCCGTGCGCGCGCGCCATCTCGGCCACCTGTGCGCCGACGCGCATGCGCGGGTTGAGCGCCGTGAGCGGCTCCTGAAAGACGATGGAGAGGCGGCGACCGCGCAGCGCACGGCGCGCTCCTCGCGACGCGGCGAGCAGCTCGTGGCCCTCGAAGAGGACGCGTCCGCGCGCGGTGAGGGCTGGAGGGAGCAGCCCGAGCAGCGCCAGCGCCAGCGATGTCTTGCCGCTGCCGCTCGCGCCAAGCACCCCCACGGTCTCGCCGGGCTGCATCGCGAATGAGACGCCGCGCAGGATCGGCTTGGGCGCCGCGCCGCGCAGGGCGTTGACGTCAATCTGCAGCTGATCGACGATAAGGAGGGCGGGGTTCACTCGCCGTGCTCCTCCCCCGCGATCGCGACGCGGAGGCGGTCGGCCAGGATCAGGGCGGAGCCGACCGTGAGCGAGACCGCGGCGACGGGAAAGAGCACGAGCCACCAGGCCGACGTGAGGTAGTCGGCGCCGTCGAGCAGGATGTTCCCCCAGCTCGCGAGCGGCGGCTGGACGCCGAGCCCGACGAAGCTGAGCGCGGCTTCGAGGGGAATGACTGCCGCAAGCGCCAGCGCGGCGGCCACGGCGAGCTGTGGCGCCACCGCCGGCAACAGGTGGTGCCAGGTGATGCGCCAGCGCGAGGCGCCCAGGGCACGCGCCGCGAGCACGTATTCGCGTTGCAGATGATCGCGGAACTCGGCGCGCACGATGCGCGCAGTGGTGAGCCAGCCGCTGCCACCGATCAGCGCGACCAGCCACCAGGGCGAGAGCGTCCCGAACGTGGCAACGAGGGCGATGACGACGAGCAGGCGCGGCATGGCAATGAGCACGTCCACGAGCCCGGAGACGACGCCATCCACCCAGCCGCCGACGACGGCGGCCAGCGCGCCGAGTGCGGCTCCCAGCGTAACGGAGAGCAGCATCGCCCCTGCCGCCACCCCCAGCGAGACGCGCGCACCGTGGAGGACGCGGCTGAGCACGTCGCGAGAGAACGGATCGGTGCCGAATGGGTGCTGCCACGACGGCGCCACGAGCCGCAATGCCACGGGATCCGGCTGCAGCGTCGGGTCATGCGGGGCAATCCACGGCGCGAGGACAGCGGCCAGTGCGGCGGCGCCGAGCACGCCCCCGGCGACGCGGGCGGCGCGGTCATCGAGCAGGCGACGCCAGGTGCTGGCGGCCACTACCGCTCCCGCGCGCGGCGCGGCGCCACATACTCGGCGATCGCGTCGGTGACGGTGCGTGCGACGACGGCCAGCACGGTGGCGAGCAGGACCGCCGCCAGAATGAGCGGGTAGTCGCGGGCGAGCAGCGCATCAAAGAGCGTGAGCCCCATCCCCGGCCAGCCGAAGATGCGTTCGATGAGTACGGCGCCGCCGACAAGCGAGGGCAGTGCGAGTCCGAGCAGGGCGATGACCGGGCCAATCGCGTTCGGGAGCGCGTGCCGTACGATCACGTCCCATTCTCCCAGGCCCTTCGCGCGCGCCGTGCGGATGTAGTCCTCGCGCATCACGGCGAGCAGGGCCGCCCGCTGATGGCGCGCCACGCGCGACGCGACGGCGAGGGCGAGGACACCGGCGGGCAGCGCGAGGTGCCAGACGAGGTCGAGGATGCGCTCCCACAACGGCCAGGCGCCCGCATCGCCGAGGCTGCCCATGCCCGCCACCGGGAAGAGCCGCCATCGCGCACCGAGCCAGGTCATGGCAAGCAGCGCGACGAGGAACTCCGGCACCGCGACGCCGCCGAGCGTCAGCGCTCCAAGGACGCGGTCCTGCCAGCGGCGGTGATGGCGCGTCTGCACCAGCGCGATGCCGACGCCGGCCGCGAACCCGAGGCCGAGCGCGACCCCGACGAGGAGCAGCGTGCGCGGCATGGCGTCGCCTACGACCTCGGCGACGGTGCGATGTCGCGAGGCGGCATAGCCGAGTTCGCCGCGGGTGAGTGCGGCGGCCCAACGGACGAAGCGCTCGCCTGGAGGCAAATCGAAGCCATATCGCGCACGCCACTCGGCGCGCACGCTTGGCGGCACGTCGGCGCCGTCAAGGGCGGTGGCGAACGGATCGCCCGGCGCGCACTGGATTAGGACAAAGACCGACGTCGCGACCACCGCGCAGACCGCGATGGCATGGAGGAGCCGGGTGACGATCTCGCGTGGCACGCCTCAGGGCGTGGCAGGGGCGCGGCGATCACGCGGCAGCCGCTGGGCCGGGTCGATGGACCAGTTCACGATCCCCGACCACCACGCATCCGGGCGCAGCGCGCGGACGGTCAGCCGGCGGTGCACGCCCGCGAAGAACCGGGGTTCATAGAGCCAGATGGCCGGTGCGTCGTTGAGGGCTGCCTGGTAGGCGGCGTGGATGTGCGCGCGGAGCTCTTCAACGCGCGGCGCGGAGAGCGCGCTGTCCAATTGCGCATCGAACTCCGCATTGCTCCAGCGTCCCCAGTTCTGAATGCCGCGGTCGGGGCCGGGAGTGCCCCACCAGTCCCGCACGCCGCGTGGACTCGGGCTGGTTCGCACGCCGCTGACCATCGCGTCGAACGCGCCGCGCCGCGCGCGGTCGAGAAACGTGTTGAAATCGGTTTGCTCAATGGTCACGGCGACGCCCACCGCCTTGAACTGCGCCTGCAGCAAGACCGCGGCCGCCTGACGCGGGCGGCTGGAGGCGGGGACCAGCACGGAAAACGCCAGCGGACGACCGGCGCGCTCACGGATGCCGTTCCGATCGGTATCGCGCCAGCCGAGGGAGTCGAGCATTCGCGCCGCGGCCGATGGATCGAACGCAATGCCGGTGAGCGTGGTGTCTGCGGTCCACTGCATGCGCGAGAATGGCCCAATGGCGGGCCGCGCGAGCGAATCGAACACGCTGCGCACGATAGTCGAGCGATCGATGGCCGCGGTGAGTACCCGCCGCATCGCGCGATCGGCGAAGATGGGATGCGGGCGGGCCGCGTCGCGCGCGTCAAACTGGTTGAAGAGCAGGAACGTGTAGTCGAGGCTGCCGTACGGCTGGGCGCGCACCGCGCCGTCGCGCGGCAGTTGCGCGAAATCCGGCGGCGAGAGCTGTTCGACGAAATCGGCCTCGCCCGCCAGCAGTCGTGCGGCAACCGTGGCGCCCTGCGCGGCGAAGACAAAGACCACGCCGTCCACCCGCGGCCGGCCGGCATAGTACGCCGTGTTGGCGGACAGTTCGAGGCGCGTGCGCGGCGCCCACGACACAAAGCGGAACGGACCGCTTCCCACCGGCGAGCGCACCTCGGGAGCATCGCGCAGCGCCGCGCCCGGGAGCGACGCGAGCCGGTGCGCCGGGAGCGGTATCAGCGTGTACGTGAAGGCATAGAACTGCTCGGGGGTCCGTTCACGGAAGTACACCCGCGCCGTCCGTGAATCGGGCGCCGAGACCGAATCGACGGCTGCGAGCGCGGCGCGCTGCACGGCACCAACCGCACTGTCCGTCCAGACGCGGAATGCGTACTGCACGTCGTACGCCGTGACCGGCTGCCCGTCATGCCAGCGGGCGCCCGGATCGAGGTGGAACGTGATCGTCAGCGAATCACGCGACCAGTCCCACGAACGCGCCAGCTTGGGGACGAAGCCGACATCGCCGAAGGTGTTCAAGGCCGGCCCGACATCGGCGAGCTTGTCGTAGATCAGCTCCGTGACGACCCGTCCCTGGCTTCCTTCCACCAGCGGTGGGACCAGCGTCTCGGCATCCGCGCCGGACGACACGACGACAACGCCGCCGGTCGGCGACGCATCGGTGCCGCGGCAGGCGCTGCTGGCCGCGAGGCAGAAGAGCAGGGCGAGGGAGCGAAAGCGAGAATGGGTCACGGCGGACAACGTTAGGGCAGAATGCTCATCGGCGCCACGTCCACCCGGCATCGCGGAACCGCGTCAGGGCGTCGTCGAGGTCCGGCGACCCGCCGAGCGCCTCCTCCGGGGTGAGGGCGATCGCCCCGGGCGATCGAGCGCCGTCCGCCGCCGCGACCACCCGCATCAGTGCATCTCGCACGGGCTCGTAGGCGGCCCTGACGCCCAGGGCCTCACGCAGCGACGCGGCCGGCGCCGGCGGCCGGTAGGGTCCGGCGGCGAATCCGGCGACGCGGCCCTGGTCATCATCCAGCAGGATGGAGCCGTGCTGCAGCAGCGCGCCGTCCTGCCGCACCTGCGCGCTCCCGACGAGCTTGCGCCCGTCGAGCGTCAGTTCGCCGGCGCTCGGCACCGCAAAGCAGGCCGCGCCCTCCGGGCGCAGGGCGTGGGATTTGCCCGCCTCGCGCGCGTCGACGCCGAGGGTCCGCAGGGCGTCGAGCAACAGTTGGTTGAATCGGCGCACACTGCCGGCGAGCGACTCTCCCGGGACGACCGGGCCGGTGATGGAGTACGTGACCTCGCGGTGATGCAGCAGCGCGCGGCCGCCGGTGGGGCGTCGAACGATGTCCACGCCGGCGGCCGTGATGGCGCCGGCGTCATAGTGCCGGCGCGCCGCCTCATGCCGGCCGAACGAGAGCGTGGGTCGCGCCCACGCGTAGACGCGAAAGACGGACTCGCCCGTGCGGCGGGCGCGGGCCATCAGGGCAACGTCGCACGCCATGTTCCACGCCCCGTCGCGGGCTCCCGTGTCAAGCAGTCGCCAAGCGGCCACGTCAGTACTTGAACGCGTAGTACACGACGTAGAGCCAGGACAGCGCGCCATGCACGATGGCCCAAAGGATGGACTTGTTGGCGCTCCACGAGATGGCGATGGCCAGCGCCGAGCCGAAGCTGATACCGGCGCGCGTGGCTTCCTGGCGGGCTGACATCACGAGTCTCCGAGAATACGGGATGACGAAAGTTACGGGCTCCAGGGGACGGGCGCAGGGTATGGTGCTGGGGCAGGGTGTGCGTGGGGTCCGATGCCCTGTGGTGATCGACCCTGCCATCAATCGGGAAATCCCCTGCGTCATCGTGGTCCCAACGAAGCACGCGGCTTGTTAGTTTCATAGACGTCGTGCGCCGAATCGCACCCGCGTCGGGGGCGCAGCAGGCGCGCCGCACTGGAGAAGCGCGTACCGTGACTTCGACTTCCATACCGCAGCCGGACGTCTTTACGCCCCGGCACCTCGGCCCGTCGGATTCCGACGTCGAGGCGATGCTGAAGGTCCTTGGCTATCCGTCGCTCGACGCCCTGATCGACGCGACCGTGCCCAGCAACATCCGACTCAACCGCCCGCTCGACCTGCCGGCCGCGATGTCGGAACAGGACGCGCTCGCCGCGTTCAAGGCGATGGTGGCGCCGAACCAGGTGTGGCGCAGTTTCATCGGCCAGGGCTACTACGGCACGCACACGCCGGCCGTCATCCAGCGCAACATCCTCGAGAATCCGGGATGGTACACGGCCTACACGCCGTACCAGGCGGAGATCGCGCAGGGCCGCCTCGAGGCGCTGCTGAATTTCCAGACGACGGTCATCGACCTGACAGGGCTGCCGCTGGCCAATGCCTCGCTGCTCGACGAGGGCACCGCGGCCGCCGAGGCGATGCAGATGCTGCACGCCGCAACGAGCGGACGCGACGTGTTCCTCGTGGCGGACGACTGCCATCCGCAGACGATCGACGTCGTCAAGGCGCGCGGTGCGGCGCGCGGCATCACCGTGACGGTGCAGCCCGTGGCGCAGTTCACGCTCGACGCCACGGTCTGCGGCGTACTGATCCAGTATCCCAACACGTTCGGTGCGATCGAGGACTATCGCGCGCTGTGCGACCGGGTGCACGCCGCCGGCGCGCGCGTCGTGGCTGCGACCGACCTGCTCGCACTGACGCTCCTCGCCCCGCCGGGGGAATGGGGCGCCGACGTCGCCGTCGGCAATACGCAGCGGTTCGGCGTGCCGTACGGCTACGGCGGCCCGCACGCCGCGTTCCTGACCACCAAGGACGACCTGAAGCGCCTCATGCCGGGGCGCATCATCGGCGTGTCGCGCGACAGCAACGGCCAGCCCGCCATGCGCATGGCGCTGGGGACGCGCGAGCAGCACATCCGCCGCGAGAAGGCGACGAGCAACATCTGCACGGCGCAGGTGCTGCTCGCGGTGATGGCCGGCATGTACGCGGTCTTCCACGGTCCCGACGGCCTGGTGCGGATTGCCCGGCGGGTGCACCACCTCGCCGAGACCTTCGCGGCCGGCGTTCGCGCGGCCGGGCACGCGGTGCTGCACGACATCTTCTTCGACACGGTGCGCGTCTCGCCCAAGGGCGGCGCCGCGGCGGTGAAGAAGGCCGCCGAGGCGAAGCGGATCAACCTGCGCTACTTCGAGGACGGCACGATCGGCGTCGCGATGGGCGAGACCACCACGACCGCCGACCTCGGCGACCTGATGGCCGTCTTCGGCGGCGCCGCGAGCGCGGTGGACGCCACGGCGAAGGGCGTGGATCCGCGCTTCGACGAGCGCTTCGGGCGCACGAGCGCCTTCCTGACGCACCCGGTGTTCCACACGCACCGCTCGGAGACGGACTTCCAGCGCTACGTGCGGTCGCTCGAGGCCAAGGATCTCTCGCTCGTGCACTCGATGATCTCACTCGGCTCGTGCACGATGAAGCTGAATGCCGCCGCCGAGATGTTCCCGGTGACGTGGCCCGAGATCGGCAACATCCACCCGTTCGCGCCGGTGGCGCAGACGCAGGGATATCGGGCGCTCTTCGACCGGATCGAGGCCGCGCTTGGCGAGATCACCGGCTTCCACGCCGTGTCGCTCCAGCCCAACGCCGGCTCGCAGGGCGAGTACACCGGGCTGCTGGTGATTCGCGCGTACCACGCGTCGCGCGGCGAGTCGCATCGCAATATCTGCCTGATCCCGCAGTCGGCGCACGGCACCAACCCGGCAAGCGCGGTGATGGCCGGCCTCGACGTGGTGGTGGTGAAGACGGATCCGAACGGCAACATCGACGTGGCCGACCTCAAGGCCAAGGCCGAGCAGCACGCCGCCAGCCTCGCGGCGCTCATGGTGACGTATCCGTCGACGCACGGCGTCTTCGAGGAGGCGATCACCGACATCACCAAGGTCGTGCATCAATACGGCGGGCAGGTCTACCTGGACGGCGCCAACATGAACGCCATGGTCGGCCTCTGCCGCCCGGGCGACATCGGCGCCGACGTCTGCCACCTGAACCTGCACAAGACCTTCTCCATTCCGCACGGCGGGGGCGGACCCGGGGTGGGGCCCATCGGCGTGGCCGAGCACCTCGCGCCGTTCCTGCCGGGGCACGTGTCAGTGAAGACGGGCGGTGCGCAGGCGATCGGCGCGGTGGCGTCAGCGCCGTGGGGAAGCGCCAGCGTCGTGCCGATCTCGATGATGTACATCATGCTGCTTGGCGGCGAAGGGCTCACGATGAGCACGAAGATCGCGATCCTCAATGCGAACTACGTGGCCAAGCGCCTCGACGCCGAGTACCCCGTGCTGTACAAGGGGAAGAACGGGACGATCGCGCACGAGTGCATCGTCGACCCGCGCGCCCTCAAGGCGACGGCGGGCGTGGACGCCGGGGACATCGGCAAGCGGCTGATGGACTACGGCTTCCATGCGCCGACCATCTCGTTCCCGGTGCACGACACGCTGATGATCGAGCCGACGGAGAGCGAGCCGAAGGCGGAGCTGGACCGGTTCGTGGACGCGCTGCTCGCCATCCGCGCCGAGATCGCGCTGGTGGAGTCGGGCGCGCTACCGCGGGACGACAACCCGCTGGTGAACGCGCCGCACACGATGGAGCATTGCACGGCCGACGCGTGGACGCACGCCTACTCGCGCGAAACGGCGGCTTTCCCGCTGCCGTGGGTGCGGGGGCATAAGTTCTGGCCCGCGGTGGGGCGGGTGGATAACGCATTCGGAGACCGCAATCTCGTATGCTCCTGTCCCCCACTTGAGGCCTACGCGGGCTAGAGAAACAACAGAGAGACAACAGAGAGACAACAGAGAAACAACAGACAGACCATAGACAGAGGTCCGGAGCTTACGCCCCGGACCTCTGTTGTCTCTCTGTTGTCTCTCTGTTGCTTCTCTGTTGTTTCTCTGCGCCAGCTAGTGTCCGCCGCCACCAGACTCGAGGTGCTTCGCGTACGCTTCGGCGTTCATGAGTGCTGCGACGTCGGCTGGCGCCACTCGTAGTTTCAGCATCCAGCCGTCACCGTACGGATCGCTGTTGACGAGCGAGGGCTCGGCGTCGAGGCGGGAATTGACCTCGACCACTTCGCCCGCGACCGGGCAGTAGAGGTCGGAGACGGCCTTCACGGCCTCGATGGTGCCAAACGAGTCATGCGCGCCGAACTTGGCGCCCGGCTTCGGCAGTTCGAGGTAGACGATGTCGCCCAGTTCACCCTGGGCGTAGTCGGTGATGCCGACCTGGACGACGGACGGATCGGCAGTCGGCTTGAGGTATTCGTGGGAGTTGGTGTAGCGAAGATCAGCGGGTATCGAAGACACGGATCGCTCCGGATGTGGCAAGGTGTGATCGAATTCTACGGGACGCGCCGGATAGGTTCAAGGCGACGGGGTGCGTTCGGCGCGCGCTGCGAGGGCGTCGAAGACCACACGGCACCTCGCCTCGAGGTCCGCCAGCGTCCCGTCATTGTCGATCACCCAGTCGGCACGGCTGCGCTTCCGTTCGCTCGGCCACTGCGCGTCCATCATCGCCGCAGCGTCGTCGGCCGCGAGCTGGCGATCGCGGAGGAGTCGCGCGAGGCGCTGGTCGCGTGGGGCGTCCACCAGGACGATGGCGTCCACCGTGCCGGTCAGCCCGGCCTCGAAGAGCAGGGGGATGTCGCACACCACCAGCCGGTCGCCGCGCGCTGCGGCGGCCGCGACGGCGTCAGCGCGGAGCCGCGCGACCTCCGGATGCACGATGGCGTCGAGCGCGGCGCGCTCGACGGCGTCGCCAAACGCAATCCGGCGCAGCGCCGCGCGGTCGAGGGACCCGTCCGCGGCCAGCATGCCGCCCCCCCAGCGGGCGGTGATCGCCCGCAGGGCGCGGGTGCGCGGCGCCACGGCCTCGCGCGCGAGGAGGTCGGCATCCACGAGCGTGGCGCCCCACGCTGCAAAATGCCGGGCCACCGACGACTTGCCAGCCGCGATGTTCCCCGTCAACCCGATCACGAGCATGGCGAACAATGGCGCCACTCGTGCGTCCTGTGCAACTTCCCTGCTGTGCCTCGTCGCCCCGGATACACGATCATCGAACTCATGCTGGTGGTCGCCCTGATCGCAATCATGGCGGCCATGGCGCTGCCCCGGATCTCGCTCCTGCGCTACCGGCAGGACGCGAACGGTCGCCTGATCCAGCGGACGCTGATTGTCGCGCAACAGAAGGCGCTGACCAAGAACACGAACGTGCTGTTCGTCTTGGACTATGCAGCATCGCGCATGCGAATCGTGCAGGACACGAATGCCAACGGCGCGGCGGACGCGGCCGAGAACTGGGAATCGTGGCGGCTCAGTGAGGGCGCCCGCTTCGCCATCCCCAGCGTCACGGTCGACGGTGCGACGGCCTTCTACGCGACGGGTCCGGGCGTCTCGACCACGACCGCGGGGCCGACGATCACGTTCTACCCGAATGGGTCGGCGTCGGGCGGCGCCTTTGTGTACGTCGGCGTCTCGACGGGCCGAAGCGACGCCCTGCGCGCCATCGAGTTCGCCGGCTCCACGGGGCGCACGCGGCTGTGGCGCTACCTCGAGGGAAGCTGGCGCCGCGATTCGCTGTAGCGCGTGGCGGCGGCGCCACGCGCCGGCCCGGTGGTCGCGACGCGGCTACGCGATCACGCCAGGCACGAGGGGGGCGAACTTCGCCGTGAAGTGCCGCAGCGCGGCCGGCTGCTCGATGATCCGCACCCCGCGGATGCGCGACGCCAGCGTGTTGACGTGCATCAGCACCTCGCAGACGTAGTCCATGTGGCTCTGGGTGTAGACCCGGCGCGGAAAGGCGAGCCGCACCAGCTCGAGGTCGGCCGGACGCTCGGTGCCGTCGGGCTGCTGGCCGAACATCACGGAGCCGATCTCCGCCGCGCGAATGCCGCCCTCGAGGTAGAGCACGAGGGAGAGCGCCCACCCCGGGAACTCGGACGCCGGGATGTGCGGGAGCCACCGCTTGGCGTCGAGGTAGAGGGCATGCCCGCCGGCCGGGCGTACGGTGGGGATGCCGGCCGTCGCCATCTTCTCCGCCATGTACTCCACCATGCGGATGCGGTACCGCAGATAGTCCGGGTCGAGCGCCTCGTAGAGGCCCACGGCGATGGCCTCGAGGTCGTAGCCGGCGAGGCCGCCGTACGTCGGGAACCCCTCGGTGAGAATGAGCGTGTTGCGGCAGCGCTGCGCGACGGCGTCGTCATTCATCGCGAGGAACCCGCCGATGTTGGCCATCCCGTCCTTCTTGGCACTCATCGTGCAGCCGTCGGCGAGCGCGAACATCGCGCGCGCGATCTCGATCGGCGTGCGGTCGGCGTAGCCGGGCTCCCGGGTGTGCACGAACCACGAGTTCTCGGCGAAGCGGCAGGCGTCGAGGTAGAACGGCACGCCGTAGCGCCGCGCGATGGCCGAGGCGCCGCGGATGTTCTCCATGCTCACCGGCTGCCCGCCGCCCGAGTTGTTGGTGACCGTGATCATCACCAGCGGCACCTTGCCCGGATTGTCCCGCAGCACGCGCTCCAGGGCGTCGAGGTCCATGTTGCCCTTGAAGGGATGCAGCGTCTGCGGGTCGTGCCCCTCGGCAATGGGGAGATCGAGCGCCGTGGCGCCACGGTGCTCCACGTTGGCGCGCGTCGTATCGAAGTGGCGGTTGTTCGGGACGATATCCCCGGGCTTGAGCATCGCGCCCGTGAGGATGTGCTCGGCGGCGCGCCCCTGGTGCGTCGGGATGACATGCCGGAAGCCGGTGATATCGTGCACCGCCTGCTCGAACGCGTAGTACGAGCGCGCGCCCGCGTACGTCTCGTCGCCCTTCATCATGCCGGCCCACTGGTAGACGGACATCGCCCCCGTCCCCGAGTCGGTCAGCAGGTCGATCAGGACGTCCTCGCCCCGCAGGAGAAAGACATTGTAGTGTGCGGCGTCGATGGCTGCGGCGCGTTCGGCCTCGGTGGTCTGGCGGATTGGCTCAACGGTCTTGATGCGAAACGGCTCAATGATGGTCTTGTACTTCACGGGGTCCCTTGATCTTCGAGTCCCTGCGCCAAGTGGGGACGTCCGATGGCACGCAGGAACTGCGCGGTGACGAAGCGGGCGCCGCCGTGGTCGCGAATCTCGAGCGGCGTGGCGCCCACGTAGCGCTGGCACATGTTGCGGAAGGCCGAGCCCGACGGGAAATCGAGCGCGCGGGCAATCCCGTCGGCACTGCGCTTGGGATCGTCGAGCATCTGGCCGGCCACGATCAGCCGGCCCCAGCCGATCAGCTTCTGCGGGGCGGGAAGCCGCTCGCGGCGGAGCTTCTCGAGCAAGGTGGCCTTGTTGATGGACAGCGTCTCGGACAGGCGGTGTGACGTCAGTCGCATGTGGGCGCGCGTCACGACGATCAGGATGGCGTCCCGGGCGACGGTGTCCATGTCGGCCAGGCGGTGCCGGAGGAGGGCGGCAACGCCGCGCGCCTCGGCCTGCTCGACCACGGTGCGGACCGCATGCGGCGAGTCGTCGAGGTCCACGAGCAGCAATCCGTCGAGCCCGGCGCGCCCGGCGTCAAACAGGTCGCGCGCGCGCTGGGGGGTGGCGCTGACGTAGGCGATGAGGGTCAGGCGCGGGAACCGGGTGCGCAGCTGGCGGATGCGCTCGAAGCTGGCCGAGCCATCGGCGAAGAGGTCCACCACGGCCAGGTGCACGGGTTCCGTGGCGCAGGCCGAGAGCAGTTCATCCCAGCTGTGGCAGGGGCTCACGGCGTGCTGGCCGCGCACGGCGCCGTGCACGCGCTGGAGGCATCGGTCGAGCGGAAGCAGCGTGGCGATAACGCCCATAAGGAGTCAGGGGGTGCGGGCCGCCGTCAGGGCGACGCCCATGAACTTACCACGGGCCCGGCCCCGGCAGCAAAAGGGCTGGCGTGGGCCCCGTCGCCTTGGCCACATTCCCTTATAGATGCAGACAGGGACCTCCGCACTCCGGCCGCGGCGTCGTTCGGGCATGACGCTCATCGAGGTCATCATCTCGGTGATGATCCTCAGCGGCGTGCTCATCGGCCTGTCGAACTTCACGCGCCGGTTCCAGCACCTGACCAACAACCACGATGCCCTGGCCATCGCGAGCGAACTGGCGACCGCGCGGCTCGAGGTGGTCGAGCTCCACCGCCCCTATTCGACCGTGGTCGCCACCTTTCACGAGACGTCCGAGACGAGCGCCACGTCGTCGGCAAGCCCGTCCATGAGCGGCTATCCCGGCTACACGCGCACGACGTCGGTGGTGCGCACGGGGCCGTCGGCGACGGCGGACTACGTGACCGTGACGGTGACCGTCGTGCACTCGGCGACGAGCACGACGGTGAAGAAGTCCCTGGTGCTGGCGGCCTTCTGATGCGCACGTCGAGGCGGCGGGGCGGTTTCAGCATGGTCGAGATGATCTTCGCCGTCTCGATCACGGTGCTGGTCTTCTCGATCGCGGTGCCGTTCTTTCGCGCCCAGACGCGCGCAATGGATGCGGGCGCCGGACGGATGGACGCGTTTCAGAGTGCACGATACGCCGTCTCGCGGATCGAGGCCGACCTGCGCACGGCGGGGGGTGACGTGGGGCAGCCGCTCATCGTGCAGGCGGCGCCGTTCGCCATCGCGTTCAATGCCAACCGGCAGGGGCGCACGTCCACCCTCGATCCCAACGCCTCGTACTGGGACGCTTCGCTCGACAATGCCACCGCGAACGCCTGGTCGGTGTCGCGCGCCGGTACCTTGCGCACCTCGACAAAAGTGTACCCGCCGCGGACGTACACGGACCCGAATGGCGAGGCCGGCAAGGCCGAGACCATCCAGTATTACCTGCTCCCCGACACCGCCGGCGGGAATACCGGCTTGTACGTGCTGTATCGCCGGGTGAACGACCGCGACAGCACGCTCGTGACCCGCAATCTGTATGTGTCGAGCGACTCGAATTTCTTCTTTCGCTACTACGTGACGGGGACGGCCGGCACGACCAGCGCCGTGCCGAACGCCAACTTGCCGATCTATTGGGACGACTCGGTGGCGCGGGCCGACTCCATCACGGCGGTGGACGTGCGCGCGACCGGCCGGTTCTGGGACGCCAAGACGCGGGTCAACGTGTACCGCAACCTTCACGTGACGGTCAAGCTGCGCAACGCGATCAAGCTCCTGCCGCTCAACTGCGGCGCCGCGCCGCCGACGCCGGATTCCGTGGGGGTGTCAGTCGCGACGGCGCCGGCCGGCGCCAAGCTGAATGTGCGCCTCGACTGGTCGGCGGTGGCCGGCGATTCAACCGCGCCGCGTGATGTGCGACAGTACATCGTCTACCGCCGACGCAGCGGGGCCAGCACCTGGACGCCGATCGGCAGCAAACCCGCCCGCGGCGCGAGGACCTACCGGTACGAGGATTTCGCGCTCCCGCTGACTCCGGGTGACTACCAGTACGGCCTCGCCGCGCGCGACTGTTCCGCCCAGGGCGGCGTGCGCACGGGTACCGCGACGGTGACCTTCCCGTGATGCGCTCCGTGCGGCGCGGCTCGGCGCTGATTCTCGTGCTCATCATGACGCTGTCGCTGGCGGGACTGGCGGCGTCGGCAATCTACATGGCCGGAAACTCGGGCTTGCTCAGCCGGTACCACGACAAGGAGCGCGACCTCACCTTCGCCCTCGAGACGGCACTCGAGCTGGGCAAGTCGCGGCTGCAGCGCGACACTACGCTGGTGCTCTACGACACGGGCTACACGCAACTCCTGACGAACCAGGCGGTGTATACGTCGGACGGCACGCCGCTGGCGGGGGTGACCGTCAACCTGTACGGCGGCTACACCGGCGACACCTCCGGCGTGCACGTGCCGTACATCACGCTGCTCGCCACCGTCAGCGACGCCGGCGGCATCCGGCTGTCACGGCGCATGGACCTGCTGGCGCAGTCGTTTGCCCGCTATGGCCTGTTCGCCCACGACTTCCCGTCGACGGCCAGCATCGGCATCGGCGAGAACATCCCCGGCCGCGTGCACACCAACAACCGCTTCATCGGGTCAAGCTCCGGCTCACCGACGCCGGTCTTCGGCGACACGGTCAGCGCGGCGGGGACCATCAGCGGCAGCGGGCAGTGGGCTGACACGCTCAGTGCGACGGCGGGCACGACGGTCATTCCGTATCCGTCGGCGACGGCGATCGCCAGCCGGTTCTCGTCGCTGGCATCGTCCGGCAGCCTCAGTTACTCGATCAGCGCGGGCGCGACGTCGAATTCCTCCACGGTCGGCCCCCTGTATTCCGGTGGCTACAACATCTCCGGTTCGACAACCACGACGTCCATCTACAATGGGCGGGTCGAGTTCCTCACCATCGATGTCAACAACAATGGGATGATCGACTCGACCGAAGGCTTCATGAAGGCGTTCATCATGTGGCCCGGGTACGGCGGCGATTCGACGCGACTGGTCACGAATTTCAGTGGCTCGCCCGTGGCCGCGTCGAATCCCATCATGCAGAACCAGTGCGGTGCGTTCTACACGGTGCTCAATCCCACCAACGGCACGCGCCAGCGCGAGTTCTTCACGATCTCGATGCACAAGGTGGGGTGGGTCAACTCCCGCATCCAGACCAGCACGTACCCGACGGTCAGCGCGGCGCAGGCAGCGGCCATGGCGGTGACGTCCGGCGCTTTCCCGGCCCAGTCGGCCATTCGCACCATCCTGCAGCAGCCCACCGCCCGCTGTTTCCCGTTTGGCAGTCCGTACCTCGTGAACGTGGAGCGCCACACGCCGGCGGGGTACTGCTGGCAGAACTGGTTCTACGGCTCGATCGTGCAGATGTACACCTGGGGCTCGAGCCCCGCCTGCACCGGCACCCAGCGATACGGCGGACAGGATACGACGTTCACCCACTACATCTTCACGTGCGTGGTGGACCAGGCCGCGGCGGACGGGCGATGTATCCTGCCCGCGAGCAACCCGACCTACTACGACCCGGCCTATCTCGGCGAGTGGGACGTGTACAGCGGGACCAACAACCTGCCTTCGTTGCCGGCGGCCGTGCGGCAGAGTGCCGAGCGTCCGTACCTGTTCCCGCTGCATCGCACGTACAACCCGAACTCGCGCGGCGTGGTGTACCTCACGACCAACTCCAGCTCGCGGCGCAACGTCTACCTGTCGGGGACGATTCGCGGCAACGTGACCGTCTATGTCAACGGACCGGCGGTGCTGATTGACGACCTCACCTACGATCAGGACCCCTCCGACACGACGAACCTGTGCCGCAACTTCTTCGGGTTGATCTCCAGGGATTCGATACAGGTGGCCGACAACGCCATCAACCGCCCGCGCGTGTACGACACGCCGAGCACCACCGCGGGGTACACGCTGACGATGGGCGGCAATCGCGATTTCCTCTTCCACGGCATCGCGATGGCGCTCGGCGGTTCGGTCAATGCCCGCAATCCCGGCGTGGCCACGGTGACGAATCCGGTGTACACGTGCCCGACCGGGAGCTCCTTCACCGCCTCGGGTGGGTGCATGCAGGTGGTGGGGGGGACGATCATGCGGACCTACGCGTCCCCGTATACCAGCACCGCCAGCTCCGGGCTCCGACCCCTGCGCGAACGCGATCCATGCCAGATGCAGAACCGGCGGCCACCGTACTTCCCGTTGACGCCGACGCGCGTGCGACCACTCCGGTCATTTGACGTGGATACGCGCGAGGTGAAGTCCGCGACATTAATCCGGTCGTACTTCACGAGGCTGCGCGGCGCGAGGGCAGCGCCGTAGGGGCAGATGGGAGATGGGAGATGGGAGATGGGAGAGGGGAGAGGGGAGAGCGTGCACACGCCATCACCCGTCTCCCATCTCCCATCTCCCATCTCCCATCTGCCTTTAGAGCAGACTTGGCTGGTCTCCCTTCAGCACCGTATGACAGGAGCGGCACCGCGCCTCATAACTCTCGGTGCCGCCGACCATGATCTGCGGGGAATCGTAGCGCGCCGGCTGGCCGTCAATGAGGCGCTGGTTGCGGCTGGCAGGCATCCCGCAAATCACGCAGATCGCGTGCAGCTTGTCCACGACTTCGGCGAGGCACATCAGCCGGGGCATCGCGCCAAACGGCTCGCCGCGAAAATCGGTGTCAATGCCGGCGAGAATCACGCGCACGCCGCGGTCGGCGAGTGCCGTGGCCACGTCGACGATGCCGTCGTCGAGGAACTGCACCTCGTCAATCGCGATCACCTGCGCGATGGGATCGACCCGCTGCGCCACCTGCGCCGCGGAGTCCACCGGGACGGCTTCGACCGTGCGGCCATCGTGCGACCCCACGGCGAAGACGCCGGTGTAGCGGTTGTCCAGGTGCGACTTGAACACCTGCACGCGCTTCTTCGCGATCATCGCGCGACGGACGCGGCGAATGAGCTCCTCACTCTTGCCACTGAACATCGAACCGGCGATGACCTCCACCCAGCCGCCGGTCAGCTGGAAATGCTGCGTCATCGATCATCCCGTGGCTTGCGCGGGCCCGAGCCCCGCGGCTTGTCCCTGAATCCGCCGGTGCGCTTGTCGCCGAACCCGCCGCGCGGCTTGTCGCCGAACGTACGGGGCTTGTCGCCGAACGCGCGGGGCTTGTCACCATACGTCCGCGGCTTGTCGCCGTGCGCCCGCGGCTTGTCGCCGTAGGCGCGCGGCTTGTCGCCAAAGCTGCGACGCGGCGCGCGTTCGTCCCGGTCGCCGGCCCCGGCGGCGCGACGCGGCGGACGGTCATCGCGCTCGCGGCGCACCGTGCGGTCCACGAACCGGGGCTTCGCCGCCTCTCGCGGGTCCCGCAGGGGGAAGTCGTCGCGGGGACGCGCCGGGCGGTCGGAGCGATCCGCGCGCGGTGCGGACCGCGGGGCGGACCGCGGGGCGCGGTCGGAGATCGAGGGGGCCGCTGCGGCCGCCTGTGCCGGCGCCGGCGTTGCGGCGCGCGCGGCCTCGAGCAGACGCAGCGCGGCGCCCGCAAGCTCGGCGCCATCGTATTCGCTGAGCAGCGGTTCGAGCGACACGATTTCGCGGGCCGGATACGACCCGATGAGCACCGCCCGGAGCTCGGCACGCAGGCGCTCTTCCTGGGCGCGCGCGGCGCTGGTGGCCCGGCGTGTCGTGAACGGCGTGACACTGGCGCCGCCGGCGAGGCGCCGCAGCGCGCCGAGCTGGCGGGGCGCGATGAGCGCGACGGCGCGGCCCGGTTGCGACGACATGGCCGTTTCGAAGGCGGCCGGCGTTGGCAGGCCGGCGAAGACAACGAGGGCGACGTTCTGCGGCGCGGCACCGTCGCTGACCTGCACGATCGACGCGTCGGCGGGGTAGCCATGCGCCGCGAGTGCGGACCTCACGGCTGCTGCGTCGGCGGTGACCACGACCGCCGACGGCGGATCGAGATCGTCCAGCAGCGACGGGACGAGGGTCGCGGCGCCGGAGCCTCGCACGCAGAGATACTGCACGGGCGCCGGCGTCGTCTCGCTGCTCGCATCGTCGGCCAGGCGGTGCGCCTTGTGGAAGTAGCGCTCGAGCAGGACCTCGACGACCGGGGTTGCCTCCGACGCCACGAGCACGCGCCGCGCGTCCTTGGGAACCGACGTCATCACCGTCGCGAGCTGGTCGGCGTCGTACTCCTCGGCGCCGACGAGCGCGACGACCTGCACGCCGTCGAGCGGCAGCGCGGAGGCGCTGAGCATGCGTTCGGCGTCTGACGGCGTCACGATGACAATGGGCGCGCCGCAGGTCTTGAGCACGCGCGACGCCCGCAGCGCGTCGGTGACCGGGAGAATGCGCGCGATGCCGGGACGGGCCGCGCGGAGCGCGTCGGCGAGCTCCACGGCCGCGCCGGAATCGGGAACGCAGATGAGCGCAGCGGGCGCAGTGCCCGGATCGCCACCGTCTCGGTCAATCAGCGGCGCGAGCCGGTCGGCGATGCGTCCCCAATGCGGGGCAACAAAATGGGCTACGGACGTAACGCGGCCGGTGCTTCCGGCGGCGGTTGGCAATGCGCTCACTGCGACCTCGATTGTCAATGGCGTCAGCGCCAGCGTGACGCTAACTTCGTGTTGCACACACAATCTAGCGCAATTCCCCCCGGCCCTCCAATTCGGAGCCCGGTTCGACCATGTCGCATCCCTTCGTGCCCTCGCCCAACGTCGCCGCCATCAAAGAGTCGGCGACGATCGCCGTTTCGCAGCGCGCCAGGGCGCTCCGCGCGGCTGGCCGCGCGATCATCGACCTCGGCGCCGGTGAACCGGACTTTGACACGCCCGCCTTCATCCTGGACGCGACCAAGTCCGCGCTCGACGCGGGCCACACCCGCTACACCGCCGTGGACGGGATTCTGCCGCTCCGCGAGGTGATCGCCGCCGACGCGACGCGCCGCCGCGCCGGGCGCGATGCGGCCGTGACGGCGGGCGAAGTTGTCGTTTCTACCGGCTCCAAGCAGTCGCTGCACAACGCGACGTTCGCGCTCTTCGGACCTGGCGACGACGTCCTGCTCGCGGTGCCGAGCTGGGTCAGCTACGTCGAGATGGTGGGCCTCGCACGCGCGAACCCCGTTGGGGTTCCCGGCGATCCGTCCCGCGGGCTCAAAGTCACGCCGGCCCTGCTCGAGCGGCACGCCACGCCCCGCACGCGCGGCCTGCTGCTCAACTCCCCGACGAATCCGACCGGCGCCGTCTATGACGCCGACGAGCTGCGCGCCATTACCGACCTCGCCGCCGCGCGAGGCTGGTGGCTGGTCAGCGACGAAATCTACGGCCGCATCACGTACCGGCTGCCGGAGGCGCCGTCGGTGCTCGACGTGGCGGCACGGCGCGACAATCTCGTGGTCGTCAACGGCGTCGCGAAGGCGTACGCCATGACGGGATTCCGGATCGGCTGGTCGGTGGCGCCGCGCCCGGTGTCGCAGGCGATGACCGCCCTGCAGTCGCACACCACGTCCAACGCCGCCACGGAGTCACAATACGCCACCCTGGCCGCCCTGACGCGCACCGCGGAGGCCGACGCGGCGGTGCGCGCAATGGTCAGCGAGTTCCGCGCGCGGCGCGACGCCGCGCGGGCCATCCTCTCGGCGATCCCGGGACTCGACCTCGTGGAGCCCGACGGCGCGTTCTACCTCTACTGCAGGGCGCCGGGCAACGACGGCACCGCCTTCGCCTCGCGCCTGCTGGACGAGGAGGGGATTGCCGTGGTGCCGGGGGCGGCCTTCGGCACGCCCGAGTGGGTGCGTGTATCGTACGCCGCCGCGCGCGCCGACGTGGAGGCGGGCATGCACGCCATCGTTCGCACCTGGCAGGCGTGACCAGCGAGGTCGCGCGCGCTATGTTGGATTGCGCCGCGTTCCGTGCGTCCACCCCAGCATCGGTGCCTTCATGATCACGACCATTGTTCTCGTCAGGGCCGAACCCGCGCTCATCCCGAAATGCGCGGCGGCGCTCGCCGGCATTGCAGGGGTCACCGACGTCTACTCCGTGTCGGGAGAATGGGACCTCATCTGCATTATCAAGGTGGCGCAATACGACGAGATTGCGCACGTCGTGACGGAGGAGTTTCCGAAGGTGCCGGGGCTCGTGCGCACCACGACGCTCACTGCGTTCAGGGCCTACTCCAAAGCGGACGTGGAGCAGGCGTTCAACATCGGGGTCGAGTAGGCACTGGACGAGAGAGACAACAGAGAGACAACAGAGAAACAACAGAGAGACAACAGAGGGGCGCGCCAGCTGATCGGCTCGCCCCTCTGTTGTCTCTCTGTTGTTTCTCTGTTGTCTCTCTGTTGTCTATCTCTGTTTCAGGCACCATTTCTGCGGCACGCGCAGGCTCTCGCGCCACTTGCCGTTTGAGCGCGTGAGCACCAGCAGGTCGTTGGTACTGGCGTAGCGCCACGATTCCACGAAGATCTCGTCCGTGCCGTCGCCGGTGAGGTCCAGGTGGTCGAGGAGACGCTGGAACTCCACCAGGCGGGCCTCGCCGCTCTCGAGGTGCTGGTACGTGACCTTATACCCCGTGCCGTCGGCGTCGTCGCCGAGCACCAGGAAGTGGGTCGTGTGGCCGGCGCCGGGTCCGGTATCGCCCGCGTTCGCATCCACCTGGTTCGCGACGAGCGTCGCCCGGCTGCCGCCGGCCATGTTGATGGCGCGCGCGCTGAACGACGCCGTGTCGATGTCGGCGGAATCGAGCCCCTCCGTTCGCAGCGCCATCACGGCGACGGCGCGCACGGCTGCGTCGAGCTCACGCGGGGCCTGCGACTTCGTCGGCGCACTCCCGCCGGCGACGCTGAGGGAGAGGAACTCAAAGGCGGGGTCAAGCGCCACGCGCGTCTTGAGCGTCACCGCTGCCATCGGGCGGGCTTCGCGACAGCCCGGCAGCTCGTAGAGCGGCTCGCTGTCAGGCTCCCACATCCGACGCGTCACGACCACCGTGCCCGCCGGCTGTCCGTCGCGGTACACGGGGTACTCGGTGCCCGGCTGGAAGTAAGCAGAGTCGAGTCGACGCCAGTCGGCACCCGGCAGCTCGATCGGCTTGACGCTGCCGTTGATGATGACCGCGACGGGCACAAGGCGCGTGGAGTCCAGCGTGCCGAACGCCTGGAAAACGAGCGGCGGCTTGGTGGCAACGTCGAAGGAGGGCGGCACCGGTGTGTCGTCGCCCGATGCCTGCTTCGGCTTGTCGCATCCTGCCGCGAGGGCTAGGATGCTCAGCATGAGTGCGGAACGGCGCATGGGGCCAACGTACCCGTCATCTGGAGGGGCCGCAAGCGTGCGCGACGCCCTCCGGGCCGTGCGGCACGCAGGCGCCGCCGTGTCCGCAGGGGAGCCGCTGCTCGAGTTGCGCCCCGCGGCGCCGGAACCGCCGCGATTGCAGCGCGCCGAGCCGCTCGAAGGGGACGCCGTGCGCGTGCACCGCGTTCCGGGTGAACCGGCCGTGGGCATCGCCGCCTTTCTCGACGGCATCCAGGAAAGCCGCGTAATCGCTCACTGGGCGGGGGGCATCCCCCTCGTGCACGGCACCGTCGCCGCCGCGGTGCGGCGACGGCAGGAGCGCACGCTCGTGACCTGGCGCCCCGACGGTGTCCGCCTGGAGCGGTCGCTGTTCGTGCCGCGTGCCGCGATTGGCGATGCCGCGTGGCGCGCGCTCGAAGCCGGCTGCCCGGTGCGCGACACGCTGGCGGCCGACGAGGGCGGACCGTGGCACCCGCAGGAGCTGACGGCCCGCGCGTTGAGCGCCGTGCAGCGTCGACGCGAGGCCGTCGAGACGGCGTGCGCCGAGTTGTGGTGCGCCGAGGGCGACGGCCCCCTCTTTGTGGATGGCGGCATTGCGGCCGCCGGCACCGCCGCCCATTCCGCGCGTGCCATCGGGGTGGTGAAGTCGCATCGCACGCTCTACGTGGACGGAGACGCGCTCCCCGTCGTCTTGGGGCTGGCCGCCGGCGAGCGCACCACGGCGTTCACCGTTACCTCGCCGCGCCGCGCCCCGGTGGCGAGCTGGTACCTGCGGCTCCGCGAGCCGGAGGCGCGCGACGCGCTGTGGGGGCTCGTCCGGGTTGAAGTGGCGTTCGAGGGGGCGACGGCGGAGCGCGCCGACCTCGTGTCGCGCTGGCTGCTCGCGGAGCGGTCGCCCGTCTCGCTGCCCGATCCCCGCTGGGGAGCGATGGCGTACGGCGTTAGGTTGACGGAGGAGTACCTGCGGGCGGTGACGCGGTGAGTCGCCGCATGAGAGCCGAGCTGGGACGACCGGCCGCGCAGTGCGCGAACATCGACATCCGAATCGCACATCCCAATCGCGAATCCCCATCCGAGCTCCCAATCCTCAATCGATGCCCATAGGCCGAGTCGTCGCAACGGAGCGCCGTCCCAACACGCCGCACGAGTTCCATTTCTGGACCGCGCTGGACGCGCCCGTCGGCATCGGGACGATTGTGCGCGTCGAGGGGCCGCCCACGAGCGACGGCCGGTTGGCGACGATCTACGGCGTCGTGGTCGAGGGCTTCTCGTACACCGACCTGCAGACACCGCTCCACGACGTCATCGGCGCGGACGGCGACCCGGCCGCGGCGTTGCGCGCTCCCACCGATCGCACGGAGATCCGGCTCTACACCGCCAACGCCCTGCGCCACATCCCGGATGAGCCGCTGCAGCCGGTGCCGATGGGCACCGTGCACCTGGCCACCGAGGACGACATCGCGGTCGCCCTGCGCATGGACGGCTACCTGCGCGAGGGACAGCACACCGGCATCCCCATCGGCGTCTATCGCTCCGGCACCATGCAGGCCCCGATCTACCTGGACGCCGACTTCCTCCTCGGTCCCGAGGCCGCGCACCTCAACATCTCGGGCGTCTCCGGGCTCGCGACGAAGACGAGCGCGGTGGAGTGGCTGCTGAGTTCCATCTTCGCGCACTTTCCGGCGCAGAAGGGAACCGTGGCCGCCGTCTGCTTCAACGTGAAGGGGCCCGACCTCTGCTTTCTCGACCAGCCCTCGGAGAAGCTCGATGACGCCGACCGCGCGCTGTACGAGGCGGCGGGGGTGCCGGCCGAGCCCTTCCAGCACGTCGAGTACTTCGCGCCGTGGACGGCGCGCGGCCACGCGCTGGCGACCCTGCGCACGAACGCCGCGCTCTCCCACAACGTGCATCCGCTGTCGTGGGGACTGCGCGAGGTGCTCCAGTACGCCGAGGTGCTGCTCAACAAGGATGACGTGGACGCCAAGGCCGACGCCCTCATCGACTTCATACGCGAGCGCGTCGTCAACCAGGAGTTCTCGGATCCCATCCTGCCGCGCGCCCACACCGTCCGGTCGTTCTCGGACCTCGAGCAGTGGTTCCGCGACGTCCTGCGCGGGATGGAGTCGCGCAACGCCGAGACGTGGCGGACGCACCACGTGGCGACCATTCGCAAGGTGCGCAACCGGCTGACCAACATCTCCACCCGCTGCCGCGGGCTGGTCACCGACGACGGCACGTCCAACGACCTCCCATTTGGAGCGTTCACGGACCGTGCCGTCTACGTCATCGACGTGGCGTCGTCCGAGGAGGATGCGCAGGACCTGATCTTCGCCCGCGTCGTCTCGCAGCTGCGCGAGCAGCTCGAGCGACGGACCCTCGGCGTCGATCACGTCGTCGTGTTCGTGGACGAGCTGAACAAGTACGCGCCCTCCGACGGGCCCGACACCTACGTGCGGCAGATGCTGCTCGACATCGCCGAGCGTGGCCGGTACCTGGGGCTCGTGCTCTTCGCCGCGCAGCAGTTCCGCTCCCAGGTGCATCGCCGGGTGGTCGGCAACTGCGGCACGGCCCTGTTCGGCCGCATGGACATGGACGAGCTCGCCACGCCGGGCTACGCCACCTTGGCACCGGCGACGCGCATCAAGCTCTCGACGCTCGACAAGGGCCAGCTGATGGTGCGTCACCCGCACTTCGCCCAGCCGGTCTTCGTGCGTTTCCCGCGCCCCGCCGTACTCGGCGGACGGGAGGGCGTGGAGCGTTTCCCGGCCGAGCCGGAGCCGTCGCTCGAGGTCTCGGTGACGCGAACGCTGCGCTCGCTCGACCCCTCCGTCACCCTGGAGTGGGTCAAGCAGGCCACCGTGGCCGCCCCGGAGGACGACGTGCTGCGTGCGCGCAACCGCACGCTGCAGGCGCGCCCGGAGGACGTGAAGGCCTACTTCCGTGCCCAGTTCCGTTCGCGGGCCGCGGGGGAGTCGGTGGATGCGCGCCCGGCGACGCTGCCGCTCGCCGGCGGCGGGGGCGATGACCCGTATGGCTTCTAGCGACGCAGCGTGAGTCGGAATACGACCGCGTGCGACGAAGGACGCCAGGGGAAAGAACGCTGTCCACTGTCGCGCACGGACATACGCCGTCGTACTCTGTCGCACACCGTCCCTGAGCGTAGATTTCCCTCCCTGTGCGCCTCGTCCACCTCTCCGACCTCCACCTCGGCTTCCGCCAGTTTCAGCGCGTCACGCCGGCTGGCAAGAACCAGCGCGAGGCGGACGTGGCGCAGTCGTTCACGCGTGCGATCGACAAGGTCATTGCCCTCGCGCCTGACCTGATCCTGATCGGCGGGGACGTGGTCCATACCGTGCGGCCGACCAACCCGGCCATCCTGCACGCGTTCCAGCAGTTCTCCCGCCTGCGCGCCGCGCTGCCGGGTGCGATCATCGTCATCGTCGCCGGCAACCACGACATGCCGCGATCGAGCGAGACGACCTGCATCCTGCGCCTGTTCGAGCCGCTTGGGTTCCTCATCGCCGACGTGATGCCGCGCCGGCTGGAGTTCCCGGAACACGAGCTGTCCATCCTCGCCGTCCCCGACCTGCCGCCGGGAAGCGTGGACCTGTCGCCGGACCTCGCGTTCAAGCACAACATCCTGCTGCTCCACGGCGAGGTGGAGGGTGCGCTGCCTGAGGGAGCGCGCGAGGACGAGCGTGCCTCGATGGCGATCCCCGCGTCCGCGGTGTCGCATGAGCGCTGGGACTACGTGGCGCTCGGCCACTACCACGTCTACCGCAAGGTGGGGCCCAACGCGTACTACTGCGGCTCGCTCGACTACACCAGCACGAACAGCTGGGGCGAATACGCCGAGGAGAAGGCCGCGAAGCTTCCCGGCAAGGGGCTGATCGAGCGCGACCTTGCCACGGGCAAGCAGACCTTCCACGCGCTGCCGGTGACGCGGAAGATCATCGACCTGCCGCGCATTGCCGGACGCGGGCTCTCGGCGGTGGATCTCGACGCGGCCATCGCCGCCGCCGTGGAGAAGTGCCCGGACGGCGGCATCGATGGCAAGGTGGTGCGGCTCGTCGTGCGCGACGTGCCGCGCCACGTCGTGCGCGAACTCGACCACCAGCGGATGCGCGAGTACCAGCGGCGCGCGCTGCACTTCTCGCTCGACACGCGGCGTCCCACCGTGGTGCGCACTTCCGTGGCGGAGAGCGGGGCGCCGGGCAAGCGGCCGTCGCTCGCCGACACGCTGCGCGAGGCGCTGCGGAGCCGGGTGCTGACGAGCGACATCGACCGCGACCGGCTGGTGGAGCTGGGCGAGCGCTACCTGCGCGAGGCGGAGCACGACATGGCGGTGCGCGGCGTGGACGAGCCGGAGACCGCGTGAGACTGTTCCGTCTGCGCCTCGTCAACTTCCGCCAGCATGCGGATAGCACGCTCCTGTTCGACAGCGGGCTGACGGGGATCATCGGCCCGAACGGGTCGGGCAAGACGACGATACTCGAGGCGATCAAGTGGGCGCTCTACGGCGGCGACGCGACGCGCGGCACCGTGGATTCCATCCGTTTCGCGCGCGCGAGCGCGCGGGCCCCGGTGCGCATCGAGCTCGACTTCGATCTTGCCGGACACCGCTACCGGCTGGTGCGCGCGCTGACGACGGCCGACCTCTTCGTGGACGGCGGGGAGCGTCCCATCGCCACCGGGTCATCGGCGGTCACCGACGTCGTGCGCCGCAAGCTCGGCATGTCGCTCGACGAGTTCGACAACACCTACTTCACGGCGCAGAAGGAACTCGCCGTGATGGCGACACTCACCGCGGCGGCGCGCGCGCAGTTCCTGTCGCGGGTGCTTGGCTACGAGAAGCTGCGGGCGGCGCAGGACCTATGCGACGAACGCCGCAAGGCCCTGCGCAACGAGGCCAATGGCATGCGGGCGGGAATGCCCGATCCGGAGTTGCTCGCGCGGCAGCTCGTCGACGCCGAGTCGCGGCTGCGAGACGCGCAGGCGCGCGCCGCCGCGGCCGCGGTGGAGCAGGCGCGGGCGCAGCAGGAGCTTGGCGCGCTGCAGCCGCGCTGGGCGGACGCCCAGCGTGCGCGTGAGGAGCTTCAGGGACTCGACGCCGAGCGCCGGGTGCTTGAGGCCGAAGCGGCGGCGCTGGCGCGGACGGTCGAGCGCGTGGAAAGCGAGTTGGTGCACGTCGCCGAGGCGCGCGCGCAGCTGGTGCCGCTCGCCGAGGCCCTCGCGCCGTTCCACGAGATCGGCGAGCAGCTGAGCAGCCAGCGCGAACTGGCCGTCTCCGACGGACGCCGGCAGGCGCTGCAGGAATCGGCGCTGGAGCTGGCCGCGGACTTGCAGCGCTTGCGCGAGGGCCGCTCGCGGCTCGAGACGGCGCCGGTCGTCGAGGAACAGCTCACCGAGGAGATGGAGCAGAAGCGCCGGCGGCTCGAGGGGCTGCAGGGCCGCCTCGAACTGCGCCGTACCGAGTGGGTGCGCGACCGGCAGGAGGCGGAAACTCGTCGCAACGCGCTGCGCGCGCAGTACCAGGAGCTGCGCGAGCAGAAGGACAAGCTGAAGGCGGCGGGTGAGGAAGGGGCGTGTCCGACGTGCAGCCGGCCGCTGCTCGACCACTATCATCGCGTGATGGAGTTCCTCGAGACGCAGATCGAGGCCGTGAGCGCCGACGGACTCTACTTCCGCCAGCGCCTCGAGCAACTCGAGGGCATGCCCGAGGACATCGTGGCGCTCGACGAGGAGCGCCGCCAGGCGATGCAGGAGGCGAGCGCGCTCGAGCGCAAACTGGCGCGCACGCAGGTGGCGGTGGGACAGCTCGAACAGCTCGCACGAGACCTCGCGCAGAAGGAGCAACGGCACGCCGCGCTGGAGGCCGAGCTGGCCTCGCTGCCGGGCGGCTACGAGCGCGCGCGGCACCAGGCGCTCGAGGCGCAGTTCGAGCAGCTGGCCGCGCTCAGCACGCAGGCCAACCGGTTGAACACGCAGGTGGAGCGTGAACCGGCGCTGCGGCGCGAGCTCGACTCGGCGCAGCGCGGCATCGCCGCGGCGCAGGGCAAGCGCGACGTGATCACCGCGCGGCTCGGCTCCATCGCGCACTCGGAAGAGGAGTTCGCCGCGCTCCGCGACGCGCACACGCAGGCGGCGGGGACCGTGCAGGCGGCGGCGATGGCGGTGCTGAACGCCGAGGCAGAGGCGCGGCTGGCAATGTCGGACCGCAACCGCGTCGTCACGGCCCAGCGCGAACTCGCCGAGCGCCGCGATCGCCTGGAGCAGGTGGAGTCCGAGAAGCGCCTGCACGACGAGCTGTACCGCGCGTACTCCGACCTGCGCACCGACCTCAACTACCAGATGCGGCCGGAGATCTCGGAACTGGCGAGCGGCTTCATGGCCGCGCTGACGGACGGGCGCTTCAGCGAGCTCGATCTCGACGAGAAGTACCGCATCTCGATCCTCGAGGATGGCGTGCCGATTCCCGTCATCTCCGGCGGCGAGGAGGACCTCGCGAACCTCGTCCTGCGCCTCGCCATCTCGCAGATGATCGCGGAGCGCAGCGGACAGCCGTTCTCGCTGCTCATTCTCGACGAGGTGTTCGGGTCGCTCGACGAGACGCGCCGGCAGAACGTGATCGCGCTGCTGCGCGCGCTGCGCGACCGCTTCGACCAGGTGATCGTCATCACGCACATCGACGACGTGCGCGACGGGCTCGACCAGGTCTTCGTGATCGGCAGCGACGAGAAGTCGGGGGCGTCGCGCGTGACGCGCGGCGACGCCGACGCGGTGGCGGACGCGGAAGGCCTGCGTGCCCTGGCCGCCGGGGCCGCGGGCGACGGCGGAGGGGGCGCGTGAGCGCCGCGGCCACGACGGGGCCGCGCGGGGTGCGGGTGCGGCGGCTTGAGCGCGAGGACATCGGTCCACTCAACCAACTGTTCGCCGATGCGTTTTCCGACCGCTATCGCCGCGACGGACTCGCTGGCGTGCGAGTGCCGCCGCTGAATCCGGTCATCTGGCGCTACGCGATCGACGACGCCGGCGACGGGGCCGTCTGCTGGGAGGACGTGGACGGCCGCATGGTGGCGTTCAACGTCGCGCACCAGTCAGGGACGGAGGGGTGGATGGGACCGCTCGCCGTGCGGCCGGACTGGCAGGGCACGGGGCTGGGCAAGCAGATCGTCACGCGAGGGGTCGAGTTCCTGCGGTCGCGCGGCTGCACCGTGATCGGCCTCGAGACGATGCCGCGCACCATGGACAACATCGGCTTCTACTCGCGGCTCGGCTTCGTCCCCGGGCACATGACGGTCACGTTCACGTATGAGGCGAAGCCGGCGCGGTGCGTGCTGCTCTCGCGGCTGGGCGCCGCCGACGCGGACGCGGCGTTGCTGGACTGCGCGCGGCTGGTGCAGCGGCTCCAGCCCGGCGTGGACTTCACGCGCGAGATCCAGCTGACGCGCAAGCTGGGCATCGGCGATACGGTGCTGCTGCAAGACGCCGACGGGATCACCGGGTTCGCGCTCTGCCACGAGGCGGCGCTGATCGAGGGGCGGCCCCGCGACGAGGTGCGCGTGCTGAAGCTCGCGGTGACGGATCACGCGCTGCTGACGCCGTTGCTTGCCGCCGTCGGCGGCTACGCGCGCGACGCCGGGACGGCGCGCGCGGCGGTGCGCTTGCAGGGCGACTACCCGGACGCGTACCAGATGCTGGTTGCGGCGGGTGCCCGCGTGCGGTGGACGGACCGGCGCATGACGCTGGCGGGGCACGCCGAGGTGATCCCGGGGCGGGGCGTGGTCTTCTCGAATTGGGAGATCTGAGCGCGACGACGGCGCTCGCGACCGCGCGCTACTTCTTGTCGGCGGTCCGGGGCTTCACGATGCCGTACACCCACAGGGCGACACCGCCCGTGAGGAGCAGGTGGATCCAACCCGGGGCCTGGTAGAACACGGTGGCGACGCCCCAGATGACGAGCAGGGCGAGGCCGGCGAGGGTGTAGGGCATGGGATGGAAGCTAAGTGCGTGAGGACGCGGAACGGAAGACGAGGCGCACGGCGGCGTGCCGCGCCGTTGGCGCCCGGGGCAGGGTGGATGCGTCCACTTTCACGGTGCGGTCCCCGGTGCTATTGTAGAGCCCAGAAGGAGCGAAGCGGACTTCTTTTTTGAGCCAACAAGTCCTCCGAGTGGCATCCGACAACTTGGTTGACGTCAGGCCCCCACGCGGGGAAGGCGGAAGGCCGGGTGAGGGGCTCATCATTCGACAGGGCTTCAAAAACCCCGCTTCGTTCCAGCTTGGAGCAACGCCCCGCTCATTTCCGTGAGCGGGGCGTTGTGCGTGCGGGGGTGCTGCCGAGGACGGTCCAGTCGATGTCGCCGGGCACGCCTTCACGAATGGTCACCGGGCCCAGCAGCATGCGGGAACGCCAGGAATTGCCGTAGGTGACCAGTAGCATCGGGACGTCGGGATCAAAGCGTTGCACGGAGATCGTCAACGGTTGTTCGTTCAACGCCACGCCGCATCGGCCGTCGGGAAGTACCTGGATGCGAACACGCCATGGTTGGCCGCCTGCGAGCGTGCGTGCATCGAATACCAACGCCGGTTGCGCGTAGGCAAGCAGGACGAGTTCGCGAAGGCCGGCGATACCTTCACCGTGTGGATACTGCAGGCCGCACGCGGCAAGTCCGCTCACGGCGGAGTAGTGCGGCATGTACCCACTGCGATGATCCCACGTCGCGAGACCCTGCGAGTCCCTTAGGGCGTTCAACGAGAGCAGCAGGGACTGCCACTGCAGCTCGGTTACCGGGGTGCGCACAACGGCATCGACGGCGAGACCGAGGTTCGAACGCGGCGGCACCATCAGGTAGGCGCCGCTGAAGTACGCGCCGTCCCCCTCGTTGGAGAGCGCCTTGCCCAGTAGATCGTCGTCCACGATGCGCGGTGTGGGATCGCCGAAGAGCCTCCACGCACCGGTGCCCCCCGTCCAGGTCTCCTGCACCACCGCGCGGTCGCGCTGTGCGATCGCGACGAAGGTGTGGCGTGCCGTGCGCCAGCCACCCAGGGACGCGGTGACGGTGATGGGCCCGGGACGATGGGCGACGAGCGTGCCGAGTGAATCCACGCGCGCCGCCGACGAATCAGCCAAGGTCCAGGTGATGCGCGGCGCCGGCGCGCGGTCGCCATTGCTCCACTGCGCGAGCACGGGTGCGCGATGTGGCACGCCGACGAAGACCGTGTCCGCCGGCGCGTCGAACAGCAGCGCGTCGATGAACGGCGCCGGCACTCCGCGCTTGCTCCACCCGAGCGCGGCATTGCTGGAACCCAGCACGTCGATATCGACGAGTCGCGGCCGCGTCAGGTCCGCCACGGAGGCGACTCGCACACCACCGCGACCGCCCGCGGCTGCCTGCCAAGCCATCCATCGGCCGTTTGGTGAGAGTGTCGGCGCCCAAGCCGGTGCGACGATCACGCGCGCACTAAACGCGCTGTCCACGGCGAGAGATGTCACCGCGGAACTGCCATTCGGTGCCACGCGATTGGCCAATAAGTGCGTGTCGTCGATCCACCCGAGGATAAACGACGACTCGGCGAACTTGTTCGGCCAGCAGGTCTCGTGACTCCCATCAAAGTCCACCGTGCATAGTTCGGCGGCTCGACCGTCGAGAAACTGGCGTGCGAAGGCTAAGCGGCTGCCATCCGGACTCCATCGCACCGCGCTTTCGAACCCTCCGCCTCGGCCGATCGGCCGCACCGAACCTGACGCCACGTCCAGAATCGCCACGCGATGATGCCGCGTTCGACTCCAGCGCGATGAGGTCATGCCAACAAACCGTCCATCCGGCGACCAGCCTGCCGGAACGTCGTCGCCGACGGCGCGCGTGAGTCGCGTGCGGCTCCGATCGGCATCGATGCGAACGACGTCGCTGCCTCCGGAGTCACTGAAGACCTGCTCAGCGAGGATGGCGTGCGCGGCGAAGGAGACGAGCGGGCCAAGATGCGCCTGCACCTCGCTATAGTCGTCGCGGTTCGCCACACGAATTGTGTACGGCAGAGCGGTTGAGACGTTCCAACTGTCAGTGCGAAGCGGAGCCTCCACGACGCGGCCCTGAGCATCCGGTCCGGAGACGAAGACGCGAAGCTCCGCATCCGGCTGGGGGGCCGGGTTGACGGCGCGCCAAGCACCTGCAAGCACGGCAACAACTCCAAACACGCCGGCGACCAACAGCCGACGTCGAAACGGCCGCACGCGCAGAATGAGCGGCAGACGATGGGCCACGGTTGTCGCAGTCGCTTGGTGACGCGGGGACGGCCCAAGCCACGACGCGAGCAAGTGCTGCATCGACACGCCGTGCGCCACCGGTAGGACGTGTAGGACAGGCGTGAGCCGCCGCGCCAGGTCGTCCGCCGGTTCTACGTCCGCGAGCAGGCGCACGCCGCGTTCGATCCACGTCCGGTCTTTCGTGGCGAGCATGGCAGCGCCGAGTTCCCGGCTCCAGCGCACACGATCCGCGCTGGAGAGCGCTGCCAGCGTTGCATCGGTCACCAGATCGTGCGCGATGCCGCAGCTAACGCCGTGTCGGACGATCAAGGCGCGTCGCTCAAGGTCTGCAAGCGAATCGCCGTCCGGTTCGGTTCGCGCGTCGGTCACCGGCTCAAGCAGGAACGACACGGGCACCGATCGCCCCGCAAGCGCGAGGAGGGCCAGCACCCGCGCGGCGCGCGGGGTGAGGTCGCGCAGGCTTTGCGACAGTACCGTGCCTTGTGAGAGGTGGCCCACCAGCGCCGCGGGATCCGGGCACTCCCATTCGGCCTCGCCGGCCACCAGCAAGCCCGCGTCCTCGGCGCCGCGCAGCGCGAGGATCGCGAAGAGGGGAATGCCACCGCTCGCAACCTGCAGGCTCCTGCTCACGTCGGCCGCCCACGCATCGCCCGGCAGTGGCCGGATGCTCGCCACGAGTTGCCCCAGTTGGTCGGTCGTCAGCGTCTGCAGCGTGATGATCTCGGCGCGGTCCGGTGGCAGCGGGTGCCGCGCGCTGGAGCGCGACGCCGAGACGATGAGCAGTCGCGAGTCGGACAGCCGAGTGAGCGCCGCAAGAATGGCATCCACCGACGCGTCGTCCGCCCAGTGCATGTCGTCGATGAAGAGCGCCGTGGCCCTGCGCTCGCCGATCGCGCCGAGGAGTTCTCGCAAGGCAAACGCCCGACGCAAGAGCTGGTCGCCGGCTCCGGCGTCTGGCGTGACACCGTATCGGTCGGCGAGCGACGGATCGAGCGAGGCGAGCACGCGCGCCGTGCCGTTGGAGACGCTGGCCGACTCGACCAGTGGTGCGAGCGCCCCGACCAGCGCCGCCAGCAGGACGAAGGGCAGTTCGCGCTCGCCGGGCAGCGCGCGCACTTCGACCACGCGACCGCGCTCCGCGCGCAGGCGGTTCGCGGTGTCGGCGAGCAGTCGCGACTTGCCGACCCCGGCACCGGCCGTCACGGACACGAATACCGGCCCGGCGCTCCGCGCGCGATCCCACGCGGCGACCACGCGGGCAAACTCCGCTTCGCGGCCGACGAGATCCGGCGTCAGAGGGAGGCGCGACGCTCCGCTCGTACGCCGCCCGGTGGCCCTTCCCTTGCGGGCCTGGATGAGAAGCGCCGTCGTGGCGGGTTCGGCATCGAGCTCTTCCGTGTGCAGCCACTGGTCGATCACGGCCGCTTCGGTGAGTGCGCCGAGGTCGTCACCGGCAGCGAGGAGTGCCTCGAGCAAGGTGCGGCGGGCTCGTTGGCCGAACGGCTCGATCTCCGCCATGCGACGCGCCATCTGCACGGCCTCCCGCGCGTGTCCCGCGTCGAGCAAGTGCCGGGCCTGCACGTCGGCGGCGTTGGCCACATCCGTCCGCAGGCGATGGCGAACGCTGTCGCACCAGAGTTCGAACTGCTGACAGCCGGGAGCGGCAAAGCCTGCGAAGAACTCTCCCGTATAGCGCGCCGTGACCTCGGCGAGGCGACCGTCCCGCATCGCGCGCTCGAGCGCTTCGAGGTCGCTGGGGATGGCGCGCCGGAGGCAGCAGCGACTGGCCGTCGCGTCGATGACGTCCGGGCCGACGACGTTCTTGATCGTCACCAGGGCGTTGCGAAGACTGTGCGCCGGATCCGACACCGAGTCGGCGCCCCACAGCAAGTCGGCGAGGAACTCCCGGGTGGCTGCGTGTTGAGGCGAGACGCACAGGTACGTGAGAAGCGCGAGCGGCTTCCCGATACCGAGGACGCGCCGTTCCACTCCGTCCACGCCAGGGCAACACAAACAGGGATCGCCGAGCAGTCGAAGCGTCAGACCGCCATCGAGGAGCGGCGATGATGCGCCATCAGGAGGAGTGTGATGTGTCATGGACGCGGGTCACGCAGGTCGACGCGGGCTGGTCAACGCTCTTGCGGTCGGGTGCCGGGGAGTGGCAACCTGCGTGAGCCTGCTAGCCGCGAAGCTACAGGGAACGGGAGTGGTCGGCAAGCAACCGTTCGGAAGTGGTGACATGCTGTAACACAACACAGCGCCCCGCGCACTCTCGTGCGCGGGGCGTTGTGCGTGCGGGCTGCTGCGGCGCTACCCGAGCTGGTCGCCGATCGGCAGCGAGCGGATCCGCTTGCCCGTCGCCGCGAAGATCGCGTTGCAGAGCGCCGGGATCACCGGCGGCAGCGCCGGCTCACCCATGCCCGACGGCGGATTGTCGGTGATCCTGAAGTGCACCTCCACGGGGAAGCTGCGCGCCATCCGCAGCAGCGGGTACGCGTCGAAGTTGCCCTGCACCGCGCGGCCGTCTGTGATGGTGATCTCCTGCCCCAGCGCCGCCGACACGCCGTCGATGCACGACCCCTGGCACTGGTTCTCGGCGCCGCTGAGGTTGGTGATCTGCGAGCCCACGTCGCCCGCCACCCACGCCTTGTGCACCTTCACCTCACCGCGCGCGCTCACGGACGCCTCCACGACCTCCGCGAAGTAGCCGCGATGCGAGAAGTGGAAGGCGACCCCGAGCCCGCGCCCCTTCGCGAGGGTGCGCGTGCCCCAGCCGGACTTCTCGCGCACCAGTTCGAGCACGCCGCGCATCCGCTCGGCGCTGAACGCATCCCCCTCCACCGACGGCACGGCCGGTGTCAGCAGGTCGAGGCGGAACTGCAGCGGGTCCTTGCCGGCCGCATGCGCCAGCTCGTCGATGAAGCCCTGAATCGCGAATGCGATGCCGTTGCTTCCGGGGGCGCGCAGCGCCCCGGTGGGGATGCCATGCGTGAGGGTGGACGTCTCGAGCAGATAGTTGGCGATGTACCGCCCGGGGAACTCGCCGATGCGCATGTACGGCTCCACGACGACGCGGTTCTTCCAGGCCACCAGCTTGCCGCTGGCGTCCACCGCCCCCTTGAGGAAGTGGAACCCGGCCGGGCGATAGTGGCCGTGCCGCATGTCATCCTCGCGCGTCCATACGAGCTTCACCGGCACGCCGGCCTCGCGCGCGATCCACGCTGCTTCAGCCATGTAGTCGTTCTTCAGGCGCCGGCCGAAGCCGCCGCCGATGCGCGTCAGGTGGATGGTGATGTCCTGCGGCGCGATGCCCATCGTCTTGCTCACGAGTTCGCGCCCGGGCTGCGGCATCTGCGTCGGCGCCCAGATCTCGAGCTTGCCGTCGTTGAAATGCGCCGTGCAGTTCTGCGGCTCGAGCGTGGCGTGCGAGATGAACGGATAGAAGTACTCCGCCTCCACCACCTTGGCCGCCGCGGCGAACGCGGCGTCCACGTCGCCGTCCTTGCGGACCACACGGTCGGCAGGCCTGGCCGACAGCTCCTTGGCCGTCTGCGCGAACCACTCGGTGGACTGCCTGGCCGTGGGGTGATCCGCCCACTTCACCTGCAGCTTCTCGCGTGCCGTCTTGGCGTTGTACCACGTGTCGGCGACAATGGCGACGCCGGGCATGAGGCCGTCGAGCGCGGTGCCCACGCCCTCCACGATGAAGACGTGCTTCACGCCGGGCTGCCGGCGGATCGTCGCCAGGTTCGCGCTCACCACCTTGGCGCCGAAGACCGGGCTCTTCTCGAAGACCGCGTGCAGCATGCCCGGCACCATGACGTCGATGCCGAAGAGCGGCTTGCCCGTGACGATCTTGCGGTTGTCCACGCCGGGGACGCGCTTGCCGAGCAGGCGGAAGGTCTTGGGGTCCTTCAGCGTCACCGTGGCGAGGTCGGGCACCGGCAGGGTGGCGGCGGTCGCCGCCAGCTGGCCATACGTTGAACGCCGGCCGCTCGCGTTGTGCGAGACCTGCGCCCGGGCCGTGGTCAGCTCCGCGGCGGGGACGTTCCATGTCTTGGCCGCCGCGGCCACGAGCATGGCGCGGGCGGCGGCGCCGAGCCGGCGGTGGTTGTCGTAGTTCATCGGTGTGCTCAGCGAGCCACCGGCGAACTGCCGCCCGTACTTCGACTCGTCGCTGAGCGCCTGCTCCACGGTGACCTGTGACCAGTCAGCGTCCAGCTCTTCGCAGATGATCATCGGCAGCGACTGCTTGACGCCCTGTCCCTCCTCAGGGTTCTTGGCGATAAGCGTGATGCGGTTGTCGCTGGAGATGCGAATGAACGCGTTCGGCTCGAACGGGGCGGCGCCGTGCGCGACCTCGCCGGCTTCGGCGTCGTGCGCGTGCACGCCGAACATGACGCCGCCGCCGACGACGGCGAGGACCTGCAGGAACGAGCGGCGGTCGGACTGGAGGGAAGGAGTCATGTCCTATGCCTCCCCGTCGCTGTCGTCGCCCGGGGCACCGACGGACGTCGCACCCGCCGCTGCGCCGCGCGCCGCGAGGCGGATGGCGTCGCGAATGCGATTGTAGGTGCCGCAGCGGCAGATGTTCTGCATCGCCGCGTCGATGTCGGCGTCGGTCGGGTTCTTCTTGGTGCGCAGCAGCGCGACTGCCGTCATGATCTGTCCGGCCTGGCAATAGCCGCACTGCGCGACGTCGAGCTGCTCCCAGGCCTTCTGCACCGGATGCGAGCCGGTCGCCGAGAGGCCCTCGATGGTCGTGATGCTCATCCCCGAGACGGCGGAGACGGGAATGCCGCAGGAGCGCACGGGCGCGCCGGCAAGGTGCACGGTGCACGCGCCGCACTGCGCGATGCCGCAGCCGAACTTGGTGCCCTTGAGGTTCAGGACATCGCGCAGCACCCAGAGCAGCGGCATCTCTGGGGGGACGTCCACGGTCGTGGGCTTCCCGTTGACGGTCAGGGAAATGGGCATGCGGGGGGCGGGTTGGGGGGGAGCCGAAATGCCAACGCCTCTAGGATGTGTGGGCGCTCGGCTGGAGTCTAGGGGGAGTCTGTGCGGCCGGGCCCATGCCGGAGCGCGAACCGACGCCGGGCCAGCGGCATTAGATTGAGACCATGCCCCTCCTCACCGTCACCCGCCGCCTGACCTTCAACGCCGCCCACCGGGTCCACAACCCGGCGCTCAGCGACGCCGAGAACGCGGCCCGGTTCGGCAAGTGCAACAACCCGAACTGGCACGGTCACAACTACACGCTCGAGGTGTCGGTCACCGGCGAGCCCGACCCGGTGACGGGCTATGTGATGGACCTCGCCGAGGTGAAGCAGATCGTCGAGCGCACGCTCCTCGATCGCGTGGACCACCGCAACTTCAACCTCGACGTGCCGGAGATGGCGGGAACAAACCCCACCTCCGAGAACATTATCCTGATGTTCTGGCGCGTTCTCGAGCCGGCCCTGCGGCCGCGCACGCTGTCGCGCCTCCGGCTGCTGGAAACCGAAAACAACTGGGTGGAATACGATGGCCGCTGACGCCCCCCGTCCGTTGCGCTCCGCCCGCCTCGACGCGGCCGGTGATCCGTTCGACGATGCCGGCTCCGCGGCCGACATCGGCGGCGACCGCTATCTCGAGTTCGAGAACCTCGTCCGCCGGCAGCTCGAGCTCCTCGGCGAGGAGCCGACGCGCGACGGACTCACCAAGACGCCGAGCCGCGTGGCGAAGTCGCTCACCTGGCTGACGCGCGGCTACCAGATGGACGTCGCCGACGTCGTCGGCGGCGCCGTCTTCGAGGAAGAACACCACTCGATGGTGATGGTGCGCGACATCGAGCTCTACTCGATGTGCGAACACCACATGCTTCCGTTCTTCGGCAAGGCGCACATCGCGTACATCCCGAACGGGAAGATCGTCGGGCTCTCCAAGCTGCCGCGCATCGTGGACATCTTCTCGCGCCGGCTGCAGGTGCAGGAGCGCCTCACCGAGCAGGTCGCCGCTGCCATCGAGGACGTGCTCAAGCCGCTCGGCGTGGGCGTGGTCATCGAGGCCTATCACCTGTGCATGATGATGCGCGGCGTCGAGAAGCAGAACTCGAAGACCATCACGTCGGCGCTGCGCGGCGCGTTCCGCGACGACGCCAAGACGCGCGACGAGTTCCTGCGCCTCGCGCACGGTCCGTCGAACCCGATGCGCTGATGACGGCGACGGCGCTCGCGGGACGCACCGCGCTCATCACCGGAGCGTCGCGCGGCATCGGCGCCGCGACGGCGCGCATCCTTGCCGGCGCCGGGGCGCGCCTCGCGCTCGTGGCGCGCGGCGCCGATGACTTGCGCGCGCTCGCGCGCGAAGTCGGCGTCGGGCACCTCGGG
>JACREJ010000110.1 GCA_016218305.1 Gemmatimonadota bacterium | reverse complement strand
GTGCTGACGTGCGAGGCCAAGCGCGGCCTCTGCCGCATGTGCTACGGCCGCAACCTCGCCACCATGAAGATGGTGGACATCGGCGAGGCCGTCGGCATCATCGCGGCGCAGTCCATCGGCGAGCCGGGCACGCAGCTGACGCTGCGGACGTTCCACATCGGCGGCACGGCAGCCCGCATCGCCGAGCAGACGGCCCGCAAGTCGAAGGTGGCCGGCATCGTCGAGTACGGCGATCGCCTGCTGTCGGTGCTCAACGCCGAGGGCCAGCGCATCGTGACGTCGTACGAGGGCGAGCTCTTCGTGCGCGCCTCGGCCGACAAGAACGCGCCCGTGTCAGCGCGCCTCCAGGTGCCGCTCGGCGCGATCCTGATGGTCAAGGATGGCGAAGAGGTGAAGAAGGACGCCGTCGTCTTCTCGTGGGACCCGTACACCAACCCGATCATCACCGACACCGAGGGGACGATCAGGTTCGTGGACCTCGTCGAGGACGAGAGCTTCGCCGAGGAGCTCGACGAGCTCACCGGCCTGCGCCAGCGCGTCGTGATCGAGGACCGCGAGAAGAAGCTGCACCCGCACATCGAAGTGTGGACCACGAAGGGCGGCAAGGAGAAGAAGGTCCGCGACTTCGTGATCCCGGTGGGCGCCCAGCTCATCATCGATGACAACGCCCACGTCGCGGCCGGCACGACGATCGCGAAGGTCAACCGCGAGGCGTACAAGACGCGCGACATCACGGGCGGCCTGCCGCGCGTGGCCGAGCTGTTCGAGGCGCGCCGGCCGAAGGATCCGGCGACGATTTCGGAAATCGACGGCGTCGTGCGGTTCGGCGACATCAAGCGCGGCAAGCGCGAGATCTTCGTGCAGCCGCTCGACGGCAGCGGCTCGATGGACGAGACGGTGCCGGCGCAGCTGTACGAAGTGGCGGCCGGCAAGCACTTGCGCGTGCACGAGGGCGATCGCGTGCGCGCCGGCGACCGCCTGTCGGAAGGCCCGGTGAATCCGCACGACATCCTGCGGATCAAGGGCCCCCGCGCCGTGCAGGAGTACCTGCTCAATGAAGTGCAGGAGGTCTACCGCCTGCAGGGCGTGAAGATCAACGACAAGCACATCGGCGTGATCGTGCGCCAGATGCTGCAGAAGGTGCGCGTGCTGGATTCGGGCGAGACCGAGTTCCTGGAAGGCGAGAACGTGGACAAGGCCGCGTTCCGCGATGCCAACGACCGGTCGAAGAAGAAGAAGCAGGTCGCCGCGACGTCGGAGCCGCTGCTGCTCGGCATCACGAAGGCCAGCCTCACGACGCAGTCGTTCATCTCGGCCGCGTCGTTCCAGGAAACCACGCGCGTGCTCACCGATGCCGCCATCCGCGGCGCCAAGGACAACCTCCTCGGCCTCAAGGAGAACATCATCATCGGTCACCTCATCCCCGCCGGCACCGGCATGTACCGGTACCAGCAGGTGGACATGGACGTCGAGATGCCGGCGCTGCCCGAGCCCGAGTTCGGGCTGGGCGACCTCGGGCCGCTCCCATCCGTGGCGGACGACCTGTCGCCGCTTGGGGCGGAAGAGCTGGACTGATTCTCAGATGAATGACGAAGGGCCCGTCCCCCATCAGGGACGGGCCCGTCGTCGTTCACGGGAAGGGGAAGGGTGCAGGGTGTGGTGCAGGGGAGGGGAGCAGGGTGTGGTGCAGAGTGCGGAACGAGCGAACGCGGCGAATCTCCGCTTCCATCCTGCAGGATCGCCAGATCGGCGAACCACTTGCCGCGGATTACACGGATCAAGAGCGGATGCGCATAGATCCTGCTTCCAGGGTTCCTCCAGGGTCGGATCCGCGTCCATCCGCGCCCGATCCGCGTAATCCGCGGCAAGGCAGCTGGCAGTTTCCCGATCAGCGGCCTCGCTTCACGATGAGCAGCGCGCTCCCGACCTCGCGCTCGCCGGTGCGGTCGCTGGGCGTGTTCACCACCCGGTCGCCGAGGACCATCGTGGTGGAGCCGCCGCCGTCGAAGTTGAGCGCGTCCCACGCGCCGAGGCTCTTCATATAGTCGGCGAGCTCGACGAGGGTCATCCCGACGCTGGCGGCGGAGCGCCCGTCCACGGTGACGAGCAGCAGGGTCTTCCGGTCGCGGGTCACGCCGACGGCGGTGCGGGGGTGCCGGACCTCCGCGTTGCGCGAGATGGTCCCCTCGTCGGCGGCGGCGCGGCCGGCGACGCTCAGGCCGCCGTGCAGGATGCGCGGCCAGCCGCCGATGAGCAGGGAGGGACTGGAGGCCCGTGACGGCGCGGGCCACGGGGCGGCGTCGAGCGTAATGCGCAGCGTGTCGCCGTCGGTGGTCGAATCGAGGGCAACCGTGCGCGCTCCGTACGCGGAGAGCACCACCCCGTCGGGCGGGATGTCGCTGCCGCCGCCCGTGGACGCGCCGCGCCGGACGTAGAGCAGGGTGTCGGCGCGCCGGCCGGCTGGCGCAAGCGACAGTTCGGAGGTGGCGCGCATCGTGTCCCGCGGCGTCGTCGCGCCGGCGCGCGGCGTCCAGAGCGCCGTCCCTTCGTACGCCCCCTTGGGCATCGCGTTGAGTGCGATCAGCGGAAAGCGGGCCCGCGGGGCGCGCACCCAGCCGTCGAAGGCGAAGCGGTCGACCAGCGGGTGGCCGTTGCCGTCCAGGGCGAACTGGGCATGGACGTTGTCGAAGGTGTCGTACGGCGAGTCGGTCACCCTGATCCCGCGCCACCACTCGCCGTCGATCACCACGTTGTTCTCGCTCGCCCCCGTGGCGAGGTCGAAGAAGTCGGCATTGACGGCGGCGATCACCTGCTCGCCGCCGGCGGCGCGACGCGCCACCATGGCGCTCACCCGCTCACGGGAGGTCAGCCGGTCGTGCGCGCGCACCTGGCGTACGGCAAGGTCCGCGCGAGCGAGGTCCACGCGCAGGACGTGGATGACCCACGGCCCGTCCGCACGCTGGATTCGGGCGTGGGTGACGCCGGGGGCGACGGTGGTGGTGCGCGCGGAATCGGCGTGCTGCGCAGCGGCTGGGGCGGCGGCTGGGAGAGCGGCGAGCAGCAGCCCCAGGATCGGGCGACGCGTCATGGCGTATGGCATTTCAGAGGGGAGTACCATAACTTAGGCCCCCAAATGGACGTCCGCAGGGGCGCCATTTGCCGGCACGGTTGGCTGAACGTTCGCTGCATTCACCACACCGCACGACCCCCCGTACACACCCACCCCAACTTGCAGGAGTCTCACGCATGCGGAGATTCGCGGGCCAAGCGCTAGCTGCGCTCACCCTCGTGGCCGTCATGGCCACGGCCGCGTTCGCGCAGAACACCGTCATCCTGACGGGCGTCGTCCGCGCCGATGGCCAGCCGCTGGCCGACGCGCAGGTCACGATCACCAACGTCGCGACGCAGGAGACGATCCGGTCGGTCACGCGCGCCAATGGTGAGTTTCGTGTCCTCGGCCTGTTCACCGGCCGGTATGCGGTCACGGTGCGGGCGATCGGCTACAAGCCCACGGGCCAGCAGGTGCAGCTGTCGATCGGCCAGCGCGCCCGCCTCGAGTTTGCCATGGAAAAGGGCATCTCCGAGCTGGCGGCGCAGACCATCATCGGCGAGAAGGTGAAGCAGGTGGAGGTCCAGCGCCTGTCGGTGTCGGCCCCCGTGATGCGGGCCGAGATCGAGAACCTTCCGCTCAATGCGCGCGGCCTGATGAACCTGGCGGGCGTGGCCCCGGGCATCAAGACGTACGCGCCGCAGTCGGGCCGCACGCTGCCGTCGGCCGGCGGCGCTCCCGACCTCCGCTTCTTCAACGTCTACGTGGACGGCGTGGAGATGAAGAGCCTCTTCAACGGCAACATCGTCGGCCTCGGCCAGACGGGGTCGCCGCTGCCACAGGAGGCGCTGGAGCAGTTCCGTGTCTTCGTGAACCCGTATGACGCGGAGTATTCGCGCGCGGGCTCGTACGTGATCTCGACGGAAAGCCGCCGCGGCACGAACAAGTGGGAAGGCTCGGCGTTCGGCTTCCTGCAGAACAAGGACATGATCACGCAGAACGCCTTCCAGACGGTGGTGCCGAACTTCAACCGCCAGCAGGTGGGCTTCAACCTCCGCGGCCCGCTCCAGAAGGACAAGCTCTTCCTGGCCACGAGCTACGAACTGACCAACACGGCCTTCTACCTCGACGTCAACCCGACGAGTGGTGCGAACTGGGCGCAGTACAAGGGGTCGTTCCTCGCCCCGAACAAGAACCACACCGTCTTCTCGCGCCTGACGTATGTGCAGAGCCCGAAGATTACGTACGACGCCATGGTGTCGGCACGGTTCCTGAAGGGCGAGGGCAATTTCGGCGGCCGCGTGTCCGCGGGCGCCGGCATTTCACAGGACTACGACATCTACACGGCGCAGCTGCGCCAGCGCTACCTGAAGCCGGGCGGCAACTTCGTGAACGAGGCCAGCGTGCAGCTGGTGAGCTGGAGCCACAACGAGGCCCCGCTCAAGCCCGGCCCGCAGTTCAACTACCCGGGCATCGTCTTCGGCACGAGCGGCTTCCCGCTCATCCTGAAGGAGCTGCACCTGCGCGCGGTGGATCGCGCGACGTGGAACGTTGACAACGCGTCGGGCTCGCACGTCATCAAGGCCGGCGTCGAGCTCAGCAACATCTCGGCGACGCAGGACTTCGCCAACAACGCCAACGGCACGTTCACGTTCCTCACGGATACGTCGTCCATGCCGTACCTCGCGAACATCGCGGTCGGCTTCACGAACCCGAACGGGACGTCGGACGCCGTGGCCAGCGCCACGGGCATCTCGACGGGCGTCTACATCAACGACGAGTGGCGCATCAAGGACAACTTCACGCTGAGCCTCGGCATCCGGCACGACGCCGAGCTCAACACGATGAACAACAAGTACACGGTGCCGTGGGCGAGCGACACGACGCTGCAGCGCCTCGAGCGCGAGGGACCGCTCGCCGGCTACCTCAACCGCGGCGACCGCAAGAACCAGCTCGGCAATTTCTCGCCGCGCATCTCGTTCTCGTGGGATCCGACCAGGCAGAACAAGACCTTCGTGCGCGGCGGACTCGGCATCATCTACGACCGCGTGACGAGCTTCATGGGCTTCCAGGAGCGCAAGAACTCCACGTGGCGCGTGTACAACTTCACGTTCAACAACACGACGAACCTGCCGACGAAGGATCCGGCGGTGCTGCGTCAGCGCGTCATCGCGGGCCAGTCCGGCTCGCCGGCGCCGATCCTGATGAAGCACGACATGCAGACGCCGAAGAACCTCCAGATGTCCCTCGGCATCGGCCACCAGTTCACGGAGCAGTTCGGCATCAACGTGGACTTCGTCAGCCAGCACCTGACCAATCTCTACGTCCAGCGCAACCCGAATTACACCAACAAGGCCGTGACGCCGAACGCGCGCAAGCTGACGTCGCGCTACGGCGACATCATCCTGTGGGATGACATCGGCGAGGCCTGGTACCGGGCGTTCCTCGTGTCGTCCACGTTCCAGCGCAACCAGACGCGCGTGAACCTCGCGTACACGCTGGCCTGGTACGAGGGCAACTTCGACACGGCCGCGCTGCCGAACTTCGCCCTGCCGTTCCTGTTCGACCGCCAGCGCACCACCGGTGACGAGCGCCACCGCCTCGTCCTCTCGACGCTGAGCCCGATTCCGTTCGGCTTCAACGTCTCGGCCATCGCGACGATTGCCAGCCCGCGTCCGTTCACGAGCATCGACGGCCGCGACATCAACCTCGACAACATCACCGGCGACGACTACACGGGCGGCACGACCACCAAGTCGGGCACCCGCACGGCGCTGCCGCCGAACGCGTGGGAGAATTACTACCGCACGATCGACGTGCGGCTGGCGCGTCCGTTGTACACGTTCAACGGGAAGAAGGTCTCGTTCTCGGCCGAGGTGTTCAACCTGTTCAACTGGTACAACAAGCTGTCGTACGGCGGCACGCAGTTCACGGCCACCGGCGCCGCGGTGGCGTCGTACGGCAAGCCAACGGGCGCCTACGCGGCCCGGCAGATGCAGGCCGGGTTGCGGGTCGACTGGTAACAGGACAAAGCAAAAGGGGCCGCGACCGATTGGTCGCGGCCCCTTTTGCTTTGCGTGCAGGGGGCAGGGAGCACGGTGTGGTGCAGGGGAAGGGTGCAGGGTGTGGTGAAGGGGAGGAGGCGTCCCCTTCCATCCCCTTTGTTCCGCTGGCGCGCGGACCGCGGCCGCCCCACATTCTCCGCTTCCTCG
>JACREJ010000014.1 GCA_016218305.1 Gemmatimonadota bacterium | reverse complement strand
CGTCTCGAGCAGGCGGTGCACGTCGCGCTCCACCGTGGGCACGCGCTCCTCGGCCCGCGCAATCACCTCGGCCGGCATCTCCAGGCGGCGCGCGATGCTCAGGCCGTACGAACGGCCGGGGATTCCCTTGATCAGCCGGTAGGTCGGCGCCAGCGCCACTGCGTCGAACTGCAGCGACGCGTTCACCACGCCCTTCACTTCCTGCGCCAGTTCCTTGAGCGCGCCCAGGTGCGTGGTGGCGATGGTCATCGTGCCGCGCGCGGTGAGCGACTCGAGGATCGCGCCGCCCAGCGCCGCCCCCTCCAGCGGATCGGTGCCCGACCCCAGTTCGTCCACCAGCACCAGCGAGTCGGCGGTGGCGTCCTTCACGATCTCGATCAGGTTCTTCAGGTGGGCGCTGAACGTGGAGAGCGACGCCTCGATGCTCTGCTCGTCGCCGATGTCGGCGAAGACGCCGTCGAATGCGGCCAGCCGGCTCTCAGGGCCCACCGGCGCCGGGATGCCGCTCTGCGCCATCAGTGAGAGCAGGGCGAGCGCCTTGAGCAGCACCGTCTTGCCGCCCGTGTTGGGGCCCGACACCAGCAACGTGCGCTCGCCGGGGAGCATCTCGAGGTCGAATGGCACCACGTCGTCGCCGCGCGAGAGCAGCAGCGGGTGGCGGCCGTTGTAGATGGCGAAGCCGTCGGCCGGCGCGCCCAGCGGCGCAGGCGAACAGCGCGCGGCCAGCGCGTACTTCGCGCGTGCCGCGAGCGAATCGAGCGCGACAAGCGCCTCGAGCGACAGCTCCAGCGCCGCGTGGTGCGGGCGCAGGGCGTCCGTGAGTTCGTGGAGGATGCGCTCGATCTCGCGCTGCTCCTCGATGGCCATCTCGCGGATGCGGTTCCCCGCCTCCACCGCGGCTGGCGGCTCGATGAACACCGTGGCGCCGCTCGCGCTGGTGTCATGCACGATGCCGCCGGCGTGCTTGGCACCCTCGCGGCGGACGGGAATGACGTAACGCCCGTTGCGCACCGTCACCGAGGCATCGCTGACCTGGTGATGCGGCTCGAGTTTGGCCATCAGCCGTTCGAGCATGCGCACCAGCTCACCCTCGGCGCCGGCCATCTCGCGCCGCAGGCGGCGCAGCGCGGGCGAGGCGTCGTCGCGCACCAGCCCTTCGTCGTCGAGCGCCTTCTCGAGCTTGCGTTCCAGTTCCGCATCGCGCGCCATGACGTCGGCGTACTGCACGAGCAGGGCGCGCGTCATCGGGCCCACGTGGTCGGCATAGATCGCATCGCGGGTGCGGCGCGCCGAGCCGAGCAGGCGTCCCGCGTCGCGCAGCGAGAGGCCGTCGAGCGTGGTGCCCGGGATGCGCAGCCGCGAGAGCGCGGCGGTGAGATCGGGGATCGCCTCCCCCTGCCACCCCTCCTCGGCACTGACCAGCGTCCGCATGGCCTCGACGCGGGCGTGTTCGTCGCGGACGGCATCGAGGTCGAGCGACGGCGCGAGCGATCGCACGTGCGCCGCGCCCAGCGCAGAGTGCGCGTATCCCGCGACGACGTCGAGGACGCGCGGGAACTCCAGGACCCCGAGGGCGTGGGGACGAAAAAACCCGACCGGGCGATCGAGATCGCCTGTTCGGGCTTGTCCGGATACCACGTTGGGGGGTGTCACTCCGACTTGCCGAGCTCCTCGCGAACCACGCGGTTGATCATGCCGCCATCGGCGCGCCCCTTGAACTGGGGCATCACCGCGCCCATCACCGGCCCGACCCCGCTGGCGCCGGCCGCGATGGCCGCACGCACTGCATCGCGAATGTCGTCTTCGCTGGCCATGGCGGGGAGGTAGCGCTCGAGCACCACCACTTCCGCCGCTTCCTGCGCCGCCAGCTCCGCGCGGCCTCCCTTCTCGTACGCCTCCACCGACTCACGGCGCCGTTTGACGCCTTTGCGCAGCACGTCGATGACGTCGTCATCGGTGAGTGCGCGCTTGAGTTCGATCTCGCGGTTCTTTGTATCCGAGAGGATCGTCCCCAGAACGAGCGTGAGCGCCTTGTCCTGGGCCTTGCGCGCGGCGTTCAGCTCCGCGGCGAGGCGATCCTGCAGCGGAGGCATTTAACCGGAGCGGGTGCGACGATTCTTGCGCATCGCCGCGTTCATCTTGCGCTTGCGGCGTTCGCTCGGCTTTTCATAGTGACGATGCTTGCGCAGGTCCGAGAGGATACCGGCCTTTTCGCACTTCTTCTTGAAGCGCTTAAGCGCACGCTCGAAGTTTTCGTCGTCATGGATGATGACTTCCGACAATTACGATCTCCCCCCTTCGTGGCGATTGCGCGCCGGCTGGAGCAGTAGGTGACAACCTTTAAATCTACGTGGGATGCAGAGTTAGAAGCAAGGGAGGAGGATAAGTACAGGGGCTAAGGAGGGGGAGGAGTGGAGAGAGGGGTGAGAAGAGAGGGGGCGGGCTCGGCAGGCCCGCCCCCTCCCCCTCTCTCCGCACTCCACTCCTCTCCCCTTCCAAGCCTCTGCACACCTCCCCCTCCCCCTCAGCGCATCAGAGGGCGAAGCGCCAGCTGCCCCTTCCGCGACAAGTCAATCGACTTCTGCAGCAGCCGCGCTGCCTCCTGCGGCGCGTGGAATCCCACGCTGTTCTCGGCTTCCACGAAGTCCAGCAGGAACTGCGCCTGGCGCTGGTAGTCCTGGGCCTTCTTGAGCGCCGCGCTGGTCGAATCGGACTTTCTGACCGCTGCCTCATCGGCGATGAGCTCGAGCAGGGCGTCCATCGCCATGTTGCGCATCCCGAACGTGCGGTCCTGGATGAGCGTCACGCGCCCCTTCAGTTCCTCTTCCGACTGCTTGTGGCACGTCTGGCAGGCGCGGTTGACCATCAGCATGGGGCTCTGCACGTGGTGGTCGCTGATCTTCTGCGCCCCCACGCGCTGGAACGGCATGTGGCAGTCGGCGCAGGCGACGCCGCTCCTGGCGTGCACGCCCTGGTTGAACATCTCGAACTCCGGGTGCTGCGCCTTGAGCGCCGGCGCGCCCGACGCCGTGTGCACCCAGTCCTTGTGCCCGTCCTTCTGGTAGTAGGCGAGGATCGAGTCGCCGGCGAGCCCGTTGGCCCACGGGAAGGTGAGGCGCTTCTCCGGGCCCTTGAAGTAGTACTCGACGTGGCACTGGCCGCAGACGTAGCTGCGCATCTCGGCGCGCGTCGCCTGCGTGTTCACGTCGTAGTCCTTGACGCCGAGCGACGCCTTGTAGGCGCGGATCCCTTCCATGAAGGCCGGGCGCGTGATGCGCAGCGCCATCGACGCCGGATCGTGGCAGTCCACGCACGACACGGGGTGCTTCCCCGTCTCCTTGAGCGCGTCGAAGTACGGGAGCTTGTTGAGCGCCTCGAACCCCTTCATCACGTCGCCGCCGCCGAGCCGGATCATCGTCGCGTACGTCGAGGCGTGGCAGTTGATGCAGGTGCCCGGCTGCTTCACGACCCGCTGCCGCTCCGTGTACATCTGGTCGGTGAGCATGTACGCGTGCCCGCGCTCCTCGCGGAAGTCCTTGGCGAACGCGTAGCCGGCCCACATCTGCACCAGGCGCGGGTCTTCCTTGAGCCGCGACTGCGACACGACCTCGCGCGGGTCGAGCGTGGTCGGCGCCTGCGGCATCGCCTCGCTCCCGCCGTAGCGCGTGCGCACCATGTCGGCGGTGCGCAGGTAGCCGTCGTACTGCAGCGGGAAGTTCTTCCCCCACAGCGCGGCATCGGTCGTCGTGTCGGTGAGCGCGACGACGCGGTAGAACGGATTGCGCGCCTCGTCCTGCTTGCGCGTGATGTCGCGCAGCATGTAGCCGGCAAGGATGGCCGCCAGGCCGAACGCGACGGCAACGAGGATCAGCGTCAGCGTCGTGACGCCGCGGCGAGAACGAAGGAACATGAAGGGAATCTCCATCGAAAATCGAGAATCAGAAATCAAGATCGCCTTTCCCATCTCCCATCTCCCATCTCCCATCTCCCATCTCTCATCTCCCCTCTCCCCTCTCCCCTCTCCCATCTCCCATCTCCCATCTCCCATCTGCTTCACCTCACCCAATGCCCCACATACCGATGGCACGAGATGCAGTCGAGCGCATCATCCCCGCGCGCCGCATGCCCCACCCGCGCGCCCGGTGTAATCCCCTGCGCGAGGTCCGCATGACAGCTCAGGCACGCGTCCTGCGTGACGACGCGGTTCTTGGCGCGGATACGCAGGGGGTCGGGGTGCCGCCCGGTGGTGAAGTTCATCGAATGCACGAAGCCGTTCTCGCCCTTCACCAGGTACTTATGCACGATGTTGTCGTGCGGCGCGTGGCAGTCGTTGCAGACCGCCACCTTGCGATGGCTCGACTTCTCCCACGCCGCGAAGTGCTCGCGCATCACGTGGCAGTTGGCGCAGGCCGCCGCGTCGTTGGTCAGGTACGAGTAGCCCTTGGCGGCGATGAACGTGTAACCGCCAAGTCCGCCCGCCGTGCCCAGCGACGCGGCAATCACGAACAGGATCCATTTCGTCATCGGTCAGCCGCCGGCGTGCGAACGCAGTGCGTCATGGTCATCGAGTGAGCGTCGTTTCGAGGTACACAAAGCGCGCGTCGCGCGAGCCGCCGTACGCGCCCTTCACCACGGCGCCGCCGCGCGCCGCCGCGCCGTAGAGCTCCACGGCCACCCGCTTGTGGGCCTGCCACGCGATGGACAGGTCGGAGACCGTCGCCAGCGACGTGGACGCGCTCGACGGGCGCCCCGTGTAGCCAAAGACCCGGGCGTCGAAGGCGCCACCGCCAAGGTACCACAGATCCGCCGACTCGGTGAGCCGCAACCCATGGAGACCGGCGCGCAGCGTCACCCGGGCGTGCGGCTTGGCCTGCACGGTCGCGAAGGCCTCCGACGAGTTCATCATGTTGTAGAACGGAAAGCGCGCGTACACGCGCGGCGTCGGCAGCACCTGGAAAAAGGTCTCGTGCCGGTCATCGGTGGACGCGTCGTCGCCGCTCGTCTGCAGCCAGCCGGCGCGCAGCCACGTGCCCCACGGCAGGGCGCTGTGCTGGACGCCCGCCTCGAGCGCGGCGGCGTGCGCCGCATGGTCCAGGCGTCCCCAGTTGCCCCCCTGCACCGCTCCCCACACCAGCAGGTCGAACTTCGCCGCGCCGACCTTGCGCACCGCCGCCCAGTGCGCGCCGACCGTCAGCACGTCCACCCGGCCCCGATCGGCGGTGCGCGCCGCGGCGGCGCGATTGTCCGTGGGGACCGTGCTGCGGTCGTCGGCGTACCAGAGGCCGAACAGCCGCATGTCGTGCTCGCTCGTGGCCGAACGCGCGCCGCGGGAGAGGGCCGCGTACGCCACGGTCACGTCGAGGCCCGGCTGCGCGTCCACGCGGAACGCACCGGCCGTCGGGCGCATCGCCGCGATGGTGATGTTCCGGCCGCGCCAGTCGGCCGCGAAATGCGCGCCATCGAAGGCGCGTCCCACGGCCGAGAAGCCGAACGGCCCGATGAGCCGCTGGCCGATGCGCTGCGCCTTTACCGCGACCAGCGAGGGATCCGCGGCCGCGCGCTCGGCGCCGTCACCGAACTCGAATCGCCCCAGGCGCAGTGACTTGCCGGAGCCCGCCCAGCGCACGAAGGCCTGCTTGACGAAGACGCCCGCAACCGACTGTTTGGCGTCGTTGACGGCGTAGAGCGTGCTGCCGAGTCCCAGTTGGCCGCCCGGCGCCGGCAGCGTGGCGTCATCCGGCAGGCCCATGAGCACCGGCACGGCGGCTTCGAGCCGCCACTGCCAGCGTCCCGTCGCGCGCGCCGCCGCCACGCGCGCCAGCGCGTGTGCGTACGAGTATTCGCCGGCCGCGCCGGCATCAAACCAGTCCCACGACTCCGCGCGAACGCGCAGCGACGCCGAAAGCGTCACCGGTGCCGGGGGCGCCGCCGAACGCGTCGCGGAGGGCGCCGCCGAGGGCGCCGACTGCGAGAACAAAGGCGAGGCAAACGCCGTCGCCGCGAGAATGCCAAGTCGAATAAGCCGCATCGTCCGCTCCAGCAGGTAGAATCGCCGACCGGACGCAAAATAAGCAAGAGATATACCAGTTCAATCGGGGAGGTGTGTACAGGATGTCGGAGAATTGACTGCAGGTTGGAGGAGGGGTACAGAGGTTAAGGAGGAGAGAGGAGTGGAGCGCGGAGAGAGGGGAGAGGAGGCCTCGCGCCCCCTCTCCCCTCTCTCCACTCCTCTCTCCTTCCAAACCCCTGCACTCCTCCTCACGCCCGGTTAGTCGAAAACGCACAGCACATCCAACCCCCCATCCACGTTCGGCACCACCACCTCGATGCGCCCGTTCCGCCAGTTGGCGACCATCACGCTCGAGTAGTAGTCGTGCGGACGGAAGTAATCGAGCCAGATCGTGCGATCGTCGCTCTCATACGTCCCCGCGTAGGCGCGGGTGGACTCGTAGAACTGGCCGCCGGCCGTCCATTCGCGCACTTCGATGAGGAGCGCGTACGAATGGTCGCGGCGCAGCGTCAGCGAGCCGCGCGTCACTTCCACGCGCGGGCTTCCCGGGAGACTGCCGCCGCTCACGACGGTCGGCACCGGGCGGTTGTTGGCGTAGGCCAGGTAGTACGTGCCGCGGTCCCAGTACGGGGAGAAGGGATCGTCATAGCACGCGCTCAGGGTCGCGGCCACGACCGCGAGCGGGACCACGCGCATCAGCACGCGCTTCACACGAGTCAGTGTCATAAGGCCTCCGTGGTTTCGAGGACGGCCTTGTGGCCGCATCCCACAGAGGAAGCATCGATTGTGCCACGCTGGATGCCGTGGATAGGACGGTTTTGTGTCCCCTGCGGTGGACACGAGTGTCGCTTTGAGGTGGAGGATGAGTACAGGGGCTTAGACGGAGGGAGGAGTGGAGAGAGGGGTAAGGGGAGAGGGGGCCTCCTCTCCGCTCACTCCTCTCTCCACTCCTCTCCCTTCCCAAGCCCCTGTACCCCTCCCCCTCCTAGGGGTTAACCCGGCGGCCAACCCTGCTCCCGTCCGCCCAGCAGGTGCGCATGGAGGTGGAACATCGTCTGCCCCGCTTCGGCGTTGGTGTTGATCACCACGCGGTAGCCGCGATCGGCGATCCCCTCCTTCACCGCCAGGTCGCGCGCGAACGCGAGCACGCGCCCCGCGAGCGCGGGGTCCGTCATCTCGTTCAGCGACGGCACATGCTCCTTGGGTATCACCAGGATGTGCGTCGGCGCCTGCGGGTTGATGTCCCGAAAGGCGAGGCAATGATCGTCTTCGGCGACGATGGTCGCGGGGATCGAACGTGCGATGATCTTGCAGAATAGACAGTCCATTGGGTCCTCATTTTAGGAGGAGGAGGGGTGCAGGGGCTTGGTAGGGGGGAGGAGTGGAGCGATGAGTGTTGGGGGAGGAGGCCTCCTCTCCCGACCCTCCAATCTCCACTCCTCTCTCCTCCTAAGCCCCTGCACTCCTCCCCTAACCGCGGAGCGCTCGCGCGACTGCCAGTGCCGCAACACCTGCTGTCTCAAATCGCAAAACCGACGTGCCCAGCGACGCCGGCGCGAATCCCGCCGCGGCGAAGACCTCGAGCTCCGACTCCTCGAGCCCACCCTCGGGGCCGAGCACAACGGTCACCGGCACCTGCGGCGCACTCTGGATGAGCGAGACAATGGGTGCACCGCCCTGCGCGAGGACGAGTCGCACGCCCTCGGGCGCGGCGGCAATGCACGTCTCGACCGTCGCGTCGGGAAATGGCACTGGAAGCCACGCGCCCCCCGACTGCTCCAGCGCCGACGCCATGCGCGCGCGCAGGCGCTGCTGGAACGTGGGACCCTCGCCGCGCGGCGAGACGCTCTTCGAGCGGCGGTACAGCACCGGCCGCCAGCTCGTCGCGCCGAGTTCGGTGCACTTCTCGCCGAGCCAGAGCATCCGTTCGCGATCGGCGATCGGGACGATCAGGTGCACCGGCGGCAGCGGCTCGGTGAACTCGCAGCTGTCCACCTGCACGAGCGCATTGCGCTTGGCGATGCGGATCACCGTCCCCATGCCGCGCGACCCCTGCCCGTCCGCCAGTCGCACGCGCGCACCCGGCTCGAGGCGCAGCACGCGCATGTGGTGCGCGGCGTCTTCGCCGAGCGAGAGGCTGGACTCTGCCGCTAGTTGGTCTGTCGTAATGAAAGTGGGGAGTGACACGATGGTGAGGGCAGATGGCAGATGGCAGATGGCAGACCGCAGATGGCAGACCGCAGATGGCAGACGGCGGATGAGGCAACGGCAACAAGCCTAAACTTGCCGCGCATTCACTCAATCAGCAAAGTGCTCTGCCGTCCGCTGCGGCTCTCAGGCGTCCCCAGCCGTTCTCTGCCTTACTCCGCCGTTCTCTCGACCACCACCGCCCACCATTCGCCCTCGCTCGTCTCGTTCGCCACGCGCCAGCGCCCGGCGCGTCCGATCGCCGCGAGCACGCGCTCGCGCTCCGACACCAGGATGCCGCTAAAGATCGCCGCGCCGCCGGCCGGTACGGCGACGCCAATGACCGGCAGCAGCACCGTGATGACGCTCGACAGGATGTTCGCGAGCACCACGCGCACGGGGGCGACGAGCGGCAGCAGCACCGCGGCGTCGCCCTCGAGCACGATCACGCGATCCCCCACCCCGTTCGTCGCGACGTTCTGCTCGGCGTTGTTGATGGCGTCGTGGTCGAGTTCGATGGCCGCCACGCGCTCCGCGCCCAGCTTGGCCGCCGCAATCGCCAGCACCGCGGAACCGGCGCCGAGGTCGGCCACGGTGTCGCCGTCGCGGATGACGCCCTCCATGAGGCGCACCACGCAGCGCGTCGTCTCGTGCTCGCCGGTGCCGAACGCCATCTCGGGCTCAATCACCACCGTGCGCGCCGGGTCGCGCCCCTCGGCGAGCCACGGCGGCACGATGGCCAGCGCCCCCAGTTCGTGCGCGCCGATGCGCGACTTCCACGCGGAACTCCAGTCCACGTCGGGGAGTTCGCTGACCTCCACGACGCACGTCGGATCCACCGACCGCGCCCCTTCGACGAAGGCGTCGAGATGCGCGCGCGCGTGCGCCTCGTCGAGCACCGTCACCAGCGCGTCGCCCTCCTCCTGCAGCCCCTGCGCGCCGGCCGCGAAGAGGGCGGAGCTCAGGCCATCGCGCAGGGCGGCTGTGGACGGGAGGATGGAGAGGCGAGTCAGTGGCATCTTGGGATTATTGAGTGTGAGCTCGGATTTGGCATGGAGGATTCTGATTCGCGATCAGGAGTGGCGATTCGATCAGGAGTGGCGATTCCATCAGGAGTGGCGAGTCGAGCGGGAGTTGCGAGTCGAGCGGGAGTTGCGATTCGAGCAGCAGAATGCAGATCGAGAATCAATCCACAATCCTGATCGCCATCCCCATCGCCATCCCAATCGCCATCCCAATCCGAGCTCCCAATCCCCAATCCGTCGTTCACGCGCCGAGCACTTCCCGCATCTTCTCCCAGAATCCCTTCTCCCTCCCCGTCGGCGGCTGCTCCTGCACTTCCAACAGTCGCCGCACCAGCTTCTCCTCTTCCGCGCTCATCGTCTTCGGCGTCCACGCCTGCACGCGCACCTGCAGGTCGCCGGTGCCGCTCGCGTTCACGCGCGGCAGGCCGCGCCCGCGCAGCTGGAACACCTGCCCGCTCTGCGTCCCCGGCGGCACGCGCAGGCTCAGCGGCCCGAGCACGCCGGGCACCTCGATGTCGGCGCCGAGCACGAGCTGCGGGTACGTCACGAGCACCTCGGTGTAGAGATCCTCGCCGTCGCGCTCGAACCGGTCGTCGTCCTGCACGGCAAACAGCACCAGCACGTCGCCGCGCGGCCCGCCGCGTACGCCCGAGTTGCCGACGCCGCGCAGGTGCATGTACTGCCCGCTCGCCACGCCGGCCGGGATCTTGAGCGGAATCTCGTGCTCGCCACGCTGGCGCCCCTCGCCGCGGCACGACTTGCAGGGACGCTCGATCATCGTCCCCTCGCCGCCGCACGTCGGGCACGGCGCCACGCTCACGAAGTTGCCGAAGAACGAGCGCTGCGCCCGCCGCACCTCGCCCTGGCCGCCGCACGTCACGCAGCGCGTCGGCTTGGTCCCCGGCTCCGCGCCGGCGCCGCCGCACTTCTCGCACGGGTCGAGCAGCTTGAGCTTCACCACCTTGTCCACGCCCGTCGCCACCTCGGCGAGCGTGAGCTTCACGTCGATCTTCACGTCCGCGCCCGCGCTCGGCCCCGTCTGCGGGCGCTGCCCGCCGCCGAAAATGTCGCCGAAGCCGAAGTCGCGCATGAAGATGTTGAGCGCCTCGGACAGGTCCACGTGGTGAAACCCGCCGCTGCCGCCCGCGCCGCGAAGGCCGGCTTCGCCGTAGCGATCGTACGCGGCCCGCTTTTGCGGGTCCTTGAGCACGTCGTACGCCTCCGTCACCGCCTTGAACGCCTCCTCCGCCTCCTTGGAGCCGCCGTTCTTGTCGGGATGGTGCTTCATCGCGAGTTTGCGATACGCCTGCTTGATGTCGTCGTCGCTCGCGCTCCGGTCGACGCCGAGCACCTGGTAGAAATCAGCCATGCAAGAGATTCACGGTTCGTGGTGAGAGCGGGCGAGACCAACGCGTGTCGGTGCGATGGCGGTTCAGGAGATCAATCATCTCGAACTACTTCGTGGCCGGCGCGATGACATCCATCACGCCGCGCTTGACGCGATGCAGCAGGCGATGCACGGCGCGCCCCGCCGCCGTGCCGCGCACATCATGCTCGCGCCGGATCCACTCCACTTCCTGCGCGCGATCGCGCTGGATCGCCGCGGGATGCCGCAGCGGAAACTCCATCGGCCACGTCCGCGACGGCGCGAGCCGCGGCACGTGCGGCGTGTTGGTGGAGTCCGCGCCGAAGCCCAGGTTCTCCACCAGGTTGCGCTGCGGGATCGCCGTCACGCCCTGCGTCTGCCAGGCGAGCAGCAGCCACTGCGCATCCCAGATGTTCGGCTGGCCCGCATACACGTTCTGCATCCAGGGCTCGTACACCTCGCGCGCTTCCGACGGCAGTGCACGCCACGCCGCGCTCGCGCGAAATGCCGGCCAGCCCCGCATCTGCACGTCGAAGCCCTGCCACGCCCGCCGCCACGACGCCCACCCCCAGCTCCGCGGATAGGCCGAGAACCAGTAGCTCTCCGCAACGCCGGCCGATTCACCGAACGCATTGTACCCGCTGATGCTCATCACGCGCGGCTCGTCGCGATAGCGCGCGAGCAGCTCGTCGCAGTACGCAAAGAACGTCGGGTCCGGGAGGATATCGTCCTCGAGGAAGATCGCCTCCTCGACGCGGGAGAAGACCCATGCGATGGCGCTCGCCGGCCGATGGCAGCAGCCAAGGTTGGCGTCGCTGTAGCTGCGCTCCACCTCGCACGGCCAATCCACGTCCTCAACGATGCGCCGCACCTCGGCGCACAACTCCGCCTCGCCAGGACGATCCGGACGCGGCCCGTCGAGCGCGATGAACAGCCGCGACGGCCGCGCCTCGCGGATGCGCGCAAACACCCGCGCCGTCGTAACCGGCCGGTTGAATGCGATCAGCGCGACCGCGGCCTTCACCCCTCCTCCCCCCTCTCTCCTCTCTCCACTCCTCTCCCCTCCCAAACCCCTGCACCCCTCCCCCTCCTACGCCAGAACATCCTCCACGAGCTGCGACGCATGCCTCACAACGGCAATCACCTTCTCGTACGGCATGCGCGTCGGCCCAATCACTCCAATCACCCCGCTCAACGCGCCGGCGCGATACTCCGCCGTCACCACGGTGAGGCCGCCCAGCAGGGCGTTGTCGTGTTCAGAGCCGATCGTGATGGACAGGCCGCCCGTGGACGAGCGCTGCCGCAGCAGCGTCGCCAGCTGGTTCCCCTTGTCGGTGAGCGCGATCAGCTTGCGCATCGCGTCGCCGCTCGCGAACTCGGGCTTGTCGGCCAGCACCGACGCCTGCCCCAGCACCACGCTCTCCTCGACGGCGGCGGGTATGTCGAACAGCGCATTCCCCTCCTGCACGAAGATGTTCAGCAGGTCGCCGCCTTCCATGGACGTGTGCACGTCGCGCAGGCGCATGCCGAGCGAGTGGCGGATATCCGAGAGCGACATCCCGGCCAGGCGCTCGTTGAGCACGAGCTGCACCTCGACCAGCACCGTGTCGGCGATCTCGCCGCGCACTTCAATGAAGACGGTGCGCACCGTGCCGCCCTGCAGCGTGAGCACGAGCAGCAGCTTCTCGCTCGACACGCGCACCAGTTCGAGGCGCTTCAGCACGATCTGGTCGAGGCGGGGCCCAAGGGCAACGCCGAGCTCCTGCGTCAGCACGCCGAGCGACTGCGCCGTGCGCCGCAGGATCGACTCGATGGCCGAACCGCCGGCGGCGATGCCGCCGAGCAGGCGCTCGCGATCGACCGTCGCAAGCTCGGTGACGTGCATCAGCGAATCCACGTAGAGGCGGTACGCCTTGTCGGTGGGGACGCGACCGGCCGACGTGTGCGGATGCGAGAGAAAGCCCTTCTCCTCGAGGTCCGCCATCGTGTTGCGGATGGTCGCGGGCGAGACCCCAAGCCGGAACCGGCGCGTCAGCGCGCGCGAGCCGGCGGGCTCGGCGGTCTCGACGTACGACCTGATCACGGCCTCGAGGACCCTGCGTTCGCGTTCGGAGAGCTCGGCAGATGACATAAGTGTATTGAATCTAACGAGTTCTGCGATTTGTCAAATTGGTGGCTAACGGGTTGCGCGCGCGCCGCTGGCCGGGGGTGTGGTCCGGCGATTTGCGCACCGTGCGCGCGCCGCTGGCCGGGGGTGTGGTCCGGCGATTTGCGCACCGTGCGCGCGCCGCTGGCCGGGGGTGTGTTCCGGCTCAATTGTCGGGCCTGACTGGGCGCTTCGCGCCCTTTATTGAGCCCTCCTATATTCGCCGGAGCACACCCCCGCCCATCGGCGCATCAGCCTCTCCGCCGGACGTCACCCCCGGCCGTCGGCGCACCGCCAATCGCTATCCCGCCGCCAACGCTGCAGCCAACGAGTCCATCCGCAGCCAGCCCTGCGGCGTCAGGATCAGCTGACCGCCCTCTCGGCGCGCCCATCCCTCGGCGATCCAGGGCTCGGCGCGGTGGAGTTCGACCTCCGTCGCCTTCAGTCCCGACGTCGTCCGGAGCCCCAAATAGACCCGCTCGGCGGCGACTTCGGCCGGCCACAGGGTCTCATCGCCTTCCATTGGATCCAGCCCGGACTCGACCAGTTCGAGCCAACGCACATATTCGCGGGCGTTCCAGCGCCGCGTTTCGCCATCGAATCCATGCGCCGACGGCCCGAGGCCGAGGTAGCTCGCGCCGGTCCAGTAGGCCGAGTTGTGCCGGGCTTCGTCGCCCGGGCGGGCATAGTTGGAGACCTCGTAATGAAGGAAACCGGCCGCCCCGAGCCGACGATCGGCCTCAAGAAACTCAGTCTCGAACCGCGCCTCACTCACCCCGGCCACCCGTCCGCGATCGGTCCAGCGGCCGAGCGGGGTGTGCGGCTCGACGGTCAGCCCGTAGACCGACAGGTGCCCCGGCTCAAGCGAAACAGCTGTTTCGAGGTCGCGCGTCCAGTCGCGTGCCAGGCCCTCGGGGAGGGCAAAGATGAGGTCGAGGGAGAGCCGTTCGATTCCCTCACCGTTCAATATCTTGACAGCCTCGAAGACCTGGGGAAGCGAATGGGTGCGATGCATCCACTCCAGAACGGCCGGGTCAAACGACTGAACGCCGAGCGAAACGCGGTTGACGCCGCCCGCGCGCCAGGCCCTCACGACCTCGGGAGTGATGTCCTCGGGGTTGGCCTCGACGGTGACTTCGCCGAGTTCGGAGAGAGGTCTCTCCGAGACTGTGGAAATCAGATTTGTGATATCCGAAACCGCAGCCCCCAGCTTGGACGGAGTGCCGCCGCCAAAGTAGACCGACCGGACCGGACCATCGGATGGGCCAAGGCCGCGTGTTACGAGTTCTGCCTTAATGGCGTCTACATAGCGTGACGCCGGGACCTGCCGGCGGACCGCGATCGAGAAGTCGCAGTACGAGCAGCGCCTGGCGCAGAACGGCACGTGGATGTAGACGTGCGGTGGGCAGGGAGTCAGATGGTGGTGGCCAGCCATCGGATCGGCTCAGGCGAGAGAATTCGGATGGGGCGGTACGACGCCCGTCGAAGCGGAAGGGGCAGGCGAGGAGCCGCG
>JACREJ010000108.1 GCA_016218305.1 Gemmatimonadota bacterium | reverse complement strand
TTCAAGCTAACGCCGCATGCCGGGTGGGACAGGCGTAGCCCGCCTGATAGCTTTCCAGCGCATGCCTGCCCCCCGATCGAAGCCACGGCCTGTCTCGCCGCCGAAGGCCACATCCCGCGCGCCACGCGGCGCGGCGGTGCCGCCGGCGCCGGAGGTCGCGCGTGAGTTCTCTCGCCGCCTCCGGGCCTGGTATCGCCGTCATGGGCGTGACCTTCCGTGGCGCCACACGCGCGATGCGTACCGGATTCTCGTCTCCGAGCTGATGCTCCAGCAGACGCAGGTGTCGCGGGTGCTCGATTTCTATGAACGCTTTCTCTCCCGGTTTCCCGATCTCAAATCGCTCGCGTCGGCGCGGGAGGGAGCGGTGCTCGCGCAGTGGCGCGGCCTTGGGTACTACGCGCGGGCGCGCAACCTGCACAAGCTGGCGCGCCGCGTGGTGCGCGAGGAGGCGGCGGTGTACGGGGGGGTGCTGCCGACGTCCCCCAGGGAACTGAGGGCGTTGCCGGGCGTCGGGGCGTACACCGCCGGTGCCGTGGCCAGCTTCGCCTACGAGCAGCGCGCGGCCCTGGTGGACACCAACGTGGCCCGGGTATTGAAGCGCTGCTTCGCGCCGGCGCTCCACCCGAAGCGCGCCCGCGACCTCGCGCGGCTCTGGCTGATCGCCGACGCCGTGCTCCCGCGCAGCGGGCGCGCCGGCTGGACGCACAACCAGGCCCTTATGGAGCTCGGCGCGCTGGTGTGCACGGCGCGGGTGAAGCACTGCGGGAAGTGCCCGGTGCGAACACTCTGCCGGAGTGCGGATGGAGAGCTCGGATAGGGATCGCGATCGGGATTGGCGATCGGGATAACGATTGGGGGGCGCCGATTCGTCGGCGCCCCCCAATCGTCCATCGAAATCCGAATTCGATATCCGGGATCGGAATCCGGATTCCTGACCCCGATCTTACTTCGTGATGCGGTGCGTGTAATCGAGCGTTGACTTGTACGGCCGCTCGCCGTAGCCGGTGTAGATCTGCCGCGGCCGGGCAATCTTCTGCTCCTTGTCAAGCAGCAGCTCCTCCCACTGGGACATCCACCCCGCCGTGCGCGCGATGGCGAACAGCACGGTGAAGTAGTCCGTCGGGAAGTGCAGGGCGCGGTAGATCAGGCCCGTGTAGAAGTCCACGTTCGGGTAGAGCTTCCGCTTGATGAAGTACTCGTCGCTGAGCGCGATGCGCTCGAGCTCGACGGCGATCTCCATGTCCTTGCTCATGCCGGTGATCGCGAGCACCTGGTCGCACAGCCCCTTCACGATCTTGGCGCGCGGATCGTAGCTCTTGTAGACGCGGTGGCCGAAGCCCATGAGCTTGTGCTCGCCCTTGCCGCTCTTCACGCTCTCGATGAACGCCGGGATGTTGTTCGGGTGGCCGATCTCCTCGAGCATGCGCAGCACCGCCTCATTGGCGCCGCCGTGCAGCGGGCCGTAAAGCGCGTTGATGCCGGCCGAGACGGCCGAGTACGGGTCGACGTGCGACGACCCCACGGCGCGCACGGCGTTGGTCGAGCAGTTCTGCTCGTGGTCGGCGTGCAGGATGAACAGCACGTCGATGGCGCGGGCGAAGACCGGGTTGGCCTCGTACTTGGACTCCGACATGCGCGCGATCATCGAGAGGAAATTCTCGGCGTACGGCAGCGAGTTGTCGGGGTAGACGAGCGGGAGCCCCTTCACGTGGCGATACGCGAACGCCGCGATGGTGGGCATCTTCGCCAGCAGGCGCACGAAGGCGATGTCCCGCTCCACCGGGTCATGGATCGACTTCGCCGTGGGATAGAACGACGACAGCGCCGAGACGCCGGCGGCCAGCATCGACATCGGGTGCGCGTCATAGCGGAACCCGGTGAGGAACTGCTTGATGTTCTCGTGCACGTACGTGTGGTAGGTGATGTCCGCCACCCACTTGTCATACTCCTTCTGCGTCGGCAGCTCGCCGTGGCGCAGCAGCCACGCCACTTCCAGGAAGCTTGCCTTCTCCGCCAGCTGCTCGATGGGATAACCGCGATAGCGCAGGATGCCCTGGTCGCCATCGATGAAGGTGATCGCCGACCGGCACGACGCGGTGTTCATGAACGCCGGATCGTAGCCCATGATCCCGAAATCCTCGGGCTTGACCTTGATCTGCTTCAGGTCAGCGGTGCGAATGGTCTCATCCGTGATCGGGGCGTAGTACACCTTGCCGGTGCGCGAGTCCTTGATCTCGAGATGGTCTCCAGCGGGCGGCCCCTTGGCCGCATCGGTCGAACCAGACATGGTCGTCTTCCAGAACCCGAGAAGAGGAGCCCGCGCGCTCGCGCGTACGCGCGGTGGTGCGGACTCGGTCAGTGGTAAGGGAGCGGGTAGGCACCCGTTCCGGCGAACACGTACACATACGCAAGCGCGAGCATCGCGTGTGATCCATAAAGCTACTGCTTTGGCGTGCGATGCCCTATGATGAACGGCGCGCACGGGGAAAACGTTACGTCATTAGTGCGCCCGGCGGAGGCGCAACTTACCCGACATGGCCATCCTCAATCCTGCTGACGTCCCCGACCTTGCGCCCATGCGCCTGGCGCTCGTCGCCCTCGCGGCGGCGGGGGGCGGCGCGGTCAATGCCATCGCCGGCGGCGGCACCCTGCTCACCTTTCCGGCCCTGATCGGGCTCGGCGTACCGCCCCTCATCGCCAACGCCACCAGCACGGTTGCCCTCTGGCCGGGGACGCTCACCAGCTTCTGGGGCTACCGCGACGCCCTGCGCGGGGCGCGGGCCTGGACCGTCCGATGGGCCCTGCCCAGCCTGCTCGGCGGGATCACCGGGGCCGTCCTCCTTCTCTGGACACCGGAGCGGAAATTCGCTGACAGCGTTCCGTGGCTGATCTGGGGCGCCACCCTGCTCTTCATCGTGCAGGGACCCGTGATGCGCTGGGTCGTGGGGCACGCGCGTCCTGTATCGGATGGTGCGGAACTCGCGCCGCCGCATGGCGGATTCCTCATCTACCAGTTCTTCGTCGCGGTGTACGGCGGGTATTTCGGCGCCGGCGCAGGCATCCTGATGCTGGCCGCACTTGGGATGATGGGACTCACGAATATCCACACGATGAACGGGCTCAAGAACTGGGGCGGCCTGAACATCAACATCGTCGCGGTGCTGATCTTTGCGGTGAGCGGCATCGTGAACTGGCCGATCGCCCTGACGATGGCCCTCGGCGCGGCCGCCGGCGGAACGATCGGCGCCCACTTCGCACAGCGCGTGGGGCAGCAGTGGGTGCGGAGGGCGATCATAGCGATAGGACTGGGGAGCGGCGGCTGGATGCTGTTTCAATAGAGAGACAACAGAGAAACAACAGAGAGACAACAGAAAGACAACAGACTACGACAGCGCGCCAAGGCGATCTCGCCCTGGCGCGCCTCGTCTGTTGTTTCTCTGTTGTCTCTCTGTTGTCTCTCTGTTGTTTCTCTGCGCCTACGGCATTGGCTTGATGCGCTTCCCCCACGTCGGTGCAGGCGGTTCCTTGAGAGCGCGCTGAACCGGCTTTTCGGCAAGTAGGCGCATGGCTTCCTGCACGGCGCGTTCGAGCTGCGGGTCGCGGCCGGCCGCCACATCCTTGGGCCAGTTCTCGACGTCGATGTCGGGGGCCGTGCCGACGTTCTCCGAATCCCACTGATTGTCGCGCCGGAAGAAGCCCCCGCGCGGCGCGATCATCGACCCGCCGTCAATGAAGCCCGGCGTGTCGGCCGTGTGCACCAGCCCGCCCCACGTTCGCTTGCCCACCAGCGGGCCGATCTTGCGGTGCTTGAACATCCACGGCATGAGGTCGCCGCCCGAGCCGGCCTGCTCGTTGATGATCATCACCTTCGGCCCCCAGATACCGGCCCCGGGACTCGTGAACGGCACGCGGTCGCCGGCCACGTTGTTGAAGTAGCCGTCGAAATCGCGCTGCAGCACGTCGATGATGTAGTCGGCCGCCGACCCGCCGCCATTGAAGCGTTCGTCAATCACCGCGCCCAGCTTGTCCTGCTGCGCGAAATAGTAGCGGTTGAAGCTCGTGTACCCTGGCTGGCCGGTGTTGGGCAGGTGCACGTACGCCAGCTTGCCGTTGGAGAGCGAATCCACCTTGCGTCGATTGGACTCCACCCAGGCGCGCGACCGCAGCCCCTGATCGCTCGCCACAGGAATCACCGTGACGCGGCGGGCGCCGTCGGCCAAGGGCTTGTCGTTGACGGTCAGCACGGTCTGCCGCCCGGCCGTGCCATCCAGCAGGCGATACAGATTATCCGGCGTGCGCAGTTCCTCCCCGTTGACCGCAATCACGTAATCGCCCACCCGCACGTCCACGCCCGGCACGGCGAGCGGCGCGCGCAGCTCCGTGTTCCAGCTCTCGTTGTCGTAGATGCGCGTGAACCGGTAGCGCCCCTGGTCGATCGTGAAGTCGGCGCCCAGCTGGCCGCCGGTGTTCGACGGCACCACCGGCATGTCGCCGCCGCGCACGTACGAGTGGCCGATGGCGATCTCGGCGCCCATCTGGTCGAGCAGGTAGTTGAGGTCGCTGCGGTGATTCACGTGCTGGAGGAGCGCACCGTACATCGTGCGCATCCGCGGCCAGTCGGTGCCGTGCATGTTGGGCACGTACAGGTAGTCGCGCTGGTTGCGCCATCCCTCGTTGAAGATCTGCTGGAACTCGAGCTTCGGGTCGATCCACGCGCGCAGCGACGCATTGAGGCGGCCGCTCCCGGCCTGCGGCGGACCGCCGGTGGCGTCCACGATGAACAGCGAGGGACCCGCCGCGCCGCCCGCGCCCGGCGGGCCGCCGCCGAAGCCGCCGCCGCTGCGATACAGCAGCTTGCGCCCGTCCTGGCTGACGTCAAAGTCGGCGATGCCGGTCAGGAAGACCACGGCGCGGCGATCGCGCAGCTGGTAGCGGTGCAGCGTCTGTCCACCGCCTGTCGCGCTCGTCCCCGATGCCGGCACGGCCTCGCTCAGGAACACCGTCCCCGCGGCGCCGGCCTGCAGCTTCGAGTAGCTGCGCGTGGCGACTCCCGGCACGCTGATGGTGCGCGACGCGAGACCATCAAAGTCAATCGTGACCGAAACTGGAGCCCGCCCCGCTGCCGGGGGCGCGTCCGGCGCGGCGGACGGTGCCGCACCGGCTCCTCCGGTCGGAGGCGCGTCACCGGGTCGCGCCGGCCGCACCGGCGTCGCCGGCGCCGGTGCCCCCGTCTCCTCATCGCTCTCCGGCAGCAGCGGCGTCGGCTCGCCCTTGGCGAGAATCGCGAAGTACAGCCCGTACGTCGTCTCGAACGGATAGTTGGTCATGTCGAGCCACTGCGACTTCAGGCCGAAGTCGGTGCTCGCGAGGAACCACAGGTACTTGCCACTCGCGTCCCACGCCGGCCACGAGGCGTCGGACAGGCCGTCGGTCACCGGCTTCGACGCACCCGTCTCCACGTTCACGGCCACGATCTGCTTGTAGAGCGAGTTGAGGTGCCGCACGTACGCGATCCACTTCGAGTCGGGGCTCCACACCGGGTTCATCGTGCGGGCGGGCACCATCCACGGATCCTCACCCATCACCTTGGCCTGCCCGCTCGCCACGTCGAGCACCCACAGCTTGAGGTCGGTATCGGTGTAGAGGATCCGCTTGCCGTCAGGGGACCAGGCGGGCGTGTAGTAATGCTTGTGGTTGGGCAGCGTGATCTCGCGCGGCGGCGTGAGACCGTCGGCCGCCTCGATGTACAGCTTGTACTCGCCGCTCTTGTCGCTGAAGTACGACAGCGACTTGCCGTCCGGGCTCCATGCCGGGTCGCGCTCCGCCGAACCGCTCGACGGCGCGACGTTGCGGACATCGCCCTTCTCCGCCGGAATCGTGAAGACCTCGCCGCGCGCCTCGACGGCGGCGCGCTTGCCGGTGGGGCTGAGCGCCATGTTGCCAATGCGCGCGCTCACGTCCTTCCAGCCGGCCATCATCCACGGAAAGTCGCCCGTCGCCGAGATGTTGACGCGATGATGCTTCCCCGTCCGCGGATCGAGCTCGTTGATGAACCCCGCCTGCTCAAAGACCACCACTCCCGCACCCGCATCCAGCGTCTTCACGTCGAAGTCGGCGAAGTCCGTCGCCTGCGCGAGTTTCTTCGCTTTCGTGTCGTACGACCAGACGTTTGCCACGCCGTCGCGGTCGGAGATGAAGTACACCACATCGCCGAGCCAGGCCGGCTCCATGTCCTTGGAGTCCGTCCACGGGGGAGTCTCCACGTCGAGCGTCTTGAGGTCGGCGATCCAGATGGGGCGGTTCTGGCCGCCGCGATAATTGCGGCGCTCCTCGTCCCAGCTGGGGTTCATGCGGTAGGCGATGCGTTTGCCGTCGGGGGAGATGCGCCCCTGATAGCCGCGATAGATGTTGAGGTAGGTTTCCGGCCCGCCGTCCAGCGGCGCCGTGTAAAACTTCGGCGCGGCCGACGGCCCGAACGTCTCACGGGTGGACGCGAAGAGCACGGACTTGCCGTCCGGCGTCCAGCCTTGAACGAGATCCGGCGACGAATTCCAGGTGAGCCGCCGCGGCGTGCCGCCTTCCACCGGCACCACGTACACGTCCGTGTTGCCGCCATACTCGGCGCTGAAGGCAACCAGGGCGCCGTCGGGCGAGAGCTTGGGATTCTGCGTCTCGCCCTGGAAGGAGGTGAGCCGCCGCGCCACGCCGCCGGCCCGCTCCACGACCCAGATGTTCTGCGCATAGGCGAAGGCGATGTGCCTGGCGCTCACCGACGGCGAACGAAGCATGCGCGTCTGCGCCGGCAGGGCGCTGGTCAGGCAAAGGCCGGCGGCAATCCACGAGAGGCGAAATCGGGGCATCGGAGTCATGGCTGGGGTCCGCGCAGCATGCGCCGCGCACGGGATGGTCGTCCTCAAGCTTCGCGAGCAACAACGGCCGCGGCTAGGGGTAGAGGTGACGCGCGACACTGGCGCCGTGCAGGACGCGTATGGAAGGTCCACGCTGAACGTCCGTGGTCCTCCCGCTACTTCCGCTCCCAGAGCCGCGCATGCCCTTGGCACCCGATTCACCCTTCTTTCTGAGCCGACGGACCTTCCTCTCCGTCGCCGCGTCGAGCACGACGGGCGTTTTGGCGGCGTGCGCTCTTCCCGGCTTCACCGATCCCAGAATCGAGGGGAGCACTCGCCTCAGGTCCCGCCCCGGGACGCCAACGAGCGCCGGCCCGCTCGGCCTCCGGCGACTCGGGCTTGGGGGTGACATCGATGGGTCCGTGTACGTACCGGCCTCGTACTCGGCCGCCACGCCCGCCCCGCTGGTGCTCCTGCTCCACGGAGCCGGCGGTTTCGCGGCGCACTTCATCACGCCGTTCATCGCCGAGGCGGACCTGAGCGGACATGTGCTCCTCGCGGTGGACTCGCGGAAGCGGACGTGGGATTTCGCCGGCGGCACGTTCGGTCCGGACATCCTCTTCATCGACAGCGCGCTGACCGACACGTTCGCGCGCTACCGGATCGACCCGAAGCGCCTCGCGATCGGCGGCTTCTCCGACGGCGCCACGATGTCGCTGGCCGTGGGACTCTCCAACGGCGACCTGTTCAGCCATGTCGTCGCCTGGACGCCCGGCGCGCTCATCGACACCAGGCACCGAGGTGAGCCGAGAGTGCTGATCTCCCATGGCTTGATGGATCCACTGTTCCCGGTCGGCTCGAAAGCCCGGGCATTTGTCAACGAGCTGCGCAAGCAGGGCTACACGGTGGACTATCGCGAGTTCGCCGGCGGGCATGTGCTGCCGGCGGACATCATCCACGACTCCATGGGCTGGATGGCGGCCGGCTAGCGCGGATCACCTGCCCCAATAGTGCCGGGGGCCTCGCGGCAGTAATCTCCGCGCATGCCGCAAACACCACCCACCGCCCGCACCGACGCGACGCTCGATCCCGACGACTGGAACGAGTTTCGCGTCCTCGCCCACCGCATGGTGGACGACTCGCTCGAGTTCCTGCGCACGCTCCCTGACCGCCCGGCGTGGACGCCGCTCCCCGCCGACGTGCGCGCCGCACTCGCCTCCGAACGCGTGCCGCACGAACCGCAGGGCGAAGCGCCCGTGTACGAGGAGTTCCTCGCGCGCGTCCTTCCGTGGTCCAACGGCTCGCGCAGCCCGCAGTTCTTCGGGTGGGTGCAGGGCAACGGCACGCCGCTCGGGATGATGGCCGACATGCTCGCCTCGGGCATGAATGCGCACATGGCGGGCTTCAACGACGCGCCGCGTGTGGTCGAGGAGCGAGTCATCGGCTGGCTCGCCGAGTTGATGGGCTTCCCCGCCACCAGCGGCGGCCTGCTGATGAGCGGGGGAACGATGGCGAATTACCTCGGCCTTGCCGTGGCGCGGCATGCCAAGGCCGGCTACGACGTGCGCACCCACGGGGCCCTCGGCGGCCCGCGCCTTACGGTGTACGCGTCCACCGAGATCCACAGCTGGGCCCACAAGTGCCTCGAGCTGCTGGGACTCGGCCATGCCTCGCTCCGCAGGGTTGCGGTGGACGATGACTTCCGCATCGACGTGGCGGCTCTGCGCGCGACGATCGCCGCCGATCGCGCTGCCGGCCTGCGACCGATCTGCATCATCGGGACCGCCGGCACCGTCAACAGCGGGGCCACCGATGACCTCGGTGCGCTCGCTGATCTCGCCGCGGACGAGGACCTCTGGTTTCATGTGGACGGCGCGTTTGGGGCGCTGGCACGGCTCTCACCGACGCTCGCACCCGTGGTGCACGGCATGGAGCGTGCCGACTCCCTGGCCTTCGACCTGCACAAGTGGGGCTTCCTGCCGTTCGAGATTGCCTGCGTGCTCGTGCGCGACGCCGAGGCGCAGCGCGCCGCCTTCTCGCTCACGCCCAGCTACCTGCGAGACGAGGGGCGCGGCGTGATTGCGGGCGGCCTCACGTTCGCCGACCGCGGCCCCGAGCTCACCCGCGGCTTCAAGGCGCTCAAGGCGTGGATGTCGTTCAAGGCGCACGGCGTGGACGCCATCGGTGCCGTCATCGAACAGAATGTCATGCAGGCCCGCGCTTTCGCCGAGCGCATTGCGCAGGTGCCCAGTGTCGAGATCAGCGCGCCGGTGGCGCTGAACATCGCGGTGTGGCGATGGGTGCCGCGCGGCTTCAGCGACGCACAGTGCGATGCGCTCAACCGCGAACTCCTGCTGCGCATCCAGGAGTCGGGGCTGGCGGTGCCGAGCGGTTCGATGGTGAAGGGGCGCTACGTCATCCGCACGTGCATCACGAACCATCGCACGCGGTGGCAGGATCTCGAGCGGTTTGCGGACGGGATTGCGCCGTTGGCGCAGGCGATCGAGGCGGAGATGCGGGCGGGGAGCTGAGGAGTTCCCGGCAGACGGCGGCGTCGCGGCTCGCGCTACCGCTTGCCGCGACCGGCCTTCCTGCCGCCGAAGACGAAATAGCTGACGCCGATTGCCAGTCGGTTGAGGTGCGACGCCCGCTGTCCCCGATCGTCGGTATAGCTGACGGGGGTCCACAACACGGCGCCGTCCAGCGCGAGCCGCGGGGTCACGGCGAGCTGTCCGGTGAGTCCAGCCGTCGGGGCCATGCCATGGAAGAGGAAGTCGCCGCGGTCGTCATCGCCGTCGGCTGACGTCGACGCGCGCCTGGAGAGCCCCGCCGTCAGGTACGCCCGCGCGGGCCCCGCCTCGATGTAGGACAATCGCCCGAGAAAGTCCCATTGACTGAGGTCAACGTCGTCGAACTTGACGCCTCGGATGGACTTGTCGTGGATCACGAGCACCCCGAAGGCGCGGCTGAACCACAGGCCCGCGTGCATGCCATACCCGGACCCGAACTCCACCGGGAAGTAGCCGCTCTGCTTCTCGCTCTGACTGGTGAGCGACGCACCGGTCGCGTGCGCACCGAAGAACAGGCCCGCCTGCGCGCGCACGGGCGTGCCGGCCAGCAGCATACCGGCGGTGATCGCGGCGATCATCTGCTTCATTCGCACTCCCGGCCGAGGATCGTGGGGACATCGCGGGGGCACGTCTGCTACCCTCGCGCTGGCAGTGGGATCCACTCGCACCCGTAACGCACCGCACCCCGCGACATGAATCGTCGCGGGGTGCGCGTGGTCTCCGTGTCATCCGTTCCCGATCCGCGTCATCCGCGGCAAGCAGTTGCAGTGCTCGTGCCTGCCCCGAACTAAGGCGCGATCTGGTGCACAATCCCCGCTACGCCGCCCCGCGTGCTCAGGTAGCGGACGGTCACCTTCTTCGCCGCTTCCGTCGCGCCCACCTTCACGCGCAAGGTCACGACCTTGGTCTCGTTGCCGTTGACCCAGAAGTCGGGGACGCGGCCGATGATGCTCGTGCCGGGGGCCTCGGCGCGGAGCGTGAGCATGTCGGGACGCACGATCTTGACGCGCTTGGCCATCTCGAGCGCCGTGGGCAACCGCCCGTTGTTGCGGAGCGTCACCTTCACTTCATGCGTCGCCGAATCCGCCGCGACCTTGGCGCCCTTGGCGAGCTTCACCGGCGCCGACGTCACGCCAACGATCTCGACGTGCGGCAGCGACATCGCCAGGTAGAGGTTGAACATCGCCTGGTTGCGCGCCCACTTCTCGAGCCATTCGGGCGGCGCGTTTTGTGACCAGAACTTCGGGTTGAAGCCGCCGGCCTCGACTTCGCCGAGCGTGCCGCCGGCGTTGAACTTCGTCCACGGCTTGAAGCACTTGCCGCCGTAGTCCTCGTCACAGAACCGCAGCACCTCGTACTCGTCGATGCGCCCGTCCTTGTTGTAGTCCTTCTCGCGCCCCCCATTCCAGAGCTCGTCCCCGTACCAGATGACGCCATACTGGAAGTAGCCGAAGTCCGGCCCGTGGCCAAAGAGCGGCGATGGACGCGCCGAATCGCCGGTGAACGGGTTCACCGGAATGCGCGTGTTGTAGGTGCGATAGACGTCACCGGCCCAGGGGTAGCCCGTCTTGGCAATGCCCACCGAATCAAAGTGCTGGTAGAGCTTGAGGTCCGACGGATACAGGCACTCCTTCTCCTCGCACGTGGACGGCGCGCGCAGCATCATGGGTACGGCCGTGTCCATCGAGTTGGCGACGCCGACGTTGGGGTGCGACATGAGGAAGAGGACCACGGCCCGCGTTTCCGGCTCGGAGAGCGGGTATTCGCCCGCACCGCCCTGCGTCCAGCCGCGCCCGGTCGCCTCACGCATCGGGCGCCAGTTCTCCGGGTAGTTGCGGTGCAGGTCAAGGCCGCCAATGCCGTCCTCGTTCACGCGGCCGTCGCCATCGTTGTCCACGCCTTCGGGGAGCAGGAGGTAGTCGCCCTTCCCGGCGCCGACGCGCCGCATCAGGCGCCCGCTCTTGTCCAGGGAGTCCACCACCGCATCACCCTTGCCGGGCCCGACGTACTTGCGCAACTGCTGGATGAAGCCGTCGCCGTCGAGGTCTTCGGGCGGATCCTCATCGAGCAGGCCGTCGCCGTCGTCATCGTAGGGCCGCACCGTGCTGCGATTGGCCTGCGCCGTCAGGCGATACATGTCGCTGCCATCCGGGTTGTTCAGCGGCCGGATGTAGATGGCCCGCGTGTTGAGCAACGCGGTGACGTCCGCATCCTTGCCGTAGTTCTCGATGAGGTACCAGGCCAGGTAGAACGCGCTCTCGGTGGCGGTGATCTCGCCCGAGTGGCGCCCGCCCTCAAAGAACGCGGCCGGCTTGTCGGTGTCCTTTCCCGACTTCTTGTTGGTGAGCGTCAACTGCCAGATATCGCGGCCGCCGAACGTCTTGCCGACCGTGTACAGCTCCACGAAGTCCGGATGGTCTTTGGCCCACTTCCGCATCCACTCCTCGATCTCGATGCTGGTGTGGTAGTGCCTGAAATCCATCTGGCCGGCCACCACGGGCTTCACCTGCTCGTAGTTGGTCAGCGGGAACGCGCTCGTGCCCGAGCGCACGCCGGGCACGACGAGCACCTTGGGCGGGCCCGACGGACCCTCAGCGCGTGGGGCGCCGCGCTGGGCGACGGCAGGAGAGGCGGCGAGCGCGAGCGCGGCCGCGAGGGAAGTCATGGAACGCAAGGTCATAGCGGGAACCCGAGTCGGGGTGATCACCGTGGCCGGCGAGAAGCTGCCGTCACCGGTGCTACGCGCTGGGGGGCGCTGATGCTGGACGGCTATGGCGCGGCCGCGAAAGCGCGGACCTGCACCGGGGCCACCGATTCGACGAACTCGTCAATTGTGACACGAAGTCGCTCCACCCGCACCGCCGGGTCGACCCGGTCGAGCTTGCAGTAGCCAATGGTCTGGCCTTCGGCGAGCGTGCGCCAGCGGCCGCTGCCGGCGTCGCCGTCCACGCGATAGCGGGCCACCTGCTGGCCGTTCTCGATGTGCTCGGCGAGCCGGAGGACGCTGACCGACGTCGGGGACGGCAGCGACGCCACGCCCTCGAGGCGTCCGCTGGCCGTGACGCGCCACGTCCAGTCGAGCGCCGGCACCTCTCGCGCGAGGAGCGCGTCGCTTGCGTCACGGAACTCGCGCAGCCGCCGCACGTCGGCGTCGGCGATGCGTCCGTCGCGATTCGGCGGGACGTTGAGCAGGAGCTTGCTGTTGCGCCCGACCGACGAGAACCAGATGCGCATCAGCGCATCAACCGGCTTCACCTTCGCGTCCTCGGACAGATGGTAGAACCACCCCGGCCGGATGGAGACGTCGGTCTCGCCCGGACGCCAGACCGTGCCATCGCGGTCGCCGTGCTGCAGCGAGCGGATGATCTCGGGACCGTCTACGCCGGGGACGGTGACGATGGACGGATTCACGGTGGACCAGTTCGGGTCGCCGGCCGATCCAATCTCGTTGCCGATCCATCGGACGTCGGGTCCGGCATCGGAGAACATCACCGCGTTCGGCTGGAGCCGACGCACCGTGGCCCAGGTGCGCGGCCAGTCGTAAGCCTGCTTCTTGCCGTTCGGTCCCTCGCCGTTGGCGCCATCGAACCAAACCTCGGCGATCTCACCGTACTGCGTGAGCAGCTCAGTGAGCTGCGCGATGTACATGTCGTTGTAGCGCGGCGAATCGCCGTACACCGCGGCGTTGCGATCCCACGGCGAGCAGTAAAGTCCAACGCGCAGCCCCTCCGCACGCGCCGCGTCGACGCATTCGCGCACGACATCGCCGCCGCCGCCGCGCCACGGGCTGGAGGCCACCGAGTGCGCGGTGGTCCGGGTGGGCCACAGGCAGAACCCGTCGTGGTGCTTGGCGGTCAGGATCACCGCGCGAGCGCCGGCTTCGCGCGCCACGCGCGCCCACTGCCGCGCATCGAGCGCGGCGGGATTGAATAACGCCGGGTCTTCGCGGCCGTCGCCCCACTCGCGGTCGGTGAACGTGTTGACGCCGAAGTGCAGGAAGAGCGCAAACTCGTCCCGCTGCCAGGCGAGCTGCGAAGGGGTGGGGCGGGGGCGGGCGAGGCGTAACCGCCGCGTCGCCGCGCGTGGCGCCACGCCCGGCGCGTCGGCAGCGAGCGGTCGCGCCCCGATGGCAGCGGCCGCTGCGCCGGTCAGGAGCAGCGTGACCTCGCGACGCGACAGTTGCCCGCTGGCTGGATTGCGTGTCATTTCGGCGCTCGACGCGTTCGCAGTGTTCCCCGCAGGCGGATGTCGCGCGAGGACGCACCGACGTACACCACGACCTCCCCGGTGCGCACCGCGCGACGTCCGTTCGCATCGCGCACCGCAAGCGCGCTCGCTGGCACGCGAAGCTGCACCTCCTGCTCCTCATGCGGCTGCAGGGTGACGCGCGCGAAGGCTCGCAACGCCAGCACCGGTTGCGCCGAGGGCGCGGTCACGTGGCGTACGTAGAGCTGCACCACTTCATCGGCGACGCGCGTCCCCGTGTTCCGCACCCGAAAGCGCACCCTGACCGCGTCACGCGGCCCGATCGCCGCCGGCGTCATGGTCAGGTCCCGGTACGTGAACTCCACGTACGAGAGCCCATACCCAAACGGGAAGAGCGGCTGCCCCGTGAGGTCCACGTAGTCATTGCCCCGCCCCGTTGGGAGATGATCATAGACGAGAGGCAACTGTCCCTCAGCACGCGGCACGGTGTACGGCAGGCGGCCGGCCGGGCTCACGTCGCCAAGCAGCACGCGCCCGAGTGCTTCGGCGCCGCCTTCGCTCGGGTAGAATGCCTGCAGCACCGCGCCCACCTGCTCCATCCACGGCAGGGTGATCACGGCGCCGCCCGCGTAGATGATGACGATCGTCGGCGTCCCCGTGGCCGCGACGCGCGTTATCAGTTCCTCCTGTCGGCCAGGGAGCCGCAGCGACGAACGGTCGAGGAATTCGCCTTCCTCGACCGCGACCGTCACGATGGCCGCACTGGCGCCGCGGGCCGCCTCCACTGCGTCGGCGATGCGCTGATCGTCACGACGCACATTCATGGCGTGGTCGTAATCCCACAGCAGGCGCAGACGCCCGTTCCCGGTGGTCTGCCGGTACTGCAGGCGGACGGCATGACGGCCGGGCGCAAGCGCCATGGGCGCTTCGTGGCGCGCGTACGACACCTTTCGATCGGCGTCTACCGCGAGCACGCCGTCGATCCAGAGTTGGACGCCGTCGTCGCACTCGACTGCCACGCGCACGGTGCCTCCGGGCGGAACCTCGATCCATCCGGTCCACCGCACGGCAAACCAGTCCGTGCCCACGTCGCGTGTCGGACGATTGAAGGTCCACTGCCAGTCCATCGAGTGGTCGATGCGGATGGTCGCGGGCGCGCCGTCGAATGAGGGCGCGGCGAAGTACTCGCCCAGCAGGCCGCTTGCCGGCCGTCCCGCTGAATCATGCGCGAGGGCATACGTCGGCACGCCGCCCCATCCGAGCGACCGGAGCGCCGGGCCGGGCACGCCGACCACCTGTGCGCGGCCTTCCAGCCGCGATGTCAGCTCGGCCACGAGTGGGCGCGTGTAGATCGGGTGCGCGCTGTAGCCACCCGAGGGCACCTCGTGCGCTGGATTGCCGATGATGGCCACACGATCCATCGCTCCCGTGAGCGGCAGCGTGCCGCGCTCGTTGCGCAGCAGCACCACCGACGATTCCGCCGCGCGCACGGCCAGCGCGTACGCCGCGGCGTCGGGCAGCTCCACCGCATCCGGGCTGCCCACGTATGGGCGCTCGAACAAACCCAGCGCGAACTTCAGACGCAGCACGCGGGCCACGGCCGTGTCCAGCACGGCGCGCGACACGCGCCCGTCGCGCACCGCCGGCCAGAAGAGCGCCGCGTCGCGCACTCCCGACTGGAAGATCACGTCCAGCCCCGCACGCAAGGCCTGGGCGGTGGACGCCGAGTACCCCGCGGCCGTGTGGTGCAGCACCGCGGAGCCGCCCACTCCTCCTTGATCGGAAATGACGACGCCGTTGAACCGCCACGCTGCGCGAAGGGTACGCGTGAGCAGCGCGGCGTTCTCGGAGGCGGGCACCCCGTTGATGCTGTTGTACGCGGCCATGACGGAGCGTGCGCCGACGCGAAGTGCCTCGCGAAACGGCGGCAGGTGGACGTCGGCAAGGGTCGCCGCATCGAGCGTGATCGGGTACGAATCGCGGCCGCCGTCGCCGTGGTTGACCGCGAAGTGCTTGGGCGTCGCCACCACGCCGTGCGTCTCGAGCGCGCGCACGTAGGCGCGCCCCATCGCGCTGCTCAGCCAGGGATCCTCGCCGTATGTCTCCTCGACGCGTCCCCAACGCGGGTCGCGCGCCAGGTTGATGACGGGAGACAACAACTGGCGCACGCCGCGTTCGCGCGACTGTCGCGCGATGGCGCGCGCCACGTCACCCACGAGCGCTGTGTCCCATGTCGCCGCGAGCCCGATCGCCTGCGGGAATACCGTGGCCCCCGCCTGCAGCAGGCCGTGGACCCCCTCCTCGAAGAAGATCGCCGGAATGCCAAGGCGCGTGCGTTCAACAAAGAAACGCTGCACCGAATCGGCGACGGCCACCGCCCGACGCGTCGAAGGCACGCGATAGGGCGAGCCACGCAGGTCGAGGAGTTGCACACCGTAGGCGCCATGCCCGAAGGCGGCGCTGTCGCGCAGCGGGTCGCCGGGCACCATGAAGAGCTGCCAGAACTTCTCCTCTCGTGTCATCACCGCCAGCAGCAGCTGCGCGCGTCGCGCGGCGGGGAGCTTGGCGTTCATCCACGGCCGCGCCGGCGGCTCAGTCGGAGCCCGCACGGCCGGCGGCGCGGCCCGCCGTACAAGCGGAGGCGCCGGCTCCTGCGCCTGCGCGGGGAGCGCCAGCGCAACGCCCGCGACGAGTACAAGCAGCCTACGCACGCGACAGCGCAAGAATCGCCTGCCACTCCGCCGGCGTCACCGGCGTCACCGAGAGCCGCCCGATGCGCAGCAGCGCCATCTGCGCGAGCGCCTTGGCCTTCTTGATCATCGCCAGCGTGACGGGCGTCGGCAGCGGCTCGACGGCGCGCAGGTCCACCATGAACCAGGTCGGCTTCGCGGGGGACGAATCCGGATCGTAGCCCGGATGCGCCGGGTCGAGGGCGGTGTGATCGGGATACGCCTCACGCTGCACTTCGCAGATGCCGACGATCGCCGACGGTTCGGTGCTCGAGTGATAGAAGAAGACCAGGTCGCCGTGCCGCATGCCGTCGCGCAGGAAGTTCCGCGCGGCGTGATTGCGCACACCGTCCCAGTGCGTCGTCTGGTTCGGCGCGCGCACCAGATCCGCCCACCCGAACGTCTCGGGCTCCGACTTGACCAACCAGTAGCGCTTCTCGCCGATGGTGCGCGGCAGGAAGCACTTCCCCCACGGTCCCCCCTCGGGCGTGGCGAACTGCGATGGCGGCACTTCCTCCGTGACCCGCGCTGCGGGTTTCCTTATGGGGGGCTTCGTTACCGCGGGCTTCTTCGCGACCGCTTTCTTCGCGGTCGGCTTCTTTACCGCCGCCTTCTGTAGCGCTGCCTTCTTGGACGCCGCCGCCTTCTGAAGCGCTGCCTTCTTGGACGCCGCCTTCTTGGACGCGGCTGTCTTGGACGCGGCCTTCTTCGGTGCGGGCTTCTTCACCGCGGCCTTCTTCGCACGCGTCTTCATCGGCCGTCCGCCGCCTGCCGTCCGCCGTCAGCCGCCAGCCGTCTCCCGTCTCCCAACTCCCCTCTCCCGTCTGCCATCATGCAATCCCCTTGGCAATCGCCTTCAGCACCGCGTCGCCGAACGTATCGATCTCGTCCACGCTCGTGTACACGCTGGGCGTGATGCGGATGCCGCTGAATTCGGGATGGCCAATGGGGGTCGTGACGATCTTGTGCTTGTCGAGCAGCCAGCCGCCCAGCTTGCCCGGATCGATGCCGTCCACGCTGAACAGGCAGATGGCGCCGGCGCGGTCACTGTCGAGCGGCGTGAGCACCTTCACGCGGTCGCTCGAGGCCAGCAGGCGCTTGGCCCAGCGGTCGCGCAGGTAGCGCAGGCGCGCAATCTTGCGATCGGCGCCGATGCCGCGGCTGAAGGCGAGCGCCGCCGAGACGGCGTTGAAGTTCGCCTGCGGATGCGTGCCGATCTCCTCGTATTTCCGGATGTTGGCGCGGTTGCCCTCGGTGGAGCCCATCAGCGACCAGAGCTGCGGGATCTTGGCCTGGCGCACGTACAGGAACCCGGTGCCGATGGGGGCGTGCGTCCATTTGTGCAGCGACGTGCCGTAGTAATCCACGTCCAGATGGTCGCGCGTGAACGGGAAGTGGTTGAAGGCATGCGCCCCGTCCACAAACACCTCGATGCCGAGCGGGCGTGCCATGCGCACGATCTCACGCACCGGCAGGATCTGGCCGGTGAGGTTGGTGATGTGCGTGACCTCGATGACCTTGGTGCGCGGCGTGATCGCCTTGCGGAACTGCTCCACGATGTACTCGTCGCTCGGCGGCGGCACCTTGAAGGAGATCTGCTTGAGCACGATCCCCTCGCGCGCCACGCGCTGCTGCCACGACGTGATCATGCGCGGGTAGTTCTGGTTCGTCAGCAGGACCTCGTCGCCGCGCGTGAGGTCGATGCCGAAGATCATGATCTCCAGGGCCTCGGACGCGTTGCGCACCACGGCCATCTCCTCCGGGTCGCAGCCGAAGTCGCGCGCGAGGTCGCGTCGCGTGCTCTCCATCCGCGGTTCGAGCACCCGCCACATGTGCTCCACCGGCAGCTCATTCGTGAACTTCAGGTCGCGGATCATCTGCTCGAGCACGTGACTCGGCGTCGGCGAGATCCCCCCGTTGTTCAGGTTGATCATCGTCCGGTCGGCGTCGAACGCCCGCTGGATCTGCGCCCAGTACAGTTCGTCGTCGGCCAGCGCTCCGGGGGCGCGGTCGCCCGCCAGGACGTTCGCCCTGAACAGCTGCTCCATGGCGTTCGCGCGAAACGCAGGGAGCGTGACACCAGCGGCGGCGAGACCGCTCAGGAATTGGCGGCGTTCCATAGGGGCAGGCTGTAGATGGTAGACGGTAGATGGTAGACGTGGGCCTAATATGCGGCTCAGCGCGAGATACGCCAGCCAAGCGACATCGACCGTCCGCCGTCTCCCGTCTCCTGTCTCCCGTCTCCCATCTGCCCCTACGGCACCACGACCAGCCCCGCTTCGCCCCCGAACTCGTCGGTCACCTTCGTCAGGTTCGCCGGCGCGCGCCACTGGCTTCCGTTCACGCGCACGGCCACACGCTGCGGCCCCGGCGGCAGGTGCACCTGCAGCTCCCACGCGTCGAGCACCCACTGCATGGGCACCGGCTGCCAGCCGCTGAACGAACCATACGCCTCCACGCGTGCCGAGGAGCTCGCCAGCACGCGGATGGTCATCGTCGCGCCGCCATTTGGATCCTGCCGGGTCATGGCGATGGCACCGTACCGGTCGATCCGGAGCACCGCCGGATCCCGACGCAGGAACAGGACGCGCACGGAGGCCGAGAGGAATTTCGCGTCCGGGAGCGCGCGCAGCGGATCGGCGAGCTGGCGGCCGCCCGACACCGTGAGGGCCACGACGGGCGACAGGTAGAAGGCGGCGGCGAGCTGGAACGCGCGGTCATTCACCTTCGTTGTCACGCCCTCGCCGGAGCGAATCGTGCCGATGGCCGCGACATCAAAGGCGGAGAAGGTCTGCTGGACCGTGACCGTTGCGTCTCGCACGACGTACGCGCCGAACGGGCGCCGCGACGGCAGGCTGCTCGCCGAGAGCAGGTCGGTGTCGAGCGACCGGGTCTGCACCGCCGCAATCGTCCCTGATGTTCGCTTGTATTCGCCCCACGCACCGACGTCGTACGCGGACGACCGGAAATTGTCGCCCGTCCGGTTCGTGACGCTCGTCGCCGCTCCCGCCCAGACGCCGTTCATTCCCCGGGCGCGCTGCACGCGCGTGAAGGCGGCGCCGTTGCCGCCGCCGGTGAGCGACTTGAGCCCGAAGACGGCGCCCGCCACGCCCGACTCGACACGCCAGTTGGGTCGCTTGGCGAACTGGTAGCGCATGGCCAGCAAGCCCTGCGCGGTATCGATCGAATCGCGCGCCGCGGTCACCGTGCCGCTGGCGGTGGTGACGACCCGCTCGTTGATGCGGCGCCACGTGACGCCCATCAGGGCGGCAGTCCGCGAACGATTGCCCGCCTGGCGCACCGAGGCGGCGCCAGCTTCCATGCGAATCTCATCAGGGGCCTGTGCCGCCGCCGCACCACTCAGGGCGACGATCAGCAAGCAAGCGGCGGCAGGACCCCTCATCGCATGGGTATCACGGCCTCCGCGGACTCGGATTCGTGAACGCGGACGCGGCGGGGGCAGGTGGCAGGAGCGACATCACCCCGCGGGCGCGAAGATCCAGTGCAGCTTCCGGCGCCCAGCCGGCGGCGACGTCGCCTTGGACCGACTGCGCGAGCGCGTACAGCTGCACGTTGGTGGCCCCACGCTTCATCAGGTCAGTGACCGTCTGGGCGGCGCGGTCGGCCGGCAGTCCCTTCGCCACGAGTTCCGTGAGCACGCCAAGGGGAAGGGCCAGCGACCGGTGGGGCCAGGCCGCGCGCATCTTCTTCAAGATGGGCGCGGGAACGCCGACATAAAGCGCGTCGGCGCCAGCAGCAATCTCGTCCTCGCTCGGGTTGGGCGCGAGCATGTCGCGCGCAACCTGCAGCCGCTTTCCAAGGGCGGCGACGGCGTCCGTGATGCGCTTCGGCGTTGCCCGCTTGGCGATCCCCTCGTTGGCCTTCGCAATCAGCAGGCCCTCGGGGAGCCCGGTGGCGCGCGCGGCCACCACCTCGCGTTCCACGGCGCGGCGAAGCCCGAGGTCGGCGGAGGCGTCAAGGCGAGCCACCTGCGCGTGTACCCCGGTGGCGGCGGTACCCGACGCAAGCGAAATGAGGAACAATCGGCGAAGTGTCATCACGGTGCCTGCACGATAAGTACGGAGTTTGCACGGCCGAAGTCCAGATCAGGCGCCGTTTGCGCCCGCGGATCGGTCATCCACTTGCCATTGACAACGAACGCGTAGACGTGCCGGCCCGCCGAGAGCGGAACCGTGACGCTCCAGGTGCCGGGCTCAACGCCAGGCTCGAGCGGTGTCGCCGTCTGCGACCATCCGTTGAAGTCACCCACCAGCGAGACCTGCGAGGCCCGCACGTCGCGGAGCGTGAACTGCACCGGCACGGGCACCGCTTCACCCGAGGCGCGCGCCGCGGGAATCAGCGGAATGGCCTGCGCCCCCGGCTGAGCGGCGACCGGCTGGTCGTGGCCCGTCGAGTCCGTGGCTTCACGCGAGAGGAACCCCAGCAGCAGCCCGGCCGCCGCCAGCGTCGCGGTAGCCGACAGCGAGAACGGCGCGGACGGCCAGGTCACCGCACGCCACCAGCGGCGCCGGCGTCCCTCGACCAACGCCACGATCCGCGACACGAGCCGCGGATTCGGCGCGTGCCGGCGCCGAAGCGCCGCAGCCGCGCGATCAATGAGTTCGTCAGGTGCGTCGTACACGTTACCTCTCCTCCTTCAACCGGATGCGCAGCGTGTCGCACGCGCGCTTCACTCGCATACGGAGCGCGGATAACCGCACCCCGGTAATGACCGCCATGTCCTCGTACGACAGGTCCTCCACGTGCCGCAGCAGGAACGCTTCCCGCTGCTCGGCGGGCAGCTCTTCGAGCGCCGCCTCCACCTCTTCCAGCAAGTCCTGCGACATCCCTTCTGCCTCGGCCGCCACCGCGGGGAGCTCGCCGGTGGTCACCAGCGATTCCCGTCGCCGGCGCCGCTCACGCACCGTCCGGCATCGATTCGCGAGAATCCGAAAGAGCCACGGCTCGAACCGCGCGTCCGGGCGGAACTGCCCCAGATGGTCGTAGACACGCACGAACGTGTCCTGGACCGCCTCCTCCGCATCCTCTTCCTCGCCCAGCATGTACCGCGCATACCGCAGGCATCGCACGTGGAAGAACTCCACCAGTTCAGCGAACGCCTCCACGTCCCCGTCGCGCGCACGCAACGGGATGGCGGGATCGATGTCGGTACTCGGTCGCACGGAGATCGGCTCTGCGGGTTGGATAGCCCACAATACCCCGGGCACCTGTTCCCTCGCTACCGCTTCCGTCCGCCGTGACCGCGATGCCATCACACTCCGCTACGAGATGTCAGTCCGGCCGACAGCCTCACCCGGTCGGATAACGCCAACAACAGACACCGCAAGAACTCGCTAAACCATTACACGCCAACATCTTGCATCCGTGCGGTGCGTCGACTGTCCACCCAGACGCCCGCAAACCGCTTCACTCTCAGATACCCACAGGCACTGCCCGGCGTCACATTCGTTACACGCTGGCGGCCTTTCCGCCGCGGTGACATTCTCTCAGACACCTCTCGCCCCGGAATCGTTCGTGACCAGCCTTACCGCCGACGCCCCCGCCGGTTCAGCCATTCCTGCCGGCCGCCTGCCGGAGTCCCGGGATCCCGCGACCGGTGAGGTCTGGAAGCGCTACCCCGTGGCGGACGAGCAGGCGGTACGCGCCGCGGTCTCTCGCGCCCGCGCCGCACAGCCGGACTGGGCGCATCGCCCGTCCCTCATGCGCGCCGAGGCGATCCGCCGCTTCACGCAGAAGCTGATGGCGCGCCGCGAGGAGGCTGCCCTCATCGTCGCGCGCGAGAACGGCAAGCCGGTGGGCGAGGCCCTCGGCGTCGATGTGGGCGTAACGCTGGGCCTGGCCGACCATTTCGTCGCCGCCGCGCCTCGATTTCTTCGCGCTCGGTGGCGTCGCAGTTCGATGCTCGCCGCCTGGCGCAAGCGCGTGACGCTCGTCAAGGAACCGTACGGTGTCGTCGGCGTGATCTCCCCCTGGAACTACCCGATGTTCCTGCCGCTCAGCTCGGCGCTCCCCGCCCTGCTCTGCGGCAACGCCGTGGTGAACAAGCCGAGCGAGTGGACGCCGGGCATCGCCGAGCTGGTGAAGGAGTGCCTGCACGACGCGGGCGTCCCACCTGACGTCTATCAGGTGGTCCACGGCGCCGGACCAACCGGAGCCGCACTCTGCGAAGCCGTGGACAAGGTCTTCTTCACGGGCTCCGAAGCGACCGGACGCAAGGTCGCCATGGCGTGCGCCCGCCGGTTGATCCCGTGTGCGCTCGAACTCGGCGGCAGCGATCCGGCCATCGTCCTCGCCGATGCTAACCTCGCGCATGCGGCGAGCGGCATCGCCTGGGCGCGGTTCACCAACGCGGGCCAGACCTGCGTGGCGGCCAAGCGCGTCTTCGTCGAGGCGAGTGTGTACGACGAGTTCCTCCGCCTGCTCACCACCGCCGTCGCCCAGTTGAAGGTGGGGCCCGGCACCGACGATGCCACTGACGTCGGACCGATGATCCGCCCCGAGCAGCGCGCCACGATTGCCGCCCAGCACGCCGACGCCATGGCCCGCGGCGCGCACGAGGCGCTGCGACTCGAGACGCCGGCCGGCGACTGCTACTTCCCGCCGACCATCCTCACCGACGTGCCCGCTGACAGCCGGGTGATGACGGAGGAGACGTTTGGGCCGCTCCTGCCCGTGACGAAGGTGCGCGACGTGGACGAGGCGATCGCGCGCGCCAACGACACGACGCAGGGCCTGTCGGCGAGCGTGTGGACCAGCGACGTCACGCGCGGCGTCGCCGTGGCGCAGCGCCTGCACGCCGGCTCCGTGCTCATCAACGATGCCTGCACCTCCGCCGGGATCAGCGATGTGCCGCACGGCGGCTTCAAGGCGAGCGGGCTGGGCAAGGTGCACGGCGACCTCGGCCTGCAGGAATGCGTGCGCACGAAGGCGATTGCCGTGGACTGGTTCCAGGCGTGGCGCCAGCCGTGGTGGTTCGGATACGGGGCCGAGCACCGCGCGGAGATCGACGCCTTCCTGCGCGCGGCGCATGGCGCCTCGCTGACGGACCGCCTGCGCGCCCTGCCCAGGGTGCTGCGACTGGTCTTCGCGCCGACGCGCAAGGTCTGACGGTGACTTGTTGATCGCGTCGCGCGCACGCAAATTTTGTGCGTGAGCGCGCTGCTATTCGGCCTCGACAACCTGATCGCCGCACTGCGCGGGGCCTTTCTCGGCTTCGCACTGGCCGTCGCACTCTTCTGCGTGCTCGATTGGATGGTGCGCACGCGCCGCCTCAACCCGTTTGGCGCGTTCGCCGGCTTCCTGCGCACGACCATCCGGCCGCTCATCGCCCCTGTGGAGCGCCGCCTCCTGCGCTCCGGCGGCAACCCGGCCATGGCGCCGTGGTGGACGCTCGTGGCGGTGGTGCTCGCCGGCATCATTGCCATCGAGGTGCTCCAGTTCGTGCGCGACCAGGTCGCGATCGCCGCCGGCATGCTTGGCTTCGGGATGGCCGGGGTCTACCGACTCGCCGTGTCGTGGACGTTCGAGGTGCTGCGCTTCGCGCTGATCGTACGCGTGATCCTCTCGTGGGTGCGGCCCTCACCGTTCGCCTGGTACGTGCGCTGGTCGTACGCGCTCACGGAGTGGATGCTCCATCCGCTGCGCGGGTTCATCCCGCTCGTGATGATGGTCGACATCACGCCGATCGTGGCCTACCTCCTGCTCGGCCTCGTGCAGGGATTCCTCATGCGGCTCGCGTGATGGCCTTCTCCGTGACCCCGCGCGAGGCGGGCGTGCGCTTTGCCGTGCACGTGCAGTCGCGCGCGAAGAAGCCGGGGATCGACGGCACGCATGGAGACGCCCTGCGCGTGCGCGTTCACGCGCCTCCCGTGGACGGCGCCGCCAATGACGACGTGATCGCGGTGATCGCCGACGCCCTTGGCGTGCCCCGGCGCGCCGTCCGCATCGCCGCCGGACTTTCCGCACGCCAGAAACTCGTGGACGTTGATGGCATTGACGCGTCCGCTGCGACGGCGCGGCTGCTCACCCGATGACGATCTCTCCCCGCCACCCCACCGACTGACCGTGGCCGATCTCCTGCTTGTCGGCGCCGACGCGGCGCTCCTCGAAGGCATAGCCCAGACGCTCGCCGCCGCCGGCCATCAGGTGCTGACGGCCGCCTCCATCGACGAGGCGTCGTTCCTTGCCGCGGCAGCGCCGCCATTGGTCGCGGTGGTTGACCGGACGCTGCTGGTGACCGACACCGACGCACGCGCGCTTGGCCTCGCCCCCGGCGGCGCCCTCGTCGTCTTTGGAGATCCCGCCTCGCCCCTGCCTGGCCCCGTGCGCCGCACGGTGCTCGCCGAGCTTCGCCTGCCGCTCGAACGCGCACGGCTCACGGCGCTGGCGGCGCACGTGGCCGCCCGTGTGCTGCGCACGGGCCGCAATGCCGCCACGCCGACGCCGCCGGAGTCGCGGCCGTCGCTGTAGGTCGATTGGCCGGCGCCGCTTGCCTTCGGCGCGCGTCCCATTGATCATTAGAGAGACAACTGACCCTCGTGGCGATTTTCGGCAAATTGCGGCCACGTTAATCCTTCGCTAAAGCGCCAGCCCTGGGCGCCCCGTCGCCGAGGGCGTTTTTCGTCCCCCCTCCCTCCGCGCTCCACTCTTCACTCTTCACCAAGCCCCTGCACCCTTGCCCCACACCCCGCCGCAGTTCGAGTCACCGTATCTGTCCGCCCTCGGCAAGCGCGTCCTCGTCTTCGACGGCGCGATGGGGACGAGCATCCAGCGCTTCCACCTGACCGCCGACGATTTCGGCGGCGGGTCGCTGGAGGGGTGCAACGACCACCTGGTGCTCACGCGCCCGGACGTCATCCAGGAGATCCACGAGTCGTTCCTCGCCGTCGGCTGCGACGTCGTGGAGACCTGCACGTTCCAGAGCACGCCGCGCCGGCTCGGCGAGTGGGGGCTCGAGCCGAAGGCGCGCGACATCAACATCGCGGCGGTGCGCGTGGCGCGCGCCGCGTGCGACAAGTTCGCAGCGCCCGATCAGCCGCGCTTCGTCGCGGGCTCCATTGGGCCCACGGGGATGTTGCCGAGCTCCAGCGATCCCGCCCTCTCGGCCATCACCTTCGCCGCGCTCGCCGAGCAGTACTACCTGCAGGCGAAGTACCTCGTCGAGGGCGGCGTGGACGTGCTCCTCGTCGAGACGTCGCAGGACATCCTCGAGGTCAAGGCGGCCATCGCCGGCTTCGAGCAGCTCTTTGCGGAGATCGGCCGCCGGCTGCCGGTGCAGGCGCAGGTGACGCTCGACACGAGCGGCCGCATGCTGCTCGGCACCGACATCGCCAGCGCGATGACGACGCTCGAGGCGCTCCCGGTGCATGTGATCGGGCTCAACTGTTCCACGGGGCCGGAGCACATGCGCGAACCGGTGCGCTGGCTCACCGAGCACGCCACGCGCCCGATCAGCTGCATCCCCAACGCTGGCCTGCCGCTCAACACCGGCACCGGCGACGCGGTCTACCCGCTCGAGCCGGCGCCGATGGCCGAGGCGCTGCGCGAGTTCGTGCAGCAGTTCGGCGTGCGCATCGTCGGCGGCTGCTGCGGCACGACGCCGGCGCACCTCGACGCCGTCGTGCGCGCCGTTCGCGGGATGGCAGCGCCGTCACAAGGGGCGGGCGCGTCCCCGCCGCCCGCCGCCGCCGCGTGGTCGCCGCGCGCCCGCGCCGTCCCGCGCGTGTCGTCGGCGATGCGCGCCATCACGCTGCACCAGGACCCGGCCCCGCTCCTCGTCGGCGAGCGCGTCAACGCGCAGGGCTCCCGCAAGGTCAAGCGCCTGCTGCTCGCCGAGGACTACGAGGGCATCCTCGAGGTGGCCCGCGAGCAGGTGGACGGCGGCGCGCACGTGCTCGACGTCTGCGTGGCCGTCACCGAGCGCGGGGACGAGGCCGACCAGATGGAGAAGGTCGTGCGCCTGCTGTCGCAGTCGGTGGAAACGCCGCTGATGATCGACTCCACCGAACCCGACGTCATCGCGCGCGCCCTCGAGCACGTCCCCGGCCGCGCGCTCGTGAACTCCATCAACATGGAGAATGGGCGCACGCGCATCGAAGCCGTCGTCCCGATCGCCAAGAAGCACGGCGCCGCCCTCGTCGCGCTGACCATCGACGAACAGGGGATGGCCAAGACCGCCGCGCGCAAGCTCGAGGTGGCCCGCAAGATCCACGACATCGTCGTTGGCGAGTACGGCATGTCGGCCGACGACCTGGTCTTCGACGCGCTCACCTTCACGCTCGCCACCGGCGACGCGGAGTGGATCGACTCGGCGCATGAGACGATTGATGGCATCCGCGCCATCAAGCGCGAGCTTCCCGGCGTCCTCACCATCCTTGGCGTGAGCAACGTCTCGTTCGGGCTCGATCCCGAGGCGCGCGGCGTGCTGAACTCCGTCTTCCTGCACCACTGCGTGCAGGCGGGGCTCGACGCCGCCATCGTGAATCCGGCGCACATCACGCCGTACGCGGAGATTCCGGCGGCGGAGCGGGCGCTGGCCGACGCGTTGATCTTCAATAAGGCGCCTGATGCGCTGCAACAGCTCATCGAGCATTTCGCACGGACGGAGGACGGAGGACGG
>JACREJ010000109.1 GCA_016218305.1 Gemmatimonadota bacterium | reverse complement strand
GCTCGCCTTGCTTGCGCCCCTCGGAATCGCGGGGGCGCAGGGCACCGGTCGCATCACCGGCACGGTGACCGACTCGATCTCCGGTCGCGAACTGAGCGACGTGCAGATCTCGATCGTCGGCAGCCGGATCGGTGCGGTATCGGATGCGCGCGGACGGTTCAACCTCGTCGGCGTGCCCGCCGGCGCGCGCGTCGTGGAGGCGCGCCGCATCGGGTACCAGCCGGCGGTGGTGCGCGGCGTCACCGTGCCGGCCAATGGCGCCGTGGCGGCCGACATCAAGATGCGCGAGGTGGCGCTGACGCTGCAGGCGGTCGTCACGACCGGTCTCGTCGATCCGACCTCTGGCACGCGCGTGCCATTCACCGTCGGCAAGGTGGAGACCACCGCACTCGCGGTGCCGGCCGCCAACGCGCTCGAGTCCATCCAGGGCAAGATCGCCGGCGTCACGGTGGTGCCGATGGGTCAGCCGGGCTCGGGCACCAACATCATCCTCCGGTCGCCGACCAGCATCAACAAGGGGAACGCACCCCTCGTGGTCGTTGACGGCGTCATCCAATCGCAGGCGTTCGGCGCTGCCAGTGCCGACATTAACTCCGAGGACATCGAGAGCATCGAGGTCGTGAAGGGCGCCTCGGCGGCCTCGCTGTACGGCTCGCGCGCGGCCTCCGGCGTGATCCAGATCCGCACCAAGCGCGGCACCGGTGGCGGCGAAGCGGCCACGCGCTACGCCCTGCGCTCCGAGGTGGGCTTCAACAGCCTCGGCGGCAAGATGGGATGGGCCAAGTACCACTACTACCAGACCGATGCCAGCGGCCAGTACGTCAATGCCAGCGGTCAGGTGGTCCAGCGCGCCCAGCGCATCGCGCGCCCGGCCTGGCAGCGGTTCCAGGACGTCAAGTACTACGACAAGATCTACGATCCCATCGAGCTCTTCTTCGACCCGGGCCAGACGTACAAGAACGCCATCAGCATCGCGCAGAACAGTGCGCGCACCAACTGGTTCCTCTCGCTGGGCAACGCCAAGAACGACGGCGTCGTGCTCAACAAGGGCACACTGGACGAGAAGTACCTGCGGTTCAACCTCGACCATACGCCGATGGACGTGCTGAAGATTTCCTTCAGCGCGTACCATGCGCGGACGGACCGGCAGGAGCTGTACGGCGACACGTTCTTCGACCTGATCAACCAGGCGCCGGATGCCAACCTGCTGACGCCGGATCCCGACGGCACGCCCTACCTGTACCAGCCGGACCCGGAAGGGCGCGAGGAGAACCCGCTCTACGTGCTCGCCACCGAGGATCGCCAGCGCAAGCGCGCCCGCACGCAGGGGAGCCTCTCGACGCGGTACACTCCGTTCGAGTGGCTCACCTTCGATGCCGCCGTCAGCTATGACCGCTCCGACCGGCGGCTGAACTTCTTCCTCGACCAGGGCGTCAAGACGGAAGGCTACGCCACGGGCGGCATCGGGGAAATGTCGAATTTCGCCGGCACGACGAACACGATCAACTCCGAGGCGAGCGCCAACCTGATGCGCAAGTTCGGCGACCTGACCCTGCGGTCCACGGCGCGCGTCCTGCTCGAAAGCGAGATCAACGAGCT
>JACREJ010000016.1 GCA_016218305.1 Gemmatimonadota bacterium | reverse complement strand
GTCGCGAACCTTGATTTCGGTGAAGCCCTGCCGATGTCCCTGCTTGCGCGCGTAGTTCTTGCGGCGGCGGAACTTGAAGACGACGATCTTGTCGCCCCGGCCCTGCTTCGTGATGTCGGCGGTGACCTTGGCGCCCGTCAGCGTGGGCACGCCGGTGCGGACGGACTTGCCGTCTGAACCAAGCAGCACCTCGTTGAACTCGACGTGCGTTCCCACATCGCCCGGGAGCGAGGGAATGCGCAGCGACTTGCCCGGCTCGACACGATACTGCTTGCCGCCGGTGCGGATGATTGCGTAGGACATGGAAAGGCTCAGAAAAACTGAAGAAGCGAACGAGCCTAAAATGATATTGGCTTTGAGGTTGTGGGTCAAGGGGGTGACCACGGAATTCCCCTACAATCGCACCCGCCCCTACCTCGATCGCGCCTGCCGAAGGACGTAGCTCGTTACGTTCGCCACTTCCCGGTCCGTGAGCTGGCTGCGCCGCCCGTCATCGGACATGTGGCCGCGCAGGAACCCGGCGAAAGTCGCCCAGCTGGCCAGCTCCGAGGCGGTGGTAAAGCTCCTCCGCCCCCACACCGGGCCGCCCTTGGGCGTGCCCTGCCCGTTGCCCCCGTGGCAGACCACGCACTTCGCCTTCCAGACCCGGGCCCCGTCCTTGGCGTCGCCGGCGCGCACCGTCACCGTGTCATCGCCCTGCCCCTCCACTTGCCCACCCAGGCGAACCCCACGCGAGAGGAAGGCGATGTAGGCGACGAGCGCCTCCATCTGCGGATGGTCGGGGCGCAAGGCGGGCGCCCGCAGGTTGCGCCGCAGGCAGACGTTGACCCGTTCATGCACCGTCTGCACCCCGCCCCGCGCGTCCAGCCGCGGGTAGCGGGCGTAGGCGCCCACCCACGGCAACGCCCCGCGCTTGGTCCCCGCGTCCAGATGGCAGCTGACGCAGCGCAGCGCCCCCGAGCGCTCGAGATGCATCGAGTCGCGTGTCGCAATCGCGATGGCGCGGCCCCGGCGAATCGCCGCCCCCATGGCGTCGTTCGGAATGAGCGAGTCGGCGGGGACGGCGAACACCGCGGTGTCCGCCTCGGGCCGGGGTGTCGGCGTGGCGGGCACCAGCGTCACCATGCCGCCGAGCACGCGGCGCGGGGGGTCGGCGCGCTCTGCCCTGCAAGCGGAGAGTAGGGTGAGCACCGCGATGAGGCAGGCTGATGGGAGACGGGAGATGGGAGAAGGGAGATGCACAAAGGCGCATCTCGACGCCGCATAATCACCCAGCTCCTGTCTCCCCTCTCCCATCAGCGTCCGCAACATGAAACTCCCCCCTACGCAACCGCATACTGCTGCGTCACGTCGCGCCCCGCGCCCTTCACCACCAGCTTGAACTCATCGGGACGCAGCAGCGGGTCGTCGCGCATCTCGACATTGAAGCCGACGCCCTTCTCCAGCTTCTTCATCAGGTCGGCTTCCTGCTCGAGCACATAGGTCGCCGTGTCCGGGTGCACGCGCACCAGCAGGTGGTCGCGGCGCCCTTCGGCCGCCATGCGGCGCACCGACCGCTCCATCCGGCGCACGATGGTCTCGGCGGTGAACACACGTCCCGTGCCATGGCAGACCTCGCAGGGCTCGGTCATGGACTGCAGGTGGCTCTGCCGCACGCGCTGCCGCGTCATCTCGATGAGTCCGAGGTCGCTCACCGTGAACGCCTTGGTGCGGGCGCGGTCGCGGCCGAGGTGCGTGCGCAGTTCCTGCAGCACCTTGTCGCGGTTCTGGCGCGACTCCATGTCGATGAAGTCGGCGACGATGATGCCGCCCAGGTCGCGCAGGCGCATCTGGCGCGCCACCTCGCGCGCCGCCTCGAGGTTGGTGCGCAGGATCGTCTTCTCGGGGTCCTTCTTGCCGGTGTATCGCCCCGAGTTGACGTCGATGCTCACGAGCGCCTCAGTGGGCTCGATGATCAGGTAGCCGCCCGACGGCAGGTCGCAGCGCCGCTTGAACAGGTCGCGGATCTCCTGCTCGACGCCGGAATGGTCGAACAGCCCCTTCTTGTCCTCGTAGAGCTGCACGCGATCGACGAGCTCAGGGGCGATGCCGTTGAGGTACTCGATGATCTCGTTGTGCAGCTGCCGCGAGTCCACCGTGAGCCGGTCCACCTTGGTGGAGAAGAGGTCACGGATGATGCCGCGCGTGAGCGACGTCTCGCGGTGCAGCAGCTTGGGCGGCTTGCCCACGAATCGCGTCTTCTTGTTGATGCGGCTCCACTGCCCGATGAGCGTGTCCAGCTCGCGCTTGAACGTCTCCTGCGTCACGTCCTCGCCCACGGTGCGCACGATCACGCCGCCGGAGTTCTTGGGCATCACGCTTTCGACCTGTCCGCGCAGGCGCTGGCGCTCGGCGCGGTCGCCAATCTTGCGTGAGACGCCGACCCGCGACGCGAACGGCATGTACACCAGGAAGCGCCCGGCCATGGAGACCTGCGCCGTGACGCGCGGCCCCTTGGTGGAGATGGGCTCCTTGGAGACCTGGACGATGATCTCCTGCCCCTTCTTGAGCACGTCCTGGATCTGAGGCGGCTCCTTGCGACGGCGGCGGCCGCCACGCGGCTTCCGCGCCGGGACGGGCACTTCCGGTGCGTCGGCGTCCGCGACGTCCGCGGAGTCGGGCTGGTCGACGTCAGCCGGTTCCTCCGGCTCGTCGTCGGCGTCGTCGTCCTCGTCCTCGTCCTCGTCGTAGGCGAGGTCGGAGTTGTGGAGGAAGGCGCTCTTGTCGGTGCCGATATCCACGAAGGCCGCCTGCAATCCAGGCAGCACCGCTTCCACCTTGCCCCAGTAGATATCGCCGACCATCCGTCGTGTTTCCGGACGATCGACCTGCAGCTCAACGAGCTGGTCGTCCTCGAGAATGGCAACGCGGACTTCCCGTTGCGTCGCCGAGATGAGGATTTCGCGTTTCATGTGTGTACGCGCCGCGTCGGGGCGAGGGCGACCGCACTCGCGCCGTCCGTCGGCGTGGCAAGAAGGTGAGGTGGCCCAGGGCGGCGGGCGTCCCACGGACGCTCCCTCCCTGATGCACAACAGTCGGTTGCGATTCCCCGAGGCGCACGATCGTCCATGCGACGGCCGCCAGGAGCGCGTGACTTCCCATGGCCGCTGCAAGCTGCAGCGTCATGAAGCCACGGTCCGGGACAGTACGGCCTCGCCTGCGATCGGGCACGATGCTCATTGCCTAACGCCAAAGGGAGAAGGCCCACCCGGTCAGCGGTCGCCAGCCCGGGGGGTCCTGCAGCGGGGACGACCCGCCACAGGATGGGTAACCATTGGGACAGGCAGATTCAATGGGTGGGCAAGTGATGGCAGATGGCGGATGGCTGGTGCCTGCCCTGCCCCCGGCGTCTACGTCCCCAGCTCCCGCAGCATCTGCCGCGAAATCACGATGCGCTGGATCTCGCTCGTGCCTTCGCCGATCTCGCAGACCTTGGCGTCGCGCATCATGCGCTCGACGGGATAGTCCTTGGTGTAGCCGTATCCGCCGTGCACCTGCACCGCCTTGATCGTGCAGCGCATGGCCAGTTCCGAGCAGTACAGCTTGGCCATGGCCGCTTCCTTCCGGTATGGCTTGCCGTGCTGGGCCAGCCAGGCGGCATGGTACGTGAGATGCTTGCCCGCCTCGACCTCGGTGGCCATGTCGGCCAACTGGAACGCGAGGCCCTGGAAGTGCGCGATGGGCTGCCCGAACTGCTTGCGCTCGGTGCTGTACTTCAGCGCCTGCTCCAGCGCCCCTTCGGCGAGGCCGAGCGACAGCGCGGCCACCCCCACGCGCCCGGCGTCCAGCGTCTGCATGAAGTTGACAAAGCCGGCCCCTTCGGCGCCGAGCCGGTTCTCCACCGGCACTTCGACGTCCTCGAAGATCAGCTCGCGCGTGTCCGACGCACGCCAGCCGAGCTTGTCCTCCTTCTTGCCCGAGCGGAAGCCCGGCATTGCCGGCAGGCTGGCGTCATGCCCGATACCCACCCGCGTGGCGGCGGCGACGTCGCACGTCTCCTTGGTCAGGATGAACGAGCTGATCCCCTTGGTGCCGCGCGCCGGATCGGTCACCGCCGTGACGAGGAAGATCTCGCCCACACCGCCGTGCGTGATGAACCGCTTGGTGCCGTTGAGCACGTAGTGATCACCCTTGCGCACCGCCGTCGTGCGGGTGCCTCCGGCGTCGCTGCCAGCGCCCGGTTCGGTCAGGCCAAACCCGCCAAGCACGGCGCCCGACGCGAGCAGCGGCACGTAGCGTTCGCGCTGCGCGGGCGTGCCGAAGTGCACGATGGGCGACGTCCCGAGCGTGGTGTGCGCCGAGATGGTGATGGCGTGCGAGGCGCAGACCTTCGCCATCTCATGAATGGCGATGGTGTACGCGATCGTATCGAAGCCCGCGCCGCCCAGCTCCTCCGGCCACGGAATGCCGAGCAGGCCAAGCTCGCCCATCCGCTTGACGGTCTCCCACGGAAACTCCTGGGACTCGTCGTGGCGCGCGGCGATGGGCGCCACCTCCGCGCGAGCAAACTCCTGGACCATCTCGCGCACGGCGAGATGCTGTTCACTGAAATAGAGATGGTCGTCCATGGGCACCCGGTCCGGAGCGTGAATCAGCGAGCGTGGCGCGGTGGCCGCGCCATCGGCTCGGCACGGCGTCGCCGGAAGATAGCGCGGGCGCCGTTTTGCGCCTACACCGCGCGCGCGAAGTGCCCGCGCGTGTACCGGTCGCCGAGGATGCCGCGCACCGCGTCGGTGGCGGGCACCTCGCCGGCCGCTAGCGCATCGAGCAGCTGCCGGTAGGCCCCGACGATCTCGGCCACGGGGTCGCCGCGAACATTGAAGAGGGCGCGATAGCTGCGGACCCCGGCACGCCAGAGCCGCGGCGCGTAGTGCGAGCCGTCCACGGGGCGCGAATGGAGCAGCCGATTGCGGCACGCGCTGTCGGTCGCCACCGGGAAGGCGTAGCCGGTGGGGTCGGTGAGCTCGACGTTCGGGTGCTTCTGCACGCAGAGGTCACGACACGTCGTCGGCTCACGGTTGAACGCCGCCGATAGCACGCAATGCTCCATGTTCATCCCTTCCGGCCGCCCATACAGGAAGACCTCAAAGCCCGCGCCGCGCCACGGCGCGACCAGCTGCGTGATCTCGTCCGCCGTGAGCTCGACGGACGCCGTGACGCGGCGCGCGCCCATGGCGAACATCTCGCGCGCGGTGTGTGCGTTGAAGCAGTTCACGGCGTAATCGGCCACCACGTCGCGTCCTTCACCGCCAAACTCGGCCACGAGGCCCAGGTGGCCACTGAGGAGAGGCAGCCCGAGGTCGAGCCACTTCTCGATGGAGCGGCGCTCCTCCGGCCGCACCACGCTTGGCGTGCGGAGCCGCAGGCTGGCTCCCTGCTCCGCGAGTTCCGCCTGCAACGCCGTCACCCTGGCGCGCGACGGCGCCGGATGACGGAGAAACGGATCGAGCACCACCTCGGTGGCGCCCGCGCCTGCCGCGGCACGCGCATCGTCGAGATCGAAGACCTCGGCGCAGAGCTGGAACGCCGTGCGGGATGGCGCCGCGGCCGACGCCGCGGGGGTCGCTTCGCCCACCGGCTGCACCGACGCTGACGGGGCGTGCGCGGCATGCGCATCTCCCGCGTCGACGCGAATCGCCTGCGCGATGCGCTCCGCCCGCTCCGCGAGCACGGCCCCATGCGCCCAGTCGCGGCGCTGTCCGAGTTCTTCGGTTGCGCGCTGCCGCATCCGGTTGAGCTCCGACACCGGCAGGAACAACCCCGCGGCGAGCCCCGAGGCGTCGAGGTCGCCCAGCACGAACGGCGTGTCGCCGAGCCGGCCGAACTGCTCCCGCAGCTGTGCCGTGTCGAGCGCCCGCTTGGACGCCGGCGCCAGCGTTGCGTCCGAGTGCTCGGTGAGCGTCTCGCCGTCGGCGGTGAGCACCGCCTTCAGTGGGGCGCCCGCTGCGCCGAACACCCGCACATCGAGCCGCACCCGGCGGGCGCGCCCCTCGGCGGCGAGCGGGGCGTACGACGCGCGCGCCGCCCCGAGCAGCTTGCCGTCGCTCGTGCGGAACACCCGCCACCCGGCGGCGACGCGCACGCGCGTGCGGATGGCCTGCCGCCACACGTCACCACGCTGCGAGAGCGTGCGCACCTCCTCCACGCCGAAGCCGACCGACTCGACGTGCCCGCCCGCCGCCGGCTCGAAGCCGAGCCCGTCTCCCAGCGCCACAGGCGTGCTGACGTCGACGATCAGCTCGCCATCCATGTAGTCCACGACCGCGCCCAACTCGAGTCCGCGGTTGTCGGGCTGCGTGCGCGTCACGTAGTCGCGTCCGGCCCGGCCGCCGTACATGCCGCCCGTGAAGCCGCGGCTGAAGATCTGCACGAGCGGGCGCGTCTCCTCGAACTCCGGCGGAGAGAAATCCCCCGCCGCCACGCGATCGAGCCACGTGCGGTAGCCCTTGGTGACCGTGGCGACGTACTCGGGCTTCTTCTTGCGCCCCTCCACCTTGAGACAGACGATGCCCGCCTCGGCGATGGCCCCCAGGTGCTCGAAGGCGCCGAGGTCCTTGGCCGAGATCAGGTAGCCGCGGTCCAGCTCCTGACCCGAGTCGAGGTCGGTGAGGACGTAGTCCTTGCGGCAGCTCTGCGCGCACGAGCCACGATTCGCGCTGCGCTCGGAGATCATCCCCGACATGAAGCACTGGCCGCTGTACGAGATGCAGAGCGCGCCGTGGACGAAGCTCTCGAGCCCGAGGTCCGGCACCTCCGCATGGATGGCGCGAATGTCCTCGAGCGTGTTCTCCCGCGCCAGCACCACCCGGCCGACGCCGAGCCGCTGCAGGACCCGCGCCCCGCTGGCGTCGTGCACCGTCATCTGCGTGGAGCCATGGATCTCGAACCCCGGGTAGACCGCCTGGATGAGGCGCACGAGCCCGATGTCCTGCACGATGGCCGCGTCGATGCCGCGATCGATGCACTCGCCGAGGTACGTGAGGCAGTCCTCGAGTTCGGCGGGCTTCACCAGCGTGTTCAGCGTCATGTAGATGCGCACACCCCGCGCGTGGGCGATCTGGCAGGCGACGGCGAGGTCGTCGAGCGTCAGCTGGGCACCTTCGTCGCGGGCGTTGAACTTCGACGCGCCAAGGTAGACGGAGTTCGCTCCGTTGGCGACGGCGGCGCGGACGGCGTCAACGCTCCCGGCGGGGGCGAGAAGTTCGGGGGCAAGGGGCATCCTATTAAAGATAGCGGGTTTGGCGCCACCGCCGGGCCCGACCGCCTGAAACACCCGGACGCTCCGGTGCGTAGAGAGGGTAACCGGAGGAGACCATGCTCACGTTCCTCATTTCCACTGCGATCGTTCTGGCCGGAGCCGTCATCGGCTACGGCACCTCGCGTCGCTTCGTCCGCGACCGGCTGCGCTACGTGGACGGCGCGCACAAGCCGGCGATCCCCGTCGTGGTTGGCGTGGCTGCCTTCCTGGTGGCGCTGCCCATCGTGAACGTCGTGTCGATCCTGCCGCTCATCCACCTCGGCGGCGGCGCCGCCATCGCGCTGGGCGCCAGTGTCGGCCTCGGCGTCCGGGCGGGGACGAAGGACATTCGCGAGGGGCGGTACGAACTGCATGCGTGAACGACAGACGGTGGACGGTAGACTGTAGACGGTAGATCCACCGCGACGGCGTTCCTACCTGTATAGCGAAGCCCGGCGTGCTCTTCTCGCCGGGCTTCGTCGCGTCCGTTACGTTCGCCCGCCGGGCCCTTACCGCAGCGCGAGCGCGGCGCGCACGGCGGCCTCGGCATCGAGCACCTTGAACCCTTCGCGGTCGTAGGCGGTTCTGGCGAGGATCTCGCGAATCTGCGCAGGGCTGAGGCGGGGATTCGCGCTCTTCACGAGGGCCACGACGCCCAGCACGATTGGGGGGCCGTTGGAGTAGCCCCATCCATCCTTGAACTTCGCGTCCAGGTCATACGGCCACGTGTACACGAGCCGGGCCGGATGCGGTTTCGCTGCGTGTTCGGGCACCGACACGATGCCCGCGCGCACGATGCGCGCGTCGCAGGCGCGGACCTCGCAGGGTGTGTACTGCTCGCCAGCGACGGCGATGTTCTCGGGATGCACGTTGATGAACAGCGTGCCACGCGCCTCGGCGAAATCGATGGCGGCGCGCAGGGCGTCCGACAGGACCGCCGGACCCATGGAGCTGGACACCGCGACCGCGCCATGTTCCGCGGCGTACCGAATGCCTCGGGCGAGCGCCTCCTGATAGCCGGGCGTCTTGAGGCTGCGGCCGATGATCGGCATGATGCGCGCCTCCGGTGCCACGCGGTGCACGATGTCCACCATCCACGCCCCATGCCACGGCTTGAGGTCGCCAATCACCTCGCCGGGGACCATCGAGGTCGCGGCGACATACTGCGCGGCGGCGGCCCCCTTGCGGTCGAACTGCCAGTCGATCACCGCCACCGTGACGCTCGCCCCGCGGCTGAGCGCCTGCGCCTTGTCGATGCGCGAGAACTTCACGAGATCCGATTGCGTGTTGCGCCGTGGGCCCTGGCTGCTGCATCCGGCAGCCGAGATCGCCACCATCGCCACGAGTACCAACGACCATGCGCCCTGCGTGTTGTGCTGCATCCGCACCGCGATTCCCTCCTTGCGTCCCGTCCCGGGGAGGCGACGATCCGTACGAACGAGGAGGTCTGTGGTTTCACGGCATCGGCGACATGCGCATGCCAGCGGGCGTCAGGCAACCCCGTCGGCCGCCGCGACGCGCGTCTACGTCCGGTCGGCCGGCTCCTTCCAGAAGCGCAACAGCCACGCCACGGCGACGAGCGCGATGCCGGCCCAGCGATATGGCTCGGCGTTGAGGCGGATCCCCACGCCGAACAACGCGAGGCCCGCCAGCGCCAGCGCCAGCTTGATCGTCGTGCGCGAGGTCATCGCAAAACCTCCGGGCGGCGCGTCACAGGTCGGTGCGGGTGCATCCGGGCACCTGCAGGATGAAGTCCGCCCCGAAGGCCCGCGACGGCGTCTGGAAGCCGGGGAC
>JACREJ010000107.1 GCA_016218305.1 Gemmatimonadota bacterium | reverse complement strand
GCTCGGTGCGCGGCGGTTCGGTGCGCGGCGGTTCGGTGCGCGGCGGTTCGGTGCGCGGCACCTCCGGGCGCGGCGCGCGCTCGTCGCGACGGGGCTCGGAGGTTCGCGGGCCACGGCTGTCGCCGCGAGCGTCACCGCGGTCAGGCCGCGAGCCGGCGCGCTGGTCGCCGCGCGCGTCGCCCTGTGGTTCGCCGCGCGGTTCCCGCCGCGGCTCCGGCCGGCGTGGTTCGCGCGGCGGGGACGACGCGGCACGCTGGAGCTGCGTGGTCACCACGCGCTCCTCGCCCTCCGCGGCGCTGTCGTCGGCGGCATCGACCAGCTCTTCTTCGACGGTCGTCGCGTCGCCGGCGAGCTCCCGCCGGAACTGCGCCAGTGGAATCACGCGCACCTCGCCCGCAGGATTCCTGAGCGTCACCAGGTCGCGGAAGATGTCGGTGGCATCCACCTTCTCCTCGCCCTGCAGGGTCTGCACGATCTTGCCCTGCTTGGGGAAGCGCTTGCGCGCGGCGACGTAGAACTCGTGCTCGTAGCGCAGGCAGCACATGAGGCGGCCGCAGGCGCCGGAGATCTGCGTCGGCGTGATGGTCGAGAGGCGCTGCTCCTTGGCGAGCGACGTCTTGACGGGCAGCAGTTCGGGCAGCCAGGCCGCCGAGCAGAGCTGGCGACCGCAGTGGCCGACGCCATCGAGGCGCTTGGCCTCGTCGCGCGGCCCGATGTGCCACATCTGCACGCGCACGCCGAAGTGCGTCTCGAGCTGGCGCACGAGCGCGCGGAAGTCAACGCGCTCTTCCGCCGTGAAGTAGAACGTCAGCCGGCGGCGATCCCACTGCCATTCGGCGTCAGAGATCTTCATCTGCAGGTTGAGCGCACGCGCCTTCTGCACGGCGAAGCGCCGCGCTGTCTCGTCGTCAGCGCGCAGCACCTCGGCGCGCGCAACGTCCTCCTGCGACGCAAGGCGCAGCGCGGCGCGCAACGGCTCCCGCTGTTCCTTGCCGTGCGTGGTGCCGACGCGGCGCCGCTGGGCGAGATCGCCGGTCGCGTGCACGCGGCCGAAATCCTCGCCGCGCTCGACGTCCACGATGATCGCGGCCTGCAGCGGGGGCGGCGCCTCGAACGACCAGCGGAAGAACTCGCGGCGATTCCCCTTGAATGCGACTTCGATGAGATGCTCCACCCTACTCCTCGAACTGGCCCATCTTCATGAACTTCTCGCGCCGCCGACGGACGAGCTTCTCCGGCTTCAGCTTGCGCAGCTCATCGAGCTGCTCCCCGACGTGCTTGGCCAGCGTGGCAGCGGCGGCCGCGTGATCGGCGTGCGCGCCGCCATCCGGCTCGGGGAGGATCTCGTCGATGATCCCCAGCTCGAGCAGGTCGGGCGCCGTGATCCGCAGCGCACTGGCGGCCTTCTCGCGCATCTCGGGGCTCTTGCCGTCCTTCCAGAGAATGGCGGCACACCCCTCGACGGTGATCACCGAGTAGACCGAGTGCTCGAACATCAGGATGCGGTCGGCCACGCCGAGGGCGAGCGCGCCGCCGGAGCCGCCCTCGCCGATGACCGTCGCGACGATGGGCACCTGCAGCTCGGACATCGCGAACAGGTTGCGCGCGATGGCCTCGCTCTGGCCGCGCTCCTCGGCGCCGAGTCCGGCCCACGCGCCCGGCGTGTCGATAAACGTGAGCACCGGCACGTGGAACTTCTCGGCGAGCTTCATCAGGCGCAGCGCCTTGCGGTACCCCTCGGGGTGGGGCATGCCGAAGTTGCGATGGATGTTCTCCTTGGTGTCGCGGCCGCGCTGGTGGCCGATGATCATGACGGTCTCACCCTCGAGGCGCGCCCAGCCGCCCACGATGGCCGCGTCGTCGCGGAACGCGCGATCGCCATGCAGTTCGATGAAGTCCGTGAAGCAGAGCTTCACATAGTCGAGCGTGAACGGGCGCCGTGCGTTGCGCGCCACCTGCACCTTCTGCACGGGCGTGAGGTTCTTGTACACCTCGCGGCGCAGCTCAGCAAGCCGGTGCTCCAGCGGGGCGAGTTCGGCCGTGATATTGATGCTCTGCTCGGCGGAGCTGCGGCGCATCTCCTCGATCTGCCGCTCGAGCTCGATGATCGGCTTTTCGAATTCCAGGGCGGCTGTGCCCATGTCAGCTCCCGCGCACCAGGCGCACGCGCTCCTCACCGAGGAGCGCCCGTAGTTCCAGCAGTGACGCACCCGCGGTGGAGACGTTCAGCGACGACGACCGGAACCGGGTGGTGGCCCCGTCCGGCCCCTTCCAATGCACTTCCAGCGGCGCTGACCCCGGATGTGACTCGGCGACGGCCCGCACGTCCTTCATGACGCTCCCTGCCAGCCCGCTTTCCACGGCGAGCTCCAAGGCTACCGCAATCTGGCCCGTCGTGCGCAGTTCGGCGAGGCGGGTGATGCTCTCGACGATGAAGGTCGGATTGTCGACCCCCTGGTCGCGCCGCGAATAGCTCCCCTTGAGGAGCACCGGGACATCGGTCTGCACCTTGTCGCCGATGGCGGCCCACGCCTCGGGGAAGACGAGCACCTCGCCGGCGCCGGAGAAGTCCTCGACCACGAGGCGGGCGAACTCGGCGCCCGACTTCTTGCTGACCTGTCGCCGCACGGCCGTGACGACACAGCCGATGGAGACGGTCTGCTCGGTCCAGTGGCCCAGTGCCGCCACGGTGTGCGATGCCAGCAGCTCGCACTCGGCGCGGAACGGCTCGAGCGGATGGCCGGAGATGTAGAAGCCGAGGATCTCCTTCTCGCGCTGCAGCCGCTCGCTCTCTGACAGCGGCTTGATGGTCGGCAGGGTGGGCGCGATGTGCTGCTTGTCTTCGGTGGCCGCACCGAAGTCGCCGAACAGCGAGCCCTGCCCGGACGCCTTCTCGTGCTGGACCAACGACGCCGACTGCATGGCGCCGTCGAGCGCCGCGGCGAGCTGCGCGCGGTGGCCGAGGCCGTCGAGCGCGCCGGCGAAGATGAGCGCCTCGAAGACCCGCTTGTTGCACGTGCGGAGATCCACGCGCTCGCAGAGTTCGTAGAGCGTGGTGATGGGCGCCGTGGCGCGGGCGGCGATGATGGAGTCGATGGCCGAGCGGCCGACGTTCCGCACCGCGCCGAGGCCGAAGCGAATGCGCTCGTCGGCGACGACCGTGAACTTGTAGCCCGACTCGTTGACGTCGGGCGGGAGGATCTGCAGGCCGAGGTCGCGCGCCTCGTTGATGTACTTCACCACCGAGTCGGTGTCGCCGATGCACGCCGAGAGCAGCGACGCCATGAACTCGGCCGGGTAGTGCGCCTTGAGGTACGCCGTCTGGTAGGACAGGACCGAGTAGGCGACGGAGTGCGACTTGTTGAAGCCGTAGCGGCCGAAGGTCTCGATCTGCCCGGCGAGCTCGGTGATGATGCGCGGGTCGTGGCCGTGCGCGATGGCCTTCTCGGTGAACTTGCCGAGTTCGCGGCGGATCAGCTCATCGTCCTTCTTGCCCATCGCCTTGCGCAGCACGTCGGCTTCGGCCAGCGAGATGCCGGCGAGCCGCTGCGCGATGCGCATCACCTGTTCCTGGTAGGTGATGACGCCGTAGGTGGGCTTGAGGATCTCCTCGAGCTCGGGGAGGGCATAGGAGACCGGCTCCTCGCCCTTCTTGCGCCGGCAGTACGTCTTGTGCATCCCGGCGTCGAGCGGGCCGGGGCGCATGAGGGCGTTGGAGGCGACGAGGTCGTCGAAGCTGTCGGCGCGCATGGAGCGCACCATGTCGGTGGCGAGCGGCGACTCGAACTGGAAGACGCCGGCGGTGCGACCGGCGCGCAGCATGCGGTAGGTGGCGTCGTCGTCGTAGGGAATGGCGTCGAGATCGATGTCCGTCCCGCGGCGCGCCTTGATGGCCGCGAGCGCGTCGTGGATGACCGTGAGCGTCGTGAGCCCGAGGAAATCCATCTTCAGCATGCCGGCGTGCTCGAGCATGTTCATGTCGTACTGCGTCACGACCACGCGTTCGTCGCTGCCGGATCCCGACCCCTTGGACTCCTGGGTGCAGATCGGCACGTATTCGTCGAGCGGGCCCGGCGCGATGACCACGCCGGCGGCATGGATGCCGGCGTGACGTGAGAGCCCTTCGAGCGCGATGGCAAAGTCGAAGAGCTGCTGGTGGCGCTCGTCCTGCTCGTAGAGCTTGCGGACCTCGGGGACCTTGGAGATCGCCTCGCGGACCATCAGCGAATAGTTGGGCGCGTTGGGGATGAGCTTGGCGATCGCGTCGGTCTCGCCCGGCGTGAAGCCGAGCACGCGGCCCACATCCTTGATGGCGGCGCGCGACTTGAGCGTCCCGAAGGTGATGATCTGCCCCACCGAGTCGCGCCCGTACTTGTCGCGCACGTACTCGATGACCTCGCCGCGCCGCTCCTCGCAGAAGTCGACGTCGATGTCGGGCATCGAG
>JACREJ010000106.1 GCA_016218305.1 Gemmatimonadota bacterium | reverse complement strand
GCGCCCGGAGGTGCCGCGCACCGAACCGCCGCACACCGAACCGTCGCGCACCGAGCCGCCGCGTACCGAGCCGCCGCGTACCGAGCCGCCGCGTACCGAGCCGCCGCGCGCGGAGCCGGCGCGAGTCGAGCCGCCGCGCGAGCAGCCGCCGCGCCCCGCGGCGGCCCCAAACGGCGGCGCCCCCGTGCAAGCACGCGAGTCGCGCCCCGCCGCGCCCCACGCACCGCAGGACGACGCACCGCAGGACGGCGCACCGGCCGGTGACGGCGAACAGCGGCGCGGTCGCCGGCGGCGTGGACGCCGCGGCGGACGACGCCATCGCGGCGACAATCACAACAACAGCAACAACGGCGGCCCCAACGGCGGCACGCCCCCCTCGAACCCGAACCGCTGACCTGTGCCCCGATTCTTCCTCACCACCGCCATCGATTACGCCAACGGCGAGCCGCACCTCGGGCATGCGCTGGAGAAGATCGGCGCCGACGCCATCGCGCGGCTCCATCGGCAGCTCGGCTACGACGTCCACCTCCTCATCGGCATGGACGAGCATGGCCAGAAGGTGGCGCAGACCGCCGAGGCGCAGGGCGTGCCGCCGCAGCAGTTCGTGGACAACATCGCCGCCATCTTCCAGGCCATGTGGGCGCGGCTTGGCGTCAGGTACGACCAGTTCATCCGCACGACGTCACCCGAGCACAAGGCCGCCGTCGCGCGCCTCATCGAGCAGATCTTTGCCGCGGACGCGTCGCTCCCCGAGAACCAGCGCAACTTCTACGAACGGTCGTACACCGGCCTCTACTGCGTCGGATGCGAGAGCTTCAAGCAGCCGGCCGACATCGTCGACGGCAAGTGCGCCACGCACCCCACGCGCACCCTCGAGGAAGTCACCGAGCACAACTGGTTCTTCCGCCTCTCGGCGTACACGCAGCGGCTCAAGCAGCTCTTCGCCGACAACCCGTCCTTCCTGGAGCCCGAGAGCCGCCGCAACGAGATCCTGCAGCTCCTCGAGCAGGGACTCGACGACATCTCTGCCAGCCGGTCGCGCTTCGACTGGGGCGTTCCCTTCCCGCGGCCGCTCTCGAATGGCGACGTGCAGACGACATATGTCTGGTTTGACGCCCTGCCGAATTACTGGACGGCGCGGTTCTTTCCCGGATACGCCGACAAGGCCGCCTGGCCCGCCAACCTCCACGTCATCGGCAAGGACATCACGCGGTTCCACACGGTCATATGGCCGGCGATGCTGATGGCCGCCGGAGAGCCGCTCCCCGGCCAGGTCTGGGCGCATGGGTTCATTTCGCTCGGCGGCGAGCGCTTCTCCAAGTCCGCTGGCGTCAAGCTGACGCTCGACGAGGCCATCGAGCGCTATGGCGTCGATGCGTTCCGGTACTACCTCCTGCGTGACGTCCCCTACGACGGCGACGGCTCCTTCTCCTGGGAGCGGTTCGAGGAGGTCTACAACAGCGACCTCGCCAACACGCTGGGCAACCTCGGCAGCCGGTCGGTCGCGATGATCGAGAAGTACCGGGCGGGCGTGGTGCCGGCCGCGGCGCCGGAGGCGGAGCTGTTCGCGGCGCACCGCGTATCGCTGGCGCAGGCCCGCGCCGCAGTCGATGGCGAGCGCCGCCATCGCCCGAACGAGGTGATCGGCGCCCTCATGGACGTCGCCCGCCGCACGAACGAGTACATCCAGCGCACGCAGCCGTGGGTGCTCGCCAAGGACCCCGCCAACGCCGCCCAGCTCGACGTCGTCCTCGCCACGCTCGCGTCCTCGCTGGCGCACTGCGCCGCCTGGCTCGCGCCGGTCATGCCGGACAAGATGCAGGTGCTCTGGACGCAGCTCGGGGGCAGCGGCGATGTGGCGCACGCGCGGCTCGACAAGCCCATCGACGTCGGCGGCTGGCACGTCAGCAAGGGTTCGCCGCTCTTTCCCAAGCCAGAGACGCCGCCGGCCGCGACGTAACTGCCACCGCGAAGGTCGAAGAACGCGAAGGGGCGCGAAGATGTCTTCGCGCCCCTCTGTTGTTTCTCTGTTGTCTCTCTGTTGTCTCTCTGTTGTTTCTCTTAGTCTGTAATCTTGCCCGCCGGCATAACGAATGTCAGCGGATCCACCGGCTTCCCGTTCCGCCACAGCTCATAGTGCAGGTGCGGCCCCGTGCTCAAGCCCGAGTTGCCCACGGTGGCGATCGTCTGCCCGCGCACCACCCGCTGCCCGGACGACACGACGAGGCGCTTGGCGTGCGCGTAGACCGACACGAGCCCATTGCCGTGGTCGATCTTCACCATCAAGCCGTAGCCCTGCTCCCGGCCCGCCTTGATGACGCGCCCGGCCGCCGGCGCGACGATGGGCGAGCCCATCGGCGCCACCACGTCCACCCCCTCGTGTGCGCGCGACGTGTGCAGGATGGGGTGGAACCGGCTTTTCGAGAACTGGCTCGTGAGCCAGCCCGCCGTAGGCATGATGGACGGCAGGTTCGCCATCCGCTCCACGTTGCGCTCCAGCGTGTCACTCACGGCGCGGAAGCTCGCCGACAGTTCGGTCGCCCGCTGGATCATCCCCTCGAGGTCCGGGCGCGCACCGCCGAAGCCCAGCCGACCCATGAACGGCTTGCTCGCGAAGCGCTGCGGCTTCTCGGCCACGGCGCCCGGAATCGCGGGAACCTTCAACGGAGAGGCCGCGGACCCGACCGTCGCGACCTCCTTCTCCGCCACCTCGCCGGTGGAGTCCGGATCGATCCCCGCCAGCGTACGTATGCGCTGGTCCTGCTGCTCGATGCTCGTGATGGTGTCCACCAGCGCCAGCAGTCGCCCGTCGATGCGGTCAAGTTCAAGCCTGAGCCGCGCATTCTCCCGCGCGGCCAGGCGCGCCGACGGCGTCGCCCACGGCGTGAAGAGGACGGCCCCGGCTGCCAGCACGAGGAGCAGCAGGCCCGCCACCGTGCCAATCAGCACGCGCAGGCCGCGAAGGCCGACTTCATAGCTCTTCGTGGCGGACGTGCCGTGAGGCACGACGAGAATGGTCCAGCGGCGCGGCATCCGAACAACATAATCCGGCCCGCCGCCCAGCGGCAATGCGCAAACCGAAGGCATCCCGAACATCGTGCCATGGAGAGAGGGCCACCCCCAATGGAGGTGGCCCTCAACCCAAACCCGTACTGCGAAGCTACGGCTTCTTGCCGAAGTCCACCGTCGGCGCGTCCTTCGCCGCCGCGTTCGTGACCTCGAAGTAATCGCGCGCCTTCGCGCCCGTCACCTTCGCCGTCAGCACCTGCGGGAACTTGCGGAGGTAGGCGTTGTACGTCCCCACCGCCTCGTTGTAATCCTTGCGCGCCACGGCGATGCGGTTCTCCGTCCCCGTCAGTTCATCCTGCAACTGCAGGAAGTTCTGGTCGGACTTCAGCTGCGGATACGCCTCCACCGTCACCATGAGCCGGCTCAGCGCGCCGGTCAGCGCCTGGTTGGCGTTGGCCATCTCGCCCATGTTGCCGCCCTTGATGGCGCCCGTCAGCCCCGCGCGCGCCTCGGTGACCTTCACGAAGACGTCCTGCTCCTGCTGCGCGAAACCCTTGACCGTGTTCACCAGGTTCGGCACCAGGTCGGCGCGCCGCTGCAGCTGCACCTCGATGTCCTGCTTGGCCTTGGCGGCCGCTTCGTCGTAGCCCTGGATGGTGTTGTACCCGCACCCCGCCAGGAAGAGCGGCAGCAGGAGGAACAAACCGCGACGTAGCATCTGTCTTTCACTCCGTAAAGGAAGGGGGAACTGCCTGGCAGCGCTCGGCTCGCTAGCCGCTCCGCCACCATATCTCGCTCGGCGCACCGCGCGCCGCTGAAAATCACCCATCGCCCATCTCCCATCTCCCATCTCCCATCTCCCATCACCCATCGCCCATCTCCCATCGCCCATCTCCCATCTCCCATCTCCCATCAGCCTTCAACCGTCACTCCATCCAACCACGATGCCAGTCGCTCAAGCCCATCATGACACCCGCGCAGGACGGTCGCCGCTTCGGCCTCGCTGAGCTTCGCCGTGCCGCGCCGATGCCCGACCAGCGCCAGGAACGGCGCCGCATCAAACCCGGCCTTGGCCGCCACGTCCCGCGCCACCACGTCCGAGTCGAGATAGGGCGCGGTCAACCCCTCGGTCAACCGGAGCGCGGCGCGGAACAGCGCGAAGATCGTCCCGTGCGCCGCCTCGAGCAGTGCGCGCTGGGCAGTGCCGTCGCCGTGGCGCGCCTGCATCTCGCGCCGCAGCTGGATCACCTTCCCCATCACCTCGCGCTCGAGCTCCAGTCGCAGGTCGCGGCGTGAGACGACCAGTCCATCGGTCGGCAGCGTGCCGTACACCACGCGGTGCACCGAGAGAATGTCGGCGTACTCGATGGCGAAGACGTCGGCGCTCGTCCGCCATTCCGACGACGTCAGCGTGAGCGGCGCGGGGTGTCCCGCCTTCATCCAGGCGCGCGTCGCCGTGCCGGCCGCGCCCAGCGCGGCATCGGCCAGCGCGCGCACGACCACCAGCACGTCGATGCTGCCCGTCGGCGGGCCCTGCTGCCGCGCGGCGGAGCCGTAGAGCACGATCGCCTCCAGCGCATCACCGTGCGCCGTGCGCAGCTCCTTCACCAGTTCGTCCAGCGTCATCTTGCCCATGGTTACCAACTCCCGCTCGAGCCGCCGCCTGAGAAACCGCCGCCGCCACCGAACCCGCCAAAACCGCCGCCGCCAAACCCGCCGCCGCCGAAGCCGCCACCATGGTGCCGGCCGCCGCTCATCGCTTGTCCCAGCAGGAACCAGAGGAGGCCGTTGGCGCCGCGCCGCCGCCCGCCGCCCATCAGGAGCATCAGGATGATGAAACCGACCAGGAAGAGCCCCGGCGGGATCCCTTTCTGCTGGCGCGACGCCGGCGCGCGCGGCGCGGCGTACCCGCTGTCCATCGCGAAGCCGAATTCCTTGGCGTAGGCCTCCGCCACGCGCAGCGACATGAGCTCAAGCGCGCTGCCGTAATCGGCCCGCTGGAGGAACGGCATCGCCTCGCGCCGGATATCGCCGGCACGCGAGTCGGTGATGAAGCCCTCCACCCCGTTGCCGGTCTGGATGCTGATCTGCCCGCGGCCGCTGGAACTCGTCTCCTTGGGAACAACGAGGATCACGAGGCCGGTGTTCCGCCGCCGGTCGCCCACCGCCGCCGCCGCACCGACCTTCCACTCGCGGCCGATCTGCAGCGCCACGTCGCCCACGTTGCGATCGCCGATGTCGGCGAGCGTCACCACGGCGATCTCGCCGCCCGACTTGGCGTACACTTCCCCGATGATGCGCTCAATGCGAGCGGCTCGCTCGGCGCCAATGACGCCCGCGAAATCGTTCACATAGCCGCGCGGCGCCGGGATCTGAGGATCCTGCGCCAGCAGCGTCGTCACCAGCAGGGCGGTTTGCACCGCCAGGAGCATCCGGTCTCTCCAGTGGGGGATGGCGTCAGGTCACGACGCCTTTCTGCCATACGGAACGGGCACCGGGAAAGTTACGTTCCCGTCCGGCTCCATGGGGGGATTGCAAAGGGGCTTCGCCCTCCATATGAGCGCAGCCCCCTCCCCCTCACCCCTCCCTCCACTCCTCCCCCTCCCAAACCCCTGCACCCCTCCCCCTCCTCTAGGGATGCAGCCTATCCCCGTTCATCCGGGTATAGAGCACGATTGCCCCCCACGGCGCCTTGTCGCCAAACTGCACGGCCGACTGGGATGCTGTGAGCACCGCGAGGAAGTACGTGTCGGCGGGATTCAGGATCGGCAGCGGGCCAAGCACCTGCCCGTCCACGATCCAGACCATGCAGCGGTCCATCCGGCGGTCACCGGCCAGGTACCGCGCCGAACGCACGCACTCGTTGCGCCGGCTGGGGATTACGAGGCTGGCGTCTGCCCAACGCAGCAGGTCGTAGACGTTGTTGACCCGGTCGCGGTGCTTCGCGACCTCGGCGGGCGAAAAGACCTTCCATCCGCGCCGCACCGCTTCCTGGTATTTCGTCTCGTTGTACGACGCCATGCCCGTGATGCGCACGGTATCGCCCAGCACCGCCGTCTCCGGAATGGCGAGCTCGTACTCCATGGTATCGGCCGGCGTCAGTTCGAACTCTGGCGTGCTGGACGGCTCGATGCCAATGCGGCGCACTGTGAGCGAGAAAGGCACGCCCTTCGCGTCCACCCGCAGGGTGAAGCGTCCCGAGTCGTCGGCGATGGTCTCGCCCACCACCCGTCCGTCGCGGTCGATCGCCGTGACGCGGGCGCGCTCCAAGGGGCGCGCGGTGGCCTGCGACCGCAGGGCGCCGCGAATGACCTGGCCGTGCGCGGGCATTGCGGCCAGCAAGGCCGCGGCGGCGCATACGCCGATCAGGAGACGGGGGGACGCTCTCACAAGCCTCCAGGAAAGGGACACGACCGCCGGCGAGAACGCCAGCGGCCGTGTCGTCCTGCCTGACTGC
>JACREJ010000104.1 GCA_016218305.1 Gemmatimonadota bacterium | reverse complement strand
GTGCTGCTCGCCGTGCCCGGTGCTGCCGCGGTAGTCGGGCGTGATGATGACGTAGCCGCGCTCCACCGCCTCCTTGACGAAGGGGAACATGTTGGTGCCCCAGTCCCCGTGGACGCCGCCGTGCACCCAGATCATGGCGGCATGTCCCTTCGGGCCGCGCTTTGTCAGCGGGGCGAACAGGTAGGCGGGAATTTCCATGCCGTCCACGGCGCTCCTATACGTCACCTTCCGGAACTCGGCGATGCCGGCGAACCGGGCGGCATAGATGCTGTCGGTGCGCTGCTTGGCGAGTTTCTGCGCGGTGTAGTTTGCGGGCGGCAGGTCCTTGGGATCATTGCTCACGTACAACTGGCGGGCGCGAACCGAATCCATGACGCCTTGAAAGCCCCGGCCGGCTCCACCGCCGGCGCGAGCGATCCCCGCAGCGGGACGTGCGCCCGGCGCTGTCTGCTCGGACGGTTCGGCGCCCGGAGACACCGCGGGTTTCTGCCGGGTGAAGCTGGCGCAGCCGGAGAGGAGAACGACGGCAGCCGCGAGGGCGCGGCACGTGGCGCGGGGCGAGAATTGCATGCGGAAGTCCCTGAAGTCGGGTGGGGGAGGCCGTCCGACCGAGAACGCCGGACTGCAGTTCGACGTTGAACGTCGGCGGCGCACGCCTGCACCTCGAGGCGCGGCGTGCGCGCGGTGCCTCAACCCTGTGAGGGTGCCAACGGGCAGGGAGGGATTCGAACCCCCGGTTCCCTTGCGGGAACGCCGGTTTTCAAGACCGGAGCATTAAACCACTCTGCCACCTGCCCTAACGGCGTCTTGACGCCGATGCGGGGCCGTACGATCGTCGTAAAGTCGCCACTGAGCACAGTTTGCGCCACCTCAGCCGTCCGTAGGGATTTTCCTTGCCAATGATCAGGTATTTCCTTGCGGGTTTCTTCGTGGCGCGCGAATAATACTATAATGATCCTCGGACCATACGCTGCCCTCGGGCGCTGAGCGGCATCCGATGCGGCGCCCATCAAAGGGCCGAGGCTGGCACTGTCCCAAACTTGAGGAGCATCCCAAATGAAGCGGACCGGAGTTGTGGCTCTGTTCGCATTCCTCTTCGCGAGTGAACCGGCGCTCGCGCAGACCCGCATTGCCGGTGCCGTTCGCGCGAGCGACGGCTCGGGCCCCATCGCCGGGGCCGAGGTGACGATCGCCGGAACGAAGCGCGGCGCCATTACGCGCGATGACGGTCGGTTCACGATCGCCGTCGATGCCGGCACGTTCAAGGTCGTCGCGAAGCGCATCGGCTACGCGCCCGACTCGCAGACGGTGACCGTCGCGGCGGGGCGCACGGTGACCGCCGACTTCACGCTGCGCGTGACGGCAGCGCAGCTGGGCGGCATTGTCATCACCGGATACGGCCAGAAAGACGTGCGCGACCGCACGGGCGTGGCCGAGACGATCCGGGAGAAGAACTTCAACATCGGGAAGATCACGAGCCCGGAACAGCTGATCCAGGGCAAGGTGCCCGGGGTGCAGGTGGTGACGAGCAATGAGCCGGGCGCGGGGATCGCGATGCGCATCCGCGGCGGCACCTCGATCAACGCCAGCAACGAACCGCTGTTCGTGGTGGACGGCGTGCCGCTGCCCGTGGGTGGCGGCGTCGCGGCGGGCCGCAACCCGATGAACTTCCTCAACCCGAACGAAATCCAGAGCATCACGGTGCTCAAGGACGCCTCGGCGGCCGCGATCTACGGGTCGCGCGGCGCGAACGGCGTCATCCTGATCACGACCAAGTCGGGCGTGCAGGGCGCGTCCACGGTCTTCTTCGGCAGCAGCTACTCGACGTCGTCGATCGTGAAGAAGCCCGACATGCTGAACGCGACGCAGTTCAAGGCGGCGGTGGCGCAGTTCGCGCCGGAGAACACGGCGCGGCTCGGCACGGCCAACACCGACTGGATTGACGCGATCACGCACAACGGCACGGGCGCCGAGAACAACCTGTCCATGGCCGGCGCCAAGGACGACATGCGCTACCGCCTGTCCATCGGCAGCATGTCGCAGGACGGCATCATCACCGGCACGAGCACGCGCCGCGAGTCGATGGGCCTGACGTACAGCGACCTGCTGCTGAGTGACAAGCTCGAGTTCCGTGCGAACCTCAAGGGAAGCCGGGCGCTCGACACGTACGCCGCCGGCGGCATCGGGGCGGCGACGTCGATGGCGCCGACGCAGCCGGTCCGCAACGCGGACGGCACGTACTTCCAGTGGGCCGACTGGCTGGGACCCAACAATCCGGTGGCCGACCAGGCGATGATCAGCGACCAGGGCTCGACGTTCCGCACGGTGGGCAACATCGAGGCCAAGTACACGCTGCCGTGGATCGAGGGGCTCAACGCCACGCTGCGCACGGGCTATGACTTCACGCAGGCGTCGCGCGTGACGTTCTCGCCGACCACCGCCCAGTTCGACATCGAGGGCGGGCGCGGCGGCCGCTTTGACAAGAACAACCCGCGGCAGATCAACACGGTGCTCGAGGCGTTCGCCACGTACACGCGCAAGATGGAAGACCTCGCGAGTTCGTTCGACGTGACGGGCGGCTACAGCTACGAGGGGTCGCGCGGCGACTATCCGTGGTACTACGCCGAGAAGCTGTCGACCAACCTGCTGGGCGCCAACGGCGTCCCGGGGGCGCAGGTGCAGCAGAACTACCTGACGATCGAGGAGAGCAAGCTGATCTCGTTCTTCGGGCGCGTGAACTACACGTTCCGCGATCGCTACCTGCTGACCGGCTCGATCCGCCGCGATGGCTCGTCGCGCTTCGGCCCGGGCAACCAGTGGGGCGTCTTCCCGGCGTTCGCCGCCGCGTGGCGCGTCATTGATGAGCCGTTCCTCCAGAAAGTGGGACAGCTCTCGGACCTCAAGCTGCGCTTCTCGTGGGGCGTCAACGGCAACCAGTCGTTCGGCAACTACCTGTTCCTGTCGACCTACACGAACGGCGACAGCAAGGCGCAGTACCAGTTCGGGAACAACTTCGTGAGCACCATTCGCCCCAGCGCGGTGGATCCGAACATCAAGTGGGAGCAGACGACGTCGACGAACTTTGGCGTTGACTTCGGCCTGTACAACAATCGCATCACCGGCACGCTCGACGTCTACAGCAAGAAGACGGACGACCTCATCTTCACCGTCCCGGTGCCGGCCGGCACGAACCTGTCGAACTACGTCACGACGAACATCGGCAGCATGAAGAACAGCGGCGTGGAACTCGGCCTGAGCGCCGTGATCCTCGAGGGCCGTAACTCGCCGTGGCGCTGGGACGGCACCCTCTCCGCCGGCATGAACAAGAACAAGATCGTGTCGGTGAGCGCGTCGGGCGCCGACAAGATCCTCGTCGGCGGCATTTCGGGCGGCGTGGGCAATACCATCCAGGTGCTGCAGCCGGGCCAGCCGCGGTACGCGTTCCTCGTCTTCAAGCACAAGGTGGGCGCGGACGGCAAGCCGGTGACGGGCGACAAGCCGGACAAGGAGCTCTACCAGGACATCGACGGCGACGGCGCCATCACCCAGAGCGACAAGGTGGCGTACAAGAGCCCCGATCCGAAGTGGATCATCGGCCACACGTCAAACGTGTCGTACAAGAACTGGGACGCGTCACTGTCGGCGCGCATGCACCTCGGCAACTACGTGTACAACAACGTGGCGTCGACGCAAGGCACCTACCGCGCCCTCAAGGGCACGCAGGCGCCCAACAACCTGCACGCCTCGGTGCTCAAGTACGGCTTCACCTCCACGCAGTACTTCTCCGACCTGTATGTCGAGAAGGCGAGCTTCCTCCGCCTCGACAACGTCAGCGTCGGCTACACCTTCAAGAACGTGTCGCAGCTCAAGTCGCTGCGCGTGTACGGCGCGATCCAGAACGTCTTCACGAGCACGAAGTACACCGGCGTTGACCCGATGGCCGGCGTGAACGGCATCGACAACGCCCTGTACCCACTGTCACGCACGTTCACCACCGGCCTCAACATCGGCTTCTGAGCGGAGACGGAACCATGAAAATCACCATTCGCTCCATGCTCGTCGCCGCCAGCGCGCTGCTGGTGGCGGCCGCGTGCACCGATCCGACGGTGGCGCCCAAGAGCAGCGTCAGCAGCGCCAACATCTTCTCCGAGGAGACGTCGTACAAGTCCTTCCTCGCCAAGATCTACGCGGGCCTCGCGGTCAGCGGCCAGCAGGGTCCGGCGGGCAACGGCGACATCTCGGGGCTCGACGAGGGCTTCTCGCAGTACATGCGCCTGTGGTGGCAGATGGAAGAGCTGCCCACCGACGAGGCGGCCGTCTCGTGGAATGACGGCCCCATCCAGGAGCTGAACACCCAGATCTGGTCGGCGTCGAACTCGTTCCTGGGCTCGATGTACTACCGCATCTACTTCCAGGTCTCCATGGCCAACGAGTTCCTGCGCGAGACGACGCCCGAGAAGCTGGCGTCACGCAACGTCTCGGCGGGCACGAGAGCCGAGGTGGCCAAGTACCGCGCCGAGGCGCGGTTCCTGCGCGCGCTCAGCTACTGGCACGGGATGGACCTGTTCGGCAACATCCCGATCGTGAAGGAAACCGACGTCGTCGGCAAGGAACCGCCGGCCCAGGCGACCCGCGCCGAGGTGTACAATTACGTCGTCAGCGAGTTGACAGCGATCCGCAGCGAACTGCCGAACGTCGGCGCGGCCGAGTACGGCCGCGTGGACCAGGGCGCGGTGGCCATGCTGCTCGCCAAGGTCTACCTGAATGCGCAAGTGTACGCCGGCACGGCGAAGTACGCCGAGGCGCTGGCCGAGGCGCAGAAGGTGATCGCCGGCCCGTACCGTCTGGACGCGAACTTCCGCCGCATGTTCTCGGCGGACAACAACACCTCGCCGGAGATCATCTTCGCCATCCAGCAGGACGGCGACAAGATCCAGACGTGGGGTGGCATGACGTTCCTCATCCATGCCTCGGTGGGCGCGAGCATGAATGCGGGCGACTTCGGCATTGACGGCGGCTGGTGGGGCATTCGCACCAAGCCGTCGTTGGCCGCGCTGTATCCCAACCCGGGCCCGAACAGCCCGGACAAGCGGGCGTCGTTCTTCGTGTACAACGGTTTCTCGGGCAGCATGACCAACCTGACCGACTACACGACGGGCATCGGCTCGCCGAAGTTCACCAACAAGACCTCGACGGGCGCGTCGGGCAAGAACTCGACCTTCGTGGATACCGATTTCCCGGTCTTCCGCCTGGCCGACGCCTACCTGATCTACGCCGAGGCGGTGGTGCGTGGCGCCGGCGGCTCGCGCGCCACGGCGCTGGGCTACATCAACGCGCTGCGTGACCGCGCCTACGGCAACACGTCGGGTCAGATCACCGACGCGCAGATGACGCAGGCGTTCATCCTCGACGAGCGCGCACGCGAGCTCTTCTGGGAGGGGACGCGCCGCACCGACCTGATTCGCTATGGCCAGTACAGCACCGCCGGCGTGTGGCAGTGGAAGGGCGGAACCGTGAACGGCGCCGTGACGGCGGCGTTCCGTGACCTGTATCCGCTGCCGGCGAGTGAGTTGATTGCGAACCCGAAGCTGAAGCAGAACACCGGGTACTGATTCTGATGGGATCCACGCGCCCGGTCCGAGGCCCTGCCTTGGGCCGGGCGCATGGCGTTCGGCCCGCGAGGCGCCGCGTGCAGATGCGCGCGGCGCTTTCGTGCGCGCTGCTCTGCGCCGTGCTCGGCGCAGCCTGCAGCGGGGGCGGCGACACGCCCGCTCCCACCGCCCCCGGCGGACCGGGACCGGCCAGCCGCCCGGTGCTCCCGCCGGCGTACCGCGCGTCGGGCCATGCCGCGGCCGGCGACGTGTTCGTGCAGCTCTTCTCGTGGTATTGGAAAGACGTGGCCGCCGAGTGCGCGAGTTGGCTCGGCCCAGCGGGGTACCGGGCTGCGCTGGTGAGTCCGCCACAGGAGCACAACATCGCCGACGGACGTCCGTGGTTTGAGGTGTACGGGCCGGTCAGCCACTCGATTGACCGCGGGCGGTTCGGGACGCGCGCCGAGTTTGTGGATATGGTGCAGCGGTGCAGGGTGGCAGGGGTCGATGTGTATGTGGATGCGGTGATCAATCACATGGCCCCTGGCAGTGGCGTGGGAAGCAATGGCACGGCGTTCACGCGCTACAACTACCAGCCGCTGTTCGGACCGGCGGACTTTCATCCGGCCTGCGCGCTGAACAACTACCAGAGCGCGGCAAACGTGCAGGACTGCGAGTTGCTTGGGCTTCCCGATCTCAACACCGGGTCGGCGAGCGTCCGGCAGAAGATCGCCGACTACCTGATCGGGCTCACGCGGCTGGGCGTCGCTGGCTTCCGCATCGACGCGGCCAAGCACATCCAGCCCGTGGACCTCGACAGCATCGTGCGGCTCGTGAACCTCGCCGCTGCGGCCGAGGGGCGCACGCCGCCGTTCTTCTTTCTCGAAGTCATAGACCCCGGCACCGAGGCGGTGAAGGCCAGCGATTACTTCGGGCTTGGCTACGCGTCGGGCGGCGCGGCCGACATCACCGAGTTCCTGTTTCGCGCCGTGGGGGAGCGGTTCCGCGCGGGAAGCGGTCGGCGCGCCGGCGAACTCAGCTCGTTCACCGCACGCACGTGGGGATTGATGGCCGCCGACAAGGCGGTGGTGTTTCTGCAGAATCATGACACGCAGCGCGTGGACGGCGTGGATTATCGGGACGGCGTGGCGTACCGCCTCGCGAACGTCTGGATGCTCGGCCAGCCGTACGGCTATCCCGTGGTGATGTCAGGGTACGCGTTCGACAAGGCCACGCAGGCCGGGCGCGACGCCGGGCCGCCTGCACCGGCGGCGACGCTGCCGTGCGCGCCGAGCCCGGCGGCGGCCGTCGTGGGGCAATGGACATGCGATCACCGCGACGCGTGGATCGTGGCGATGCTCGCCTTTCGCCGCGCGACGGCGGGCACCGACGCGACGCGACCGTGGGACAACGGCGCCGACGCCGTGGCGTTCTCGCGCGGCGGAACAGGCTTCGTGGCCCTCAATGCCGGCGCGTCGAGCGTGACGGCGTCCATCCCGACCGCGCTCGCCGCGGGCGCCTATTGCGACGTGCTGAGCGGCGGACGCGGCCCGGCGGGTTGCATCGGTCGCACCGTGACGGTCGGCGCCGATCAGACCATCTTGTTGACCATCAACGCGACGTCGGCCGTCGCACTGCTCTCCGGAGTCCGACCATGATGCGCATACGCTCGCTGGCGCTCGCCGCCCTCGTGCCTCTCCTCGTGGCTGCCGCGACCGCGCGGGCGCAGTCGTACACCCTGCGGTCACCCGACGGACGGACGACGCTCGTCCTGGCGCTCACGGACACGCGGCTGACCTGGGCCGTATCGCGGGATGGCGCGCCGGTGGTGACGCCGTCGCGTCTGGGTTTCACGTTTCGTGGGGCGCCGCGGTTCGAGACGGGACTGCAGCTGGCAGACAGCGCGAGATCATCGGCTGACGAGACGTTCACGCTGCCGCTCGGCGAAGTGGCGCGTGTGCGCGACCGACACAACGAACTGCGCGTGCGGGTGGTGGAGACGGCCGCGCCGCACCGCGAGCTCTGGGTGGTCGCGCGCGCGTTCGATGACGGCATCGGCTTCCGCTACGAGATTCCCGACCAGCCCAACCTCCGGGACTTCGAGATCATGGATGAACTCACCGAGTTCTCCATGGCCGAGGACATGAAGGCGTGGTGGATCCCGGCGAACATCTCGACGCCGGACCGCCAGGAGATGCTCTGGTCGTCGGGTCCGGTCAGCAAGCTCGATCTGGTGCAGACACCGCTGACGCTGGTGGGCACGGGCGGCCTGCACGCCGTGATCCACGAGGCCAACCTCGTGGACTACGCCGGCATGGCGCTGCAGGGGCGCAGCGAGAGCCGGACGCTGCGCGCGACGCTTGCCCGGTGGAAGGACGGAAGCGCGGTGAAGGGGCGCACGCCCTTCGTGACGCCGTGGCGCACGCTGCAGCTTGCCGACCGCGCCGAAGACCTGACCCCGTCGGTGCTGGGGCTGAAGCTGAACCCGCCGAACCGCATCGCCGATACGCGATGGATCCGGCCGATGAAGTACAACGGCATCTGGTGGGGGATGCATGTGAACACGATGACGTGGGGGAGCGGCCCGCTGCACGGCGCGACCACCGCGAACACGCGCCGGTACCTCGACTTCGCCGCGGCCAACGGACTGGGCGGCACACTCGTGGAAGGCTGGAATATCGGCTGGGACAAGGACTGGATGCGGTACGGCGACGAGTTCTCCTTCACCACGGCGTATCCCGACTATGACCTGCCCGGGGTGGCCGCGTATGCCCGGCAGAAGGGCGTGTCGCTGATCGTGCACAACGAGACGGGGACGTTCGTGGACAACTACGACCGGCAGCTGGACAGCGCCTTCGCGCTCTACCAGCGACTCGGTGTCACGGCGATCAAGACCGGCTACGTCGGCGACACCATCAATCCGGGCGGGCACGCCCACCAGGGGCAGTACATGGTGCGGCATCACCGGCGCGTGATCGAGACGGCGGCGAGCCGCGGGCTTGGCGTCGTGATGCACGAGCCTATCAAGGACACCGGTGAGCGCCGCACATGGCCCAACATGCTGTCGCGCGAGGGGGCACGCGGGCAGGAGTACAATGCGTGGGGCGGGGAGGGCGGCAATCCGCCCGAGCACGAGACCATCCTCTTCTTCACGCGACTGCTGTCGGGACCGATGGACTTCACCCCCGGCATCTTCAACCTGCTGATCACACGCAGCGGCACCAACGTGCCGCGCACGCCCACGGAGGCGCGCCCGCGCACCACGCTCGCCAAGCAGCTCGCGTTGTACGTGGTCTTGCATTCACCGGTGCAGATGGCGGCCGACTTGATCGAGAACTACGAGGGACAGCCCGGGTTCCAATTCATTCGCGACGTGGCGGTGGACTGGGACACGACGCGTGTGCTGCACGGCCGCATCGGCGACGACGTGATCGTGGCGCGCAAGACGAAGGGGAGGGACGAGTGGTTCGTGGGCGCCATCACCGACGAGGCGGCGCGCACCATTGAGGTCACGCTGGACTTTCTGCCGAAGGGCCGGCCGTATGTCGCGGAGGTGTACGCCGACGGCAAGGGCGCAAGCTGGCGCGACAACCCGCTGGCGCTCTCCATCAGCCGCCAGCCGGTCAATGCGGCGACCCGGCTGCGCATTGCGATGGCGCCTGGGGGCGGGCAGGCCATTCGCCTTCGGCCGGCACGCTAAGCCGCACGAACGGGGACTGGGCTGATGAGGCACCGCCACCGGAGCCTTGCACGGATGCTGCACGGTCGTCACTGGATACCCGGACTCGCGATCGCCACCATGGCGGCCGCGCCGCGATGCGCTCCCTCGCAGGAAGTGCTCTTCCATTCGCCCGCGTTCGAGGTGTCGACCAACCGAGTGCGCCAGGGCCCGTTCGACGCGGTGGCGCAGTCGCGCGACACCATCACGTCGAACTACCCTCGTGCGGCGCGTGAGGTGCATTTCAAGTTCGCGCTCGGCGGTGCGGACAACGAGTTCCCGCCGGGAATCGAGCACACCATCCACCTGCGCCCGCAAGGCGGCGCCGTCGCCACGCCGCTGTATGCCTTCGCCGTGCCACCGCAGCCGTTCCTCCCGCGCGCCGAGGATTCGGCCGAGGGTGAGGACGCGGCGGCGCGTGTCACCATACGGCTTGACCTGCGCGCGGTGCGACGCGCGATAGCCGAGCGCGGCTATTACGACCCGCCGCTCGGCGCCCGCGTGCGTGCCATCGAGCCCGTCTTCGTCATCGGCGACACCGACCCGCTCGTCTGGGATGTGCGGCAGCTGAAGCCCGGCGCCCCGCAGGAGCTGACCGACCGGGACGGGGACGGCATCTACGAGGCGACGCTCTCGTTTCGCCCCGAGTACCTGCGTCCGCTCTCGGCCGATGGGCGCGCCATCTGGTCGCGGCGCGTGGACCTGTCCGCGTACCCCGCGATGACTTCGCCGCACGTGCTCGCTGACGCGCTGTACCGCCTGTCCCTCGAAGAACTGCATGAACTGCGGCGGAGCGACGGCGCGCTTGCCGCCGGCGCCAAGTGGCCGGGGGTCTGGACGCGTGATGTCGCGCTTAGCACAGTGCTCGCCCTCGCCTTCGTGGCGCCCGACGCCGCGCGCACCAGCCTGATGATGAAGGTCGATTCAGCTGGGCGCATCATCCAGGACACGGGGACGGGCGGGTCGTGGCCGATCTCGACCGACCGCATGACGTGGGCGCTTGCCGCGTGGGAGGTCTACGCGATGACCGGCGACCACGACTGGCTGCGGCAGGCGTACGATATCATCCGACGTTCGGCCGAAGCCGACCGCCATGCGGCATTCGACGCGCGGACGGGGCTGATGCGCGGGGAGTCGTCGTTCCTCGACTGGCGCGAGCAGAGCTACCCGCGATGGATGCAGCCGGCCGACATCTACCAGTCGGAGGCGCTGGGCACCAACGCCGTCCACTATGGCGCGTTCCGCGTGCTGGGTGCGATGGCACGCGCGCTCGGGGAGTCGTCAGCGGTGTGGGACGCGCGGGCCGGCGCGGTGCGCAGCGGCATGGCGGCGACGCTCTGGCAGCCGGCGCTCGGATGGCACGCGCAGTTCCGCTACGGCCGCGTGTCGCTGTCGAGGTCGCCGAGCGCCGAGGCGCTGGGCGAGGCGCTGGCGCTCGTCACGGGGGCGACGCCGAGCGCGCAGCGAGCGCGTGTGCTCGGCGCGTTTCCGCTGATGCCGTTCGGAACGCCGACGATCTGGCCGTTCATCGCCGACGTGCCGTTCTACCACAACGCGACCATCTGGCCGTTCGTGACGGCGTACTGGACGTGGGCAGCGGCAGATGCGCAGGCGACGGCGGCGGTGGAGCACGGACTCGCGGCGATGGCGCGCGGCGCGGCGCTCTTCCTGACGAACAAGGAGAACATGGTGGCCGCGACCGGTCACTTCGAGGGGACGGCGCTCAACTCAGACCGTCAGCTGTGGAGCGTGGCAGGCACGCTGGCGATGAGCTACCGCGTGCTCTTCGGGATGCGCGCCGAGGAACGGCGCCTCGCGTTCCGGCCGATGGTGCCGCCAGCGTATGGCGGCGAGCGGACGCTGCGTGGCGTGCGCTACCGGAGCGCCGAACTCACGGTGACGGTGCTCGGCCACGGGACGGGCGTGGCTCGCGCGTGGCTTGACGAGCGCCCCGTACCTCGTGCCGAGGTCCTAGCGACGACGAGTGGCTCGCACACGCTCGTGATCGAGATGGACGGACGGTGGCCGGCGTCACGCATCAATCTCGTGGAGGCGCGTGTCGCGCCGGCGACGCCTGTCGCGGCGCTTGACACTGCGGCGTTGCGACTGGAGTGGCCCGCGGTGGCGCGTGCGTCTCGCTATGTGGTGTATCGCGACGGGCGCGCGATTGACACGGTCAGCGCCACCGCGGTGCCCGTGACTGCACGCAGCACTTTGGCCGAGTATCAGGTGCAGGCGCTGGACCGCGCAGGGGTTGGGTCGTTCCTCAGCGAACCGGTGCGGGTGATCGCCGCCGGCGCCGAGCGGTTCCTGCGTCCCGCGGGCGCGAGGGACACGGCGCTGCGCCTCGAGCGCGGGAGGCCGGCGCGGGTCGCGTTCGAGGTCACGGTGCGTCGGGGCGGACGCTTCGCGCTGGACGCGCGATACGCCAACGGCAGCGGGCCGATCAACACCGAGGACAAGGCCGCCGTCCGCACGCTGCAGCTGGACGGCCGCACGGCCGGCGTGCTCGTGATGCCGCAGCGCGGCAGCGGGCGCTGGGACGACTGGGGCTACACGAATCCGCTGATCCTCTCGCTGCGTCCGGGACGGCACGTGCTGTCGCTCGAGTGGACGCCGCTGGACGAGAACATGAACCGGCACGTGAGCACGGCCTTGCTGCAGCAGCTGCGTGTAACGCCGCTGCCGTAGGGCACGGTTGTGCGACTTCGCCAGTGAGGCCGCCCGGATGCTACGGCCGCCCCCGCTTCGGATACGGCGGCGGCGCCGGCACCGGCCGCGGATCCTCCGCGATCTTCTTCTTCAGGTAGACGATGGCCGCGTCGAGCTGCGCGTCCTGGCCGTTGAACGTGGCGTGCGGGAGGTTCTCGACCACGATGTCGGGGATCACCCCTTCCTGCTCGATCAGCCACTTCCCCTCGGGGCCGTAGACGCCGTTCATCGGCGCGCGCGCCACGCCGCCGTCGCTGAGCGTGTTGGCGCCGCTCAGCCAGATCTCGCCGCCCCAGGTGCGTGCACCGATCACGACGCCAAGGCCGAGCCGGCGGAAGCCGTCGGCCACCGCCTCGCCGTCGCTCGCCGTCTCCTGGTCCACGAGCATCACCATGTGCCCGCGGAAGGCGCCCTGCATGTTCCAGTACGGCTCGCCCACGCGGCTCTTCCAGTACATCCACGCCTTGCGCGACAGCATCTCGAGCACCCACGAGTCGATGTTGCCGCCGCGGTTCTGCCGCATGTCGAGAATGAGCCCCTGCCGGTTGAAGACGGGCGTGAACTGGCGGTAGAACTGGTCGATGTCGCTGTTGCCCATGGCCCGCAGGTGCACGTAGCCGATGGCGCCGTTGCTCTTGCTCTCGGCCGCGAGGCGCCGAGTGTACTCCCAGTCGGCGTAGCGCAGGGTCTGCTCATTGCCGATGGGCTCGACGACGATGTTGCGCGCCGTCGCGCCGTCGCCGAGGGTGAGCAGCACCTGCTTGCCCACCTGGTGGCGCAGCAACTCGCCGATGTCGGTCGCTGCCAGCGTGCGGGTGCCGTTCACGGCGGTGATGACGTCGCCGACCTTTACGTTCAGGTCGGGGTCGGCCAGGGGCGCACGTTCGGCGGGGAAGTCGGGGTCGGCCCGGTAGATGTAGTCAATGCGATACCCGCCCTTTGCCGGATCGCGGAAGAGCCGTGCGCCCAGTGACGCCACCGGCACGTTGTCCTCGCCACGGCGCACGTCGCCGCCGCCCACCGAC
>JACREJ010000105.1 GCA_016218305.1 Gemmatimonadota bacterium | reverse complement strand
ATCGCCGCCTCGCCGAACCACGTGCGATGGCGATCCTCCTCGCGTGCCCGGCCGAATTGGTGGCGATGCCGCTGCTCGACCGCTGAGCCGCGGAGCGTCACGATCGCCCCGCGCAACGCGCGCGTCGTGTCCGTCACGACCCACCGCGCAAGCGCACCGACATCGGCCCGGCGCGTGGTGAGCCCCTCAGCAAACGCCGCGCCGTCGGGCGCGCTGCGTCTGGGCAGCGTACCTCCCTCTCGATCCTCGGCCGTGAAGCCGGCGGTGAGGAACGCGGTGCGACTGCCATCACCGAAATAGAACCGAGGTCGAATCACCGCGCGCTCGTATCCGGGCAGGTCGGTCCAGCCGTCGGCATCGAGATCGCGCTGCGACTGGCGATGCGCGCCGGCGAGAAGGGTGTATCCCCAATTCTCCGAAAGCGGAGAGGTGAGAAAGACCACACCGTCGGTCCCGCCGCGCGTCGTCTGGTTGAGCAGCGCGGTGTGCTCCGCTTCCTTGCCCGGACGGCGCGAGAGCAGGTTCACGACGCCGCCGAGCGCGGAGCTTCCATACAGCGCCGACGCCGTGCCCTTGATGACTTCCACCCGCCCGAGGTCCACCGGGGGGATCTGCAGCAGCCCCAGGCCGCCCGCCTGCCCGCCGTAGAGTGGGAGACCGTCGGCCAGCAGCAGCGAGTACCGGCCCGCGAGTCCCTGAATGCGGATGTTCGCGCCGCCAAGCGACGGGCTCGTCGTCTGCACGCGCAGGCCCGACGTCTCATTCAGCATCATCGCGATGTCGCCCGGCGTCATGGTGACCTTCTCGGCGATCTCTTCCTCGTCAATCACCTCGACGCGGAGCGGCACGTCCTCGACACGCCGTTCACTCCGCGTGGCGCTCACGACGACCGCTTCGACCTGTGTCACCTGCGCCACCAAGGCGATCGTGATGGCGGTATCGGCACCGGCGCCAAGCGTCAGGCGCACGGAGTCGGTGCGCATTCCGAGTTTGGAGGCAACGAGCGTGTGGATGCCGGGGCTTACGCGCAGCTCGGCCTCGCCGCGCGCATTCGTCTGCGCACCGAATCGCCCCGCGCGCACGATGGCCGCTTCCACGCCCGAACCGTCGCTGACCACCCGCACGTTCACGCGCGCCGTGGCGCCCGCGGACGGGTCCTGCGCCTGAAGGGTGGTCGTCGCAGCCGCGCTGATCACTGCCATCGCAACGCGACGGAGGACACGGGCGGCTAATGAGCCAAAATGAAGTGCCCCGAAATCAGCGCGCACAGGCAGCACACCTGGACGAAGGATGGGATAGAGCGCATGGCATCCGAAGGAGACTCCACGTACCTTAAACCTTGTAGTCACTACAAGGTCAAGCCCCGGAGTGTCCGACATGACGCAGGTGGCGCAAAACCCGCTCCCGAAGCGTGAGTTCAGCATCGGCGAACTTGCCTCACGGACTGGGTGTACGCCCGAAGCTGTTCGTTTCTACGAGCACCAAGGGGTGCTCCCGGTCCCCGCGCGACGTGGCGAGGGCCAGTACCGGCTCTATACCTCGGCTGACGTCGAGCGCGTGCGGTTCCTGCGGCGCGCGCGCGAACTGGGCTTCGCCCTCGACGATGTGAAGGAGCTGATGCAGCTGGCGTCGAGTGATCCGTCCCGGCCGTGTGAGGAAGTCGACGCCATCGCACGCGCCCATCTCGCGCAGGTCGAGGAGAAGCTCGCCCAGCTCAAGCGACTCCGGACGGAATTGCGCCACGTCATCGACGCGTGCGCCGGCGATGCCGGCATCGGCCATTGCCGCATTCTCGGCACGCTGACCGGCGCTGGAACGCGCGGCTGACCGAGCGGCCAGCGATCCGGTTATCACCATGCACACGAACGCGGCTCGTTACACCCGCATCGCCCTCGCCATACTGGTCGGCACCGCGTCGATCACGTCCGGCAGCCGCGTCCAGGGGGCATCGCCGGCTGCCTTGACGCAGGCGACCCAGGCGCCGGTCGACCGGCCGAACATCGTCTTCATCCTCACCGACGATGAGGACACGGCCCTGCACGCCTTCATGCCGAAGACCAAGGTGCTGCTGCACGATGCCGGGACGACGTTCGACAACTACTTCGTCACGTACTCCCTCTGCTGTCCGTCGCGCGCCACCACCCTGCGTGGGCAGTATCCGCACAGCAGCGGTGTGCGCGGCAATACGCCGCCGCTCGGTGGCTTCGAGACCTTCCGCGCCCTCGGCCGAGAGACCTCGACCATCGCCACCTGGCTGCGCGACGCCGGCTACCGCACGGCGATGTTCGGCAAGTACCTCAACGGATATCAACCGGCCTCGGGTGTGCCACCGGGATGGTCGGAGTGGTACGTGGGCGGCAACGCGTACCGCAGCTACGACTACGTGCTGAACGAGAGCGGCCGGTCCGTACGCTACGGCAGCCGTCCCGAGGATTTCCTCGTGGACGTCATCGCGCACAAGGCGTCCGACCTGATTCGGCGCAGTGCGGCAGACGGCCAGCCGTTCTTCATCTACGTGGCGCCGTTTACTCCGCACGGGCCCTCCACCGCGGCGCCGCGGCACGAGACGCTCTTTGAGGACACCGAGCTGCCGCGGACGCCGGCCTTCGACGAAGCCGACGTGAGCGAGAAGCCGGCCGTCGTTCGCAATCGCCCGCGCCTGCGGCCCCGGATGGTCGCGCGCCTCACGGACGTCTATCGCCGCCGCCTGCGCTCGCTCCAGTCGGTGGATGACCTCGTGGACAGCGTCGTCACGACGCTACGGCAGACGGGACAGCTCGAACGCACGTACATCGTCTATGCGTCGGACAACGGCTTTCACCTTGGCGAGCATCGCCTGCTGCAGGGCAAGAACACCGCGTACGAGACCGACATTCGCGTGCCCTTTGTCGTGCGCGGCCCAGGCGTGCCGGCGGGCAGGCGCGAGCGGGCGATCGTCCTGAACAACGACCTCGCGCCGACGTTCGCCGCGATGGCGGGCGTGCCCGCGCCGGCGTTCGTCGAGGGGCGTTCATTCCTTCCCCTCCTCTCGGCGAATCCCGCGCCGTGGGACCGCGCCGCATTTATGATTGAACGCCGCGGTGGCCGTGACGCGCAGGAGGAACCGGGCGACACCGACGGGATGTTCGGGGCCAACAGCTTCAATGCCCTGCGTACGCGCGAGCACACGTACGTCGAGTATGCCACCGGGGAGCGGGAGCTCTACGACCTGCATCGCGATCGGTTCCAGCTCGACAACATGGCCGACCGCGCCGACACGGCGCTCGTGCGCCGGCTCTCCGCTTGGCTGAAGGCGCTCGCCGCCTGTACCGGCGCCAACTGCCGCGCGGCGGAGGACCGGCCGCCGGAATGAGGCGAATTCGCGCGCGTTCGTGGTGGACGCTATTATCGCATCCGCCCCATCGGTCTCCGACGCTCGCCCTCCCACTTCGAGGCCCCCTGCTCCTCTACGCTCCGCAACCGCGCGTCGCATACCGGGCACTGGCCGCCTTCGCGGTGCTCGTGCTCGCGACCGGGTGCACGAAGGACAAGGCCGCCCCGACGGTTCCTGAACTCCGGGAGACCAACGAGGTGGCGGCACTCCAAGTCCCGTCGCTTCCCGTGCTGCTCGACCTGCGTACCTACGACGGTTCCGGCCAGAGCGTGCACCCGGACTACGCCGCACCGGCTGCACCGTGGCGGCGGCGCTACTTCTATCTGGCGCTCACGCCGTACCCGAGCGGAACGTCCACGCACGAGAATCCGTCGCTCTACGCGAGCCTCGACGGCGTGAAATGGAAGGCGGCACCCAACGCGCCAATGCCCTTGGCCCGGCCGCAGGAAGGCCATCTCTCCGACCCCGATGTGGTGCACGCGCCGGTCCGGAACGAACTGCTGCTCTACTACCGACAAGCCGGGCGGTCGGACCGCATCTTCCTCACGCGTTCGGTGGACGGGTCCCGTTGGACGCCGCGGCAGCCGCTGTTCGATGCGCCCCGCAACAGCGCGCTCTCGCCGTCCGTGGTGCGGGTGCGCGCCGGGGACTGGCGCATGTGGAGCATCAATGCCGGCACGGGATGCAACGACAGCACCACATCCGTCGAGTTGCGACGCTCGGCCAATGGCGTGGACTGGTCGGCTCCGGAGTCCGTGACGATGCCGAGCCCGGCGGGGCAGTTCGCCTGGCACATCGATGTCGCGTGGATTCCGTCGCGCGCCGAGTTCTGGGCGCTCTTCCCGGTCAAGGCGCCCGGCACCTGCGCCACCACGGCGGTCTTCCTCGCGACGAGTCCCGACGGTGTCACCTGGCGGACCTTGCCCAGTGCCGTGATGACCGCCGGCGCGATTCCGGAATTCGCCGACGTGGTCTATCGGTCGACGTTCGCGTACGATGCGCCGCGGGACATGGTGACGCTCTGGTTTTCTGGCGCGCGCCGGCGCGACGGCGTCTACACGTGGCGCACGGCCGCGCAGACGCGGACCCGCGCCGAGTTGTTCGCGTCGGCGGCGCGTACGCCGGTCACCAAGCTCCCGACCGCGCGTCGCTCGGTGCGGGCGACCTTCACTCCGCCCTGAGGCGGCGCGCCGTCATTTCGTCCAGAAGAGCACCGCCCCGCATCCCGATCGCAGCCGCTGGAACTGCGGCGGCACCGTCGCCTCGCTGTAGATCTCGATGGCGGCCAGCCGGTCGGGCGGCACCCAGCCGTCGAGCGCGTAGGCGCTGAGTTCCGGGATCAGGATTCCGTCGAACCAGAGTGCAGGCTCGCACCAGTTGCCGCTGATCCCGCGCATCAGGATGCGCTTGTCGCTGAGCTGGTTCATTTCCGCGAGTGCATCCGGGTTGCCGTCGGTCTCCAGCGTGTCGTAGTCATACCCGATGCGCATGCCGCGCATCGAGCGGAACAGGTCGGACGTGGAGAACGCACCGCGCCGCGCGATCTGCTGCGCCGTGAGATACGTGCCCGCGCCGGACCGTCGGCGGTCCTCGAATCCGCTGGCATGTCGATCGGCGGCACGAGCAACGGTCACCTTCACCGTGTCGAGCACGGCTTTTGACGTGGCGAGCAGAACGGTCGCCCGCGCCGCTCCCGGAATGACATCAACCACCATGCGCGACGGGTTATATCCGACGGCGCGCACCTCCAGCATCCGCGTGCCGGTGGGTGCTTCGGTGAGCACGAACGCCCCACGGTCGTCGGCGCGCGTGGGCGGATTGTCGCCGAGCCGCACGAGCGCGCCGGCTACAGCGCGGCCGCCGCTCGCGGTCACGATCGTGCCGGCCAGCACGCCCTCACCGACGCGCATGCGGCGCACCGGCATCAGCGTGTCCGTCTCCGGCGGGGCGGTTCCGAAGACGATGGTGCGTGACGCCCCGACATAGAGATGGCGATGCACGAATCCGCTCGCCGGGATCTGCATTTCGAGCACGTCTGTGCTGTCGCCGCCGCGGCTCGCCTGCAGGAACATCATGCCGCGCGCCGGCACGTTGCAGAGCGCGAACCAGCCGTTCGACTCCGTCGTGGCGTCCACGCGACCGCGTTGACGGGCGATGGCGCCCGGCCGGAACGACACCTCGAGCCACTCTCCGGTCACCGCCGCACCGGCGACCGGCTCGCGCGTGAGCGCGTCACGCAGCACGCCCAGCACGACGCCGCCGGTGGCAGACCCGGGGCGCGCGCCGCAGATGGCCGAGCGCAGCCGCGCCGGTGACGGGGTCGCTAGCTCGACGCGCGTGGCCCTGCCGCGAGACACCGTCACCTGCCGCAGGAGCGGTTCCACGCCAAGCGAATCGAGCACGGCATGGAAGAAGCCGATCGTATACCGGCCGTTGGGCACCCCGCTGAACGAGAAGCGACCGAGCGAGTCGGTGATCACGGTGCGCGCGACCGTCGCCTGGCGGCCGGCGTCGACCACCTGCACCCAGGCCCCCGGCAGTGGGCCGCGCGCGAGGCTGTCGCGCACCATGCCGCTGATGCTCCCCCCGGGTGCGGCGCCCGCCGGCACGGGCGCCTGCGCGGCGGCGCTGCCTGCCACCGTCGTGAAGAGGCTCACGAATGCGAGAGAGAGTTGCCGCATGCGTTGGGAGGCCGCGTTACCTGGTCCAAATGAGGATCGTGCCGCACCCGGTCATCGCGCGCTGGAACTCCATGGGGGTCGTGGCCTCGGTGTAGACCTCGATGCCCTTCACGTAGCGCAGGCTGACCATGCCATCGATATCATCGGCGTTGAGGTTCCACATGTACAGCCCGTCGATGTGCACCGACGGCTCACACCACTCGCCGAAGGCGCTGCGCACGTAGATGTGGCGAGAGCCGACGCTGCTTCGCTCCAGACGAACACCGGCCAGTGTCTTGAAGGCATCCGACGTGAAGATCGCGCCGCGCCGTTCGAGGTCGGCGCTCGTCAGGTAGCGCCCGAGTCCGGTGCGCTTCCGGTCCTCGAAGCTGCTGCCGTGGCGGTCCGCGGCGAACTGGGCGATGATCTTCACCGTGTCGAGCACCGACTTGAAAGTCGAGAGCGCCACACGCACCGGCGGCATGCCGCCGACCACGTGCACGGCGCGGCGGTCGGGATAGTAGCCGACGGAGCGCACCTCCAGCACGCGCGTGCCCAGCGGCGCGTTCACCAGCGTAAAGGCGCCGCGTTCGTCGGCGCGCGCCGTGGGACCGTCGCTGAGGTGGACGATCGCTCCCGCCAGCGGACGCTGGTAATCGGCGCTCACCACGGTCCCGCTGAGCCGTCCCTCGCCGGACCGCACGATGCGCGGCGGGAGCGCAAGCGAGTCGGGACGGGGCGTGGTGTCTCGCACCACCTGCGTGCGCGCCGCACCGAGGTAGAGGTCGCGTCGCAGGAATCCCTCGAGGGGCACCGTCGCCTCGACGAGATCCGTGCTGTCCGCGCCGCGGCTCGCCGTGAGGAACAGGTTGCCGGTGGCGGGCGCGTTGCAGAGCGCGAACCAGCCGTTGGCCCCCGTCGTCACCACGACGCGCGGACGGCGACGATCGATGCCCTGGGTGCGAAACGAGATCTCGAGCCACTCGCCGCTGACGGTCACACCCTCCACCGGCGCTCCGCCCCGCGCGTCGCGCACCACGCCGATGACGGCGCCCCCGGTGACCACGACGCCCGAGTCGCGCGGCGAGCGCACGCCGCAGATGAGCGCGCGCAGCGTGCCCCCCGACGGCACCGCGAGGTCGAGGCGCGCCGGCCGCCCGCGCCGCACGGTCAGGTCGCGGAGGGGCAGTTCGACGCCGAGCGAGTCGAGGACGGCGTGAAAGAAGCCCAGCCGGTAGCGCCCCTCGGGCACGTCATCGAATGCGTACCGCCCCAGGGAGTCCGAGATGGCGGTGCGCGCTCCGCTCGCATGCGCGACGCTGTCCGCGCTGGCGAGCTGCACCCAGGCGCCGGCCAGCGGCGCGTGCGCCACGCTGTCGTGCACGGTGCCGCTCACGCGCACGCCGGGCGCGCGATCCCCCGCGCCTTGCGCCTCGGCCGACGATGAGAGCAGGAGAACCGCGATGACGGCGGTCGCGAATTGCAGGCGCATGCGCTGAAGCCGGGTGACTGGTCTACTGAGCAACCTACCGAAGCAGACGTCGCGCGCCAGCGTTCCGTTGGACCACGTCCGCTCTGCTAAGTTGGAACGAGCCGGCGGCGGCTGACTGCAACTGCTCTGCCGCGGATGACGCGGATGCGGGCGGATCTCGCGGATCATGCCTTGGGGAGTTCGCCACGCTGACCCAGCCCGCGCGAGGAGTTCCCCCAAGAGGCCTGATCCGCGTCCATCCGTTTCCGATCCGCGTCATCCGCGGCAAGGCAGCTAAGGCAGTTCTCCCTTCACCGAACTCTGCCCCCTATCCCCCGCACCACACCCTGTTCCCTGCCCCCCTGCACCTCATGTCGCTCGCATCGGTTTCAGAGCCACCGCCCACTTGTGCAGCTCATCGAGCATGGCCTTGGCCTTCTTGGGGTAGCTCTCCTCCGGCACGAAGGCGCCCGTTGCGGCATCGATGTGCTTCGCCACCTGGTGGATCGAGACGACCTCGAGCATCGCCGGCATCTTGAAGGTGCTGAGCACCTGGCGCGTCATCTGCACGCTGCGCAGGCCGCCCGACTCCCCGCCATAGGACACGAACGCCGCCGGCTTGTACGTCCACTCCTGGTAGATGCACTGGAGCGCATTGAGCAACGAGGCCGGCATGGAGAAGTCGTACTCCGGCAGCACGAAGACGTAGGCGTCGGCACGCTTCACCGACGCGCTCCAGCGCTTCGTATGCTCGTGCTCGTATTGCGCGAGCCGCGGATGCGCCACCTCGTCGAGGATGGGCAGGTTGAAGTCGGCGAGGTCCACCAGCTCCGCGGCGAACTTGCCGTGGGCCGTCGCCTGCTCCATGGCCCAATGGGCGACGGCGGGGCCTTTGCGCCCGGGACGCGTGCTGCAGATGATCACCTGAAGGACGATCGGTTGCTCGGTCATGCCAAGGCCTTCCGCACCGCTGGGGCGATCACGGTGCCGTAGAGTTCGATGGCTCGCAGCATCTGTGCGTGCGGCATCGTGCCGACGCTCAGCTGGAGCAGGAAACGGTCCATCCCAAACAGTTCGTGTTCGTAGAGGATCTTGTCGATCACCTGCTGCGGGCTGCCGAGCAGGAGCGCGCCGCGCGGCGAGCGCTCCCGGTCGAAGTGGGCCCGGGTGGGCGGCGGCCAGCCGCGTTCCCGCCCGATGCGTCCCATCACGTCCGCGTACCGGGGCCAGAAGCTGTCGGCGGCCTCAGCCTCCGTGTCAGCGATGAAACCGTGCGAGTTGATGCTGACGCGCGCCCTGGCGGGGTCGTGCCCCGCGCGCGCCCACGCCTCACGGTAGATCTGAACGAACGGCGTGAATCGCGCCGGTTCGCCGCCGATAATGGCGATGGCGAGCGGCAGGCCCAGCGTCCCGGCGCGCACCGCCGACTGCGGCGTGCCGCCGATCGCAATCCACACCGGGAGCGGGTCCTGCAGCGGACGCGGGTAGACCGGTTGGTCCTTCAACGGGGCCCGGTGCGTCCCCTGCCACGTTACGCGCTCGTTGGCGCGCAGGGCGAGCAGCAGGTCGAGCTTCTCCGCGAACAGCGCGTCGTAGTCGTTGAGATCATACCCGAAGAGCGGGAATGACTCGATGAACGAGCCGCGCCCCGCCATGATCTCGGCGCGGCCGCCGGAGAGCAGGTCGAGCGTGCTGAATTCCTGGAAGACGCGCACCGGATCGTCGGAGCTGAGCACCGACACGGCGCTCGACAGGCGGATGCGATTGGTGCGGGCGGCCGCCGCGGCGAGGACCACCGCCGGGGTGGAGACGGAGAAATCGGGGCGGTGGTGCTCTCCGACGCCGTACACATCCAGCCCCACCGCGTCGGCGAGCGCGATCTCTTCCAGCAGGTCGTGCAGGCGCTGCGCTGCGCTCGCGCGCTGACCAGTCGCCGGGTCGATCGTGGTTTCCGCAAAACTGTAAATGCCGAGTTCCAGAACGCCATCCATTTATCTCTGTACTGAGATATATGTCGCGGCGGGGGACGAGGCAAGGGTGCGGGGTACAGGGACGAGCGCGTACTTTCCACGCTGCCATGACCGCGTCGCAATTCGCCGTCTATCACGCCGCGCTCCGCACCGCTGAATGAGCGCCCGTGAGCGATTCCTCGCCTTTCGTCGTGCGGCGCCGCGCACGCCGCATCTCGAACCGGTCACGGTGACTGCCCGAGGGCTCGCGTTCGCCGTCTATCGCACGCCCGAAGTCGCCGGCGCCGCACCGATGGTCTGCATCAACGGCGGGATGGTCTATTCGCACATCCTGCTCTGGCCGGCCCTATCCCCGCTCGCCGCGCGACGCCAGCTCATCCTCTACGACCAGCGCGGACGCGGCCACAGCCAGGCGCCCCCGGGCGCGCGCGCCGCGCGCATCGAGCACGACGCACTCGACCTGCGCGCCCTGCGCGAGGCACTCGGCGTCGCCCAGTGGGACGTGCTGGGACACTCGTGGGGCGGCGCCATCGCCATGCTGGGTGCCGCCGAGGATCCCGACGGCGTTGGCAATCTCGTGCTCGCGGATGCCGTTGGGCTGACGCCCGAGTGGCTTCACGCCCTGCACGACGTTGCCCTCGCGCGCCTGAACGGCGACGCCCGGGCGCGGCTCGCCGCCTTCGACCCGACGCTGCTGCACGACCCGGAGCCCGGACGGCAGGCCGAGTACAACCGCGCGCTCTATCCGGCGTGGTTCCACGACGGCGAACTGGGCGCCATGTTCTCGCCCCCGCTGGCGCGCAGCGAGACCGGGGCCGCGGTCGTCGCGCGCCTGCGCCGCGAGGGGTTCGACTGGCGGGCGGCCGCCGCCGGCATTCGGGCGCGCACCCTGCTCGTGCACGGCGAGTCCGACATGATTCCCGTGGCGCAGGCGGAGCGCACCGCGGCGACGATACCCGGGGCGCAGCTTCGGTTGATTCCCGAAGCCGGGCACATGCCGTTCTGGGAGCAGCCGGAGTTGTTCTTCTCGATCGTCGAGGACTTCCTCGCGTGAACCGTACCGTGGCGGTGCTCGCGCTGCTCCTCCTCGGCATGGCCGCGTTCATCGTCGTGCAGGCGCGCCGCGTCCCGCCGCGTCCGTTGCCCGCGGTCGCTGCCCTGGTCGATTCGTCGACCGTGTCGCCGGAGTCCACGAGCGCCGTGGCACCAACCCTCGTGCCGGGCGAGGCCGATCTCGTCAGCGTGCGGTCGTCCGCATCGCCGGCGCCGCGGCGCGACCTCGCCGAGATCCAGCGCCGCCTCGCCGACGGCGAGTCGGGCACCTACATCCGCGAGATCCTGCTGCAGCGCGGCGACAACAACGCCCGCTGGCCTGACCGCCAGATCGAACCGCTCCGCATCTGGATCCAGCCGCACAGCAACCTCCCCGACTTCCACGCCTCCTATCCGGTGCGGGCGAGGGAGGCGTTTGAGCGCTGGACGCGCGCCGGCGTGCCCGTGGCGTTCACGTTCGTGGTCGACTCCGCGCGCAGCGACATTCCGGTGGTGTGGGTGGACAAGTTCGACATGCCCATCTCGGGACGCACGCGGTGGACGCGCGACCAGCACTGGTGGATCGTGGGCTCATCCATCGAGGTCGCGTTGCACCACCAGAGCGGCACGCCACTCGAGCCCGACGCCATCTACGTGATCACGCTGCACGAGATCGGGCACGTGCTCGGCCTCGACCACACCCAGGACGAGCGCAGCATCATGGCGGCGCGGGTACGCGTGCGGGACCTGAGCGTGGCCGATGAGCACACGGTGCAGCTGGTGTACAGCATTCCGCCGGGGTCGGTGGTGAAGCCGTAGGCTTCAGCATACGACAGCATGCGACAGAGTCCGACAGCCTGCGGCAGTGACGGCCGGACGCTGTCGGACTCCGTGGCATTCTGTCTTATGCTACCACTTCAGCCACACCGTCCTCGCCTTCCCCTTTCGCACCACCTTGAGCTTCAGCGTGCTCTGCTCGCTGTCGCCGATCATCCGCTGCAGCAGCCGCGCGCTCGTCACCGGGCGGTCAGCGGCCTCGACGATCACGTCACCGCCCTTCAGCCCGGCGATGGCGGCGGGGGATTCCGGAACGACGCGCTGCACCAGCACGCCGGCATCGGCACCCAGCACTTCCTTGAAGTCGTCGGTCAGCGTGGTGAGCTGAGCCCCGGCCACGATGCTCGAGAAGCCGGAGATCGCCACCGGCGGCGGCGCGTCGAACGACCAGACGCTGGGGGCCGCCGGAGCGGCAGGAGCGGCGGGAGCGGGCGTCCTGGCTGTCTTGGGAGGCGCCGGCGGGCGCACCCAGGTGAAGGTCCTGCCATCAGGCGACTTCAGCGCCTGGCCGCCGACACGCACTGGCGCCAGCCACAGGTCGAGATCGGTGCACTGGTCCCCAAATCCCTCGGGGCGCTTCTGCACGAGCACCGTCACGTCCTGCTCACGCCCGTCACGGATGATGCGCACCGGCAACTTCCGTCCGGGCACGAGGTACTGTGACAGGATCACGTCGCGTCCCACCACGTCGCGTCCGTCCAGCGCAACGATACGGTCACCCCGGCGAATACTGGCGCGATCGGCGGGCGACCCGGATTCCACGGAGATGATCTCGGGCGGTTCGTCAAAACGGTAGATCTCGGGGCCGTGCATCTCGCGTTTCACGGTCCCGGTAATATTGAACGTGACGCCCAGGTAGCCCTCGGGGGCGAATTCCGAGCTCTTCTTGTTCGAGCAGGCCAGCTGGATCTTCGACATCAGCTGCACGTTCTTCTCGGCCAGCTCCTGCAGCTGCTCCTCGAGCGCGCGCCGACGGTCTGCGTTGGCCTGCGAGGCGCCGTACTCGCGCAACGCCATGCCGATGCGCTCCTCGAGAATGCGCGACTGGGTCAGGGTGCGTAGCAGGCTGTCGAGCCCCTCGAGCACCACCGTCACCCTGGTCGCATCGCTCGTGTCCACGCGCACGGTCACATGCTGCCTGGCACGCGGCGCCGGCGCCGTCTGCTGCGCGCCCGCAACGCCAATCGCCGCGCCCAGCGACGCGCTCACCACCAGCGCCCCCGGCACGATTCGTCGCATGAACCTTAGGAAACCCATCATTTCATCAAATCCCTGGAAAGGTGCTTCTGTTGTTTCTCTGTTGTTTCTCTGTTGTTTCTCTGTTGTCTCTCTGGAGCGCTAATAGCGCTCCAGCGCCTGCTTCGCCGGCAGCGCTGCTTCATACTGTTTCAGTGTGGCTTCTCTCGCCGCCATCGCCGACAGGTAGTACTGGTTGAGCACCGGATCCTGCGGGGCCTGGTAGAGCGCGGTGCGGGTGGACGCCACGATGTTGTCGAGCGCGGTGAGCCGCGCGCGGTACGTGTTGACGTTCAGCCCGATGAAGTGCGAGCTCGTGTCCTGTGCCGCCAGATACGCGGCCGCGTCGGAGTACTGCTGCTGCGATGACGTCAGCACCTGCATCGCCGCCTGCGGCGACGCAAAGACCGGCGCGGCCGCCGCCCCAGCCGCGGGCGCCGTCGAGGCGGCCTGCTGCGGCGGCGCCGGGAAGTCCACACCGGCGCTCCACCGGCCCGCGAGCGCGCTCCCCGCCACCAGCACCAGCCCCGCTGCAATTCGCAACGCCCACTGGAGCCGCGGCGAGCGCGCCGGCGCCATCGGCATCGTAGACACGATCCCTTCGGCCTTGAGCATCGCGCCCAGCGCGGCCCAGTCGTTGAGCGGCGGTCCCTCGCGGGACGCTTCGGCGAGCGCCAGGCGCACCAGACGGCGGTGCGCGGTCAGTTCGTCGGTGCATTCCGCGCAGGCAGCGAGGTGCGACGCCTCATCGGGCATCGCCGTCTCGTCCACCAAGGCGGCCAGTCGTTCAGGAGAGATGTGCGGCATGTGACGGTTCCTGCGAAATGGGAGCATCAACCAGGTGTTTCAGCAGCGTGCGCAGCTTCGCGCGCGCCTTGAAGAGTTGAGACTTGGAGCCGCCGGCCGTGATGCCCAGCTCGGCCGCGATCTCCTCATGCGTGTAGCCCTCGACGTCGTGCAGCACGAAGACCGCGCGTGCGCCGGGGGAGAGCTTCTGAACCGCCTCGTCGATCGTCTGCGCCAGCAGCGAACGATCGCCGTCGTGCTCGACCGAGGCCGTATCCTCCTCGATCGCCGTTTCCGAGCTTCCAATCCGCCGCAGCGACCGCAGCGCGTTGAGCGTGCGGTTCACCGCAATGCGGTGGGCCCACGTGCCGAACTGCGAATCGCCTCGGTAGGTGGGGAGTGCGCGGAAGATCTGGATCCAGACCTCCTGCGCCACATCGGCTGCCTGGTCGGGATCGCCGACCAGTCGCCTCACGACGGCGTCAATACGCGGCGCGTATTGCACCCAGAGGGCGCGCAACGCCGCTTCGTCGCCATGAATGGCGCGTCGGATCGTGAGCTGATCAGCCATGAACGTTCGCTAGATGAGTCACGCGGCTCGCCGGAATGGTTGCCAGAGGGTGACCGTGGGTGAAAGTACTCGTCTTGCGTGTAGAAGGCTGGGATGCTAGTCCTTCCCCCTCCCGCGACTTCCGTACCGGTTCAGCCGCCCGGTTGATTCGGTGTGGAGCGCTTGTTTCCCCTCGCCCTCCTCCATGCTCCTCTATCTCGTTGCCGCACTTGCGCTTGGCGACCCAACGGGGCGACTCCCCCTGCGGGCCCCAGAGAGCGTCGGCATGGCCGCCGAGCGGCTCGAGATCATCGACCGGATCGTGCACGAGGGGATTCGGGCCGGCGGATATCCTGGGGCGGCCGTCGTCGTCGGGCGCCAGGGAGCGGCCGTCTGGCGCAAGGGGTTTGGGACGCTCGGCTGGGGCATCGGGAGCTCGGCCGTGACCGCGGACAGCACCATTTATGATCTCGCCTCGCTGACCAAGGTCGTCGCGACGACCACGGCGGCGATGATCCTGCATGACGAAGGGCGCCTGCCGCTCGACAGCAAGGTGGTCGATTACCTCCCCGGCTTTGTCGGCAAATGGAAGGACGAAGTCACCATTCGCCACTTGCTGACGCACCGCAGCGGACTGCCCGCGGGGCGCGAACTCTGGCGCGTTGCGCGCACCCCCGAGCAGAACAGGCAGGCGGTGATCGAAACAAAGCTGCGGTTCCGCCCCGGTCGTTCGTTCATCTACTCCGACCTCGGCGCCGACGTCCTGGGATGGGTGGTCGAGTCGATCGCCGGTCAGCCGCTGGATGCCTTCGTCCGTGAGCGGGTGTTTGAACCGCTTGGGATGACCAACACCTATTTCCTCCCCCCCGATTCGGTGCACGATCGCGTGGCGCCCACCGACCGATCGGCGCGCCGCGGATTCGTCGTCGGAGCGCAGGTGCACGACGAGAACGCCTACGTCCTCGGCGGAGTGGCCGGGCACGCCGGGCTGTTCGGCACGGCCGATGACCTCGCCGTCTTTGCGCAGATGATGCTGAATGGCGGCATGTACGGCGAAACGCGGATTGTCAGCGAGGCGACCGTGCGGCTCTTCACGCAACGATCGGCCGGCTCGCGCGCGCTCGGCTGGGAGATGGCCGAAGGGCGGCACGGCGCGGGGGAGTACCTCAGCCCGACCGCGTACGGACATATCGGCTTTACGGGCACGTCGCTGTGGATCGACCCGCAACGCAACATGTTCGTCATCCTCCTCACGAATCGCGTGCACGCGGCGCGCGTGAAGCGCCCGGCGACCGTCATTTCCGACATTCGCGCCGACGTGTCCGACGCTGCTGCGCTCGCCGTGACCGACGAGGAACTGCGCATCAGCGTGATGCCGGCGTCGTTCCGCGCCGATCGCGCCCTCAACTGGAACAAGCCGTTCCGCTCCCGCCGGTCGCGTCGCGCGCGGACCGTGAAGCGTCCGACGGCCAGCACTGTCAAGACGAGCGCCAAGAAGGCGGCGGCAAAGCCGAAGAGCGCAACCGCCGCGAACCGGACGAAGGGCGCGGCTTCCGCGACGAAGCCGACGACGACGACGGTGAAGCCGAAGGCAGCCTCGGCGAGGTCGTCCGCGGTGAAGCCAAAGGCACCCTCCGCGAGGCCGAAGGCCACGACGGCGAAGCAGGCGTCCTCGGCCTCCAAGTCCACCGCCGGCAAGGCAATACCCAAAGCGTCCACGACGAAGAAGCCGACCACCTCGAGCAAGCGCTGACGGCTGTGCCTTGAATTCCTGCGCGGTGCGCAGCGATACTGCGTTACCCCCCAGGAGCTCCCGATGACCGACGAAATGACACCGCCCGCCGTGACTCCCCCCGGCGCGGGCGCCGCCCCGACCGGCGCGGACGCGGTGACCGAGGACCTCGTCAAGCTCGCGCTGCGCCGCGTGAAGGACCCGGAACTCAACCTCAACATCGTGGACCTTGGCCTCGTCTACGCCATCCACGTGGAAGGAACGAGCGTCACGGTCGAGATGTCGCTCACCTCGCCCGCCTGCCCGTCGGGGCCTGAGCTTCTCCACGACGCGACAACGCAGGTGCAGGAGATTCCCGGCGTCACCAGCGCGACGGTCAACATCGTCTGGTCGCCGCCGTGGACGCCCGATCGGATCGAGCCGCGGGTGCGGACGTACCTCGGGTTCTGACCTGCCACCGCGAAGGACGACGGGCGCGAAGGGTCACGAAGAACGGCAACGACTCGGGGGAACTGCGGCGACGCAGTTCCCCCAGTGATTTCTTCGCGGCTCTTCGCGCTCTTCGCCCTTCGCGGTATCAGTCGCGCCTTTCGTGGTATCAGTGACGCCTACGACTCGAGATACGGCGAGTCAGTCTTCGGCGCCGACTTCGCCTTGGGCTTGAAGCCGCTCAGCGCCTTCACGAAGGCCTCTCCCATCTCGGCCACCTGCCAGCGGCGCAGTTCGGGGATCGCCGCGAGCTCTTCCACGGACCGCGGCACGAGCCGCGCCACCGCCTCGAGGCGTTCGCGCGAGCCGAGCACGCCGGGGTCGAGGTCCAGCCGTCGCGCCGCGTCGTCGCGCACCGCCTTGAGGCGCCCGACCTTGTCGTCGAACTCGGGGTCCTTCTCCCACCGCGTGGACTTCGGGAAGCGCGGCAGCTGCGCCTCGGGCACCGCGAGGCCGCGCTGCACGGCCTGCAGCACCTCGTGGCCGGCGCGCTCCATCATGCCGCGCGGCATGCCCTTGATCGCGCCAAGGGCATCGACCGTGGTCGGCTGCAGCCGCGAAATCTCCAGCAGCACCTCGTTTGCCACGACGCGGAACGTCGCCCGGTCGAGCGTGAGAGCGGCGGCATCGCGCCACCGGGTCACCTCGCGCATCACGGCTAGTTCCCGACGCGTCAGGTCGCGCGCGCCCTTGATGCGCAGGAACGACTCGCCCGCATCCTCCGGCGCCCAGCGCGTCCCTTCGAGCCGCTCGAATTCCTCCTGCGCCCAGCTCCACCGTTCCTTGCGCTCCAGCTGCTCCTTCAGCACGTCGCGCAGCTGGAGCAGGTGCAACGTGTCCTGGGCCGCATAGTCGAGCATGCCCTTGGTGAGCGGGCGCATGGACCAGTCGGCGCGCTGGTGCTTCTTGTCGAGCTTCACGCCGAAATGCTGCTCCAGCAGCGCGGCGAGACCGAACGCCTTGACGCCCAGCAGCTGGGACGCGATGCGGGTGTCGAAGATGCGCCGGACGTGCCAGCCGTAGTCCTGATGCAGGAGGCGGAGGTCGTAGTCCGCATCGTGGAAGACCACCTCGACCTTCGGGTCCTCGAGCAGCGCGCCGAGTGCGGCGGGAGGCGCAATCGGGAGCGGATCAATGATGGCGTGGACGTCGCGCGTGGAGAGCTGGAGCAGGTAGATGCGATCGATATACCGGTGGAAGCTCGCCCCTTCGGTGTCGAGCGCCAGCAGCGGGGTGCCGCGGATTCCCGCGAGGAATTCTCCGACGGCATCGTCCGAATCGAGGTACTGCACCGTCGGTGCTGCGCTCTTGGGGCTCACTCGCTTCCTTCCTCTCCGGTGTCACGTGTGGTACAAATGTAGCAGGGTCACTCACCGAATACCCGCCGAGCCGCCATGTCAGCAGACGCCGTTCCCCCCGAGATCCCCGCCACCCCGGAGACGCCGCCGCGCCCCAGCGCGCGACGCGGAATGTCCGGCCTCACCGCAGAGCATGCCGACCTGGTCCGGGCCGCCCTGATCATCGTCTTCGTCCTGCTGGGCCTGCAGCTGCTCTGGGCGGCCCGGATCCTGGCGCTGACGGCCTTCCTGGGGATCCTGTTCGGGCTCGGCGCCGCCCCGGCGGTGGATGCGCTCGAACGGCGCGGCTTCCGTCGCGGCGTCGCATCGCCGCTCGTCATCTTCGGCGTACTCGGCCTCATCCTCGCCCTTGGCGCCTGGTCGGCGCCGACGCTCATCACGCAGTCGCAGGAACTGCGCACGCGGTTCCCCGAGGCCATTGAGAAGGTGGAAACCTGGCTGGCCACCAAGCAGCCGCGGCTGCTCGACGCGATCGCGGGAGCACCGACCCCCGCGAAGGCGACACCGGCGGCTCCCGCGAGAGCGCCCGTGCAGGCGCCGGTCAGCACGCCCGATTCGGTGCGGGGTTCTGGGGCGTCCGCCGACTCAGTGGGGATCGCCGTGGCCGCACCGGCCGCCACCCCTGCCCAGGTCGCGGAGCGCCGCTCGCACGGCCGTCTCGTCGAGGCATTCTACCGTCAGGCGGGTCGGCTCAAGGCCGTCGCGCTTGGCATCCTGACCTCGACGCTCGCGGTCTTCGGCGGCTTCATGCTCGTGCTGTTTCTCGCCGTCTACATCGCCGCCGAGCCCGACCTCTACAAGCGCGGCATGCTCCTCCTCGTCAGTCCGCCCACGCGACGACGGCTGGATCCCGTGCTGACCGCCATCGCGGTGAAGCTGCGCCGCTGGCTCGGCACGCAGGTGCTGGCGATGCTGATCATCGGCGCCGTCACCACCGTCCTCCTCAGCATCATCGGGGTGCGCGCCGCACTGCCGCTCGGCCTCATCGCCGGCCTCCTAGAGTTCATCCCGAATGTGGGCCCGACGCTGGCCGCCATTCCGGCCATCGTCATGGCGTTCGTGGACTCGCCACAGAAGGCGTTCGTCGTGATGGTCGTCTACTGGGGCATCCAGTTCCTCGAGAACAACCTCCTCATCCCGTACCTGATGCGGGAGCAACTGGACCTGCCGCCGGCGCTGACCCTGATGACCCAGGTGGTGATGGCGTACGTCTTCGGTCTCATGGGCCTGTTCGTCGCGACCCCGCTGCTCGCGGCGGTCTTTGTGTCGGTCCAGATGCTGCATGTGCAGCCGGATCCCGTTCCATCGGAAATCGCGGGCACGGGAGATACGCCATGATCACGTTCACCAACGGCCGTGCCATCGGGTACGACGACGTCGGATCCGGCGTCCCCGTGCTCTTCCTGCACGGGTTCCCGCACAGCCGGGCGCTCTGGGCGCCTCAGCTGGGTGCGCTCGCCACACCGGCGCGCACGATCTGCATGGACCTGCGGGGCTTCGGCGAGAGCGCCCCGGGCGAGCCGGGCGGCGTGGATGGCTACGCCGACGACGCCGCCGCGCTGCTCGACGTGCTCGGCGTGGAACGCGCCGTGATCGCCGGCCTGTCCATGGGCGGGTATGCCACCTTCGCGTTCTGGCGCCGGCATCGCGCCCGTGTGCGCGCCCTGGTCCTCTGCGACACCAAGGCCACCGCCGACACCGAGGCAGCGCGGGAGGCCCGCCTGAAGATGCAGGCGCTGGTGACCGAGCGCGGCAGCATGGCCGTCGCCAACGAGATGATCACCGGCATGGTCGGCCGCACCACGCGCGAAAAGAACCCGGAGCTCGTGGACGAGTTGCATCGCATGATGTCGCTCGCCCCTGTGCAGGGGATCGTGGACGCGCTCGACGCGCTGCGGATGCGCCCCGACTCGACACCCACCCTCGCCACCATCGACGTGCCGACGCTCATCTGCGTGGGCGACGAGGACGTGCTGACGCCGGTCAAGGAAGCGCGCGCGATGCACCTCGGCATCGCCGGCAGCCGCCTCGAGGTCATCGCCGGCGCCGGTCATGTCAGCAACATCGAGCGTCCGGCGACGTTCAACCACGTGTTGAGCGAATTCCTCGTCTCACTCACGGCGCAGTAGGCAGCGGCGCTATCATTCGACCGTCTACCGTCAACCGTCTACCGTCACCATCCCTTGGCCGAACTCTCCGCCTCCGAAACCTCCCGCCCCGCGCGCATCGGCGCCGTGCTGTTCCGCAACCGCGGCTGGCTTCCCGTGCCGTTTCTGCTCGTCCCGCTGCTCGCACCGGGCGGCATCACGCGCTTCGGCATCGTCGTCTTCGTCCTGCTGTTCGTCCTGGGCGAGGGATGGCGGCTGTGGGGCGTCGCCACGGCCGGCACCGTGACGCGCCGCCGGTCGCGCAACGTGCAGAAGCTCGTGACGCACGGACCGTTTGCCCTGAGCCGCAACCCGCTGTACAACGGTAACTACTTCCTCTGGATGGGCTTCGTCGCGCTCAGCGGGGTGTGGTGGTTCCTCCCCGTGGCCACGCTGCTCTTCGCCGTGGAGTACTTCTTCATCGTGCGCTACGAGGAAGGCGTGCTCGAGTCGATCTTCGGCGAGGAGTACCTGGCGTTCAAGCGCCGGACGCCGCGCTGGATCCCGACCGCCGGGTCAGGACAGGTCGGCGGCGAGTTCTTCTGGGCCGAGGCGTGGAGGAGCGAGATGAGCACGTTCCTGCAGTACATCGCACTGCTGGCCGTGTTCGTGGGGAAGGATCGGTATTTTCCGGGGGGGCTGTTCTAGGGATACCGATGGGAGATGGGAGATGGATAAACAACGAGCCCGACGGCTACCGTCGGGCTCGCTTCATCTTCCATCTCCCGTCTCCCATCTCCCATCTCCCATCTGCTACCGCGTCGGCTTCCCCGGCGGATTCGGCCCGCTGAACACGTCCTTGTTCTTTGCGATGTACGCCTTCATGTTCGCCGGCACGTCTTCCTCGGGGAAGATGGCGGTCACCGGGCACTCCGGTTCGCACGCGCCGCAGTCGATGCACTCGTCGGGATGGATGTACAGCTGGTCTTCGCCCTCGTAGATGCAGTCCACGGGGCAGACGTCGACGCAGGCCTTGTCCTTGGTCCCGATGCAGGCTTCGGTGATGATGTACGGCATGAATGCTCCTGGGCGTGAAAACGACCGGCAACACTGGGAAGATAAGCCCCGCGCCATGGCCGCTCAACCGCCCAGTGGGCTCGCGCGAGGCCCAGAAACGCCAATTCACAGGCACTGCCGTATTCTGTCGTGCTCTGCCGGCTTCTGTCGTATTCTTCAGACATGCTCATCACCATCAACGGCTCCCCCCGCCAAGTCGACCCGTCGCGATCTCCCACCCTGCTGGCCGCGCTCCGTGACCAGCTGGGCCTGACCGGCCCCAAGCTGGGCTGCGACCACGGTGAATGCGGCGCCTGCACCGTACGCCTCGACGGGGACCTCGTCTACGCCTGCCTCACCCTCACCGCCGCCTGTGAGAATGCGCAGGTGCAGACGGTGGAGGGGCTCGCGGAGGGCAACACGCTCGCTCCGCTGCAGCAGGCATTCATCACGCACGACGCCGCGCAGTGCGGGTACTGCACGCCGGGCCAGCTGCTCGCCGCCGCCGCCCTGCTCGAGAGGAACCCGCATCCCACCGATGCCGAGATCCGGACTGCCATGAGCGGCAACCTCTGCCGCTGCGGCACCTATCCCAAGATCATCAACGCCATCCGCGCCGTTTCCGACGCCGGGACCGCCGCGCCGTGAGCCGCGAGCGCACACGATTCGTCCAGACGACCGTCGAGGTCGAGGGACGCACGGAGACCCGTGTCGTCGAGGTGCCGGCGTTCGAACCAGCGCCATGGACCGCCGACACGCCGCTTTCGATCGTCGGCACCAGTCCGCTGCGCGTGGACGCGTTCGAGAAGGTCACCGGGCGCGCACGCTACACGGCCGACATCGTGCGGCCGGGCATGCTGTACGCGGTGATCGTCCGCGCACCGCGGGCCAAGGGGACGCTCACCGCCATTGATCTTGAGACCGCGCGCAGCCTGCCCGGCGTACGTGCCGTGATGGGCATCGGCGACGCGCCCGCCGGCACGCGGCTCTTCAAGCGCGAGGTGTCGTACGCCGGCCAGCCGCTGGCCGCGGTCTGCGCCGAATCGCTCGACACCGCCGAGCGCGCCGCTCGCGTCATCGCCGCGTCGCTGGTCATTGAGGCCGCACCGCACGCGGTGACCGTGGATGACGCCATCGCCCCCGACGCGCCGCAGGTGCGAAAGGCCGGCAACACCACCGAGCCCGACATCGTGCAGCGCGGCGATGTCGCCCGCGGCCTGGCGGAGGCGGAGGTGACGATCACGCGTGAGTATCGCACGCAGGTGGCGCTGCACTCCGCGCTCGAGACGCACGGCGCCGTCTGCGAGTGGAACGATGACCAGCTCACCGTCTGGGAGTCCACGCAGGGGATCTTCCGCGTGCGCAGCGACGTCGCCAAGGCGCTGGGGCTGCCGCAGGCGAAAGTGCGCGTGATCAAGGACTACATGGGCGGCGGCTTCGGCGCCAAGAACGGCGCCGGTGCGCACACGTACACCGCCGCGCTGTTCGCGCGCACGCTCGGGGCGCCGGTGCGCTGCGTCAACGATCGTCGCGCGGAACAGACCGACAGCGGCAACCGTCCCGCGACGGTGCAGAAGGTCACCATCGCCGCGCGCAAGGACGGCACGCTCACCGCGCTCGTCCTCGACGCGCGTATCCCGCTCGGCATCAGCGGTTGGGAGGGGGGTCCCGCCCAGATCTTCCACGAGATGTACGCGTGCCCGAACGTCCGCACGAGCGAGACCTGCGTCTACATCAACGCCAGCGGCATGCAGGCCTTCCGCGGCCCCGGTTATGTGGAGGGCGCCTTCGCGCTCGAGGGCGCCATGAACGCGCTCGCGCGCGCCCTGCAGATGGACCCTGTCGTGCTCCGCCTCAAGAACCTCGCCACCCGCGACGAACGCGCCGACCGTGAGTTCAGCGGCAACCGTCTGGATGAGTGTTACGCCGAGGGGATGAGGCGCTTCAGCTGGCACTCTCCCGTCTCCCGTCTCCCGTCTCCCGTCAGCCGCCTGAAGCGCGGCTACGGCGTCGCCGCCCAAACCTGGCCCACCGGCGGCGGCCCACCCTCCTACGCCCACGTCCGCATCAACAGCGACGGCTCGGTTGATGTGCTCGCCGGCACGCAGGACCTCGGCACCGGGTCGCGCACCATCCTGGCGCAGATCGCTGCGGAAGCGCTCGGCGCGCGGTTCGACACGGTCCGCGCCGTCATCGGCGACACCGAGCGCCTCCCCTACACGGGCAACTCGTGGGGTTCCATGACCACGCCGAGCGTGGGCCCCGCCGTTCGCATGGCGGCGGAAGATGCCAAGATGCAGCTGCTCGAAGCGGCCGCGCAGATGATGGGGCTGCCGCTCGTCGTGTTGTCCACCCGCGACTCGCACATTGTCTCAACCGACGGCGCGTCGCTCTCTTTTGGCGACCTCTGCCGCCAACTCGGCAACATCCAGATCGTCGGCCGCGGCTCGCGCGGCCCGAATCCGGAACTCGCCGTGGTCACGGTCGGCGCGCAGTTCGCGGAGGTCGAGGTGGACGCCGAGACGGGTGTCGTGCGCGTGGTGCGCGTCGTCGCGGTCCATGACGCGGGACGCATCATCAATCCCGCGCTCGCCGAGAGCCAGCTGCACGGCGGCATCATCCAGGGCATCGGGTACGCGCTCTTCGAGGAGCGCCACATCGACCGCGCGCGCGGCGTGACGCTCAACGCCAACCTGCACGACTACATGATCCCGACGATGGCCGACATTCCCGCCATCGACGCGTCGTTCCTCGACGGCGCGGACCCCGCGGCCAACCATGTCGGGGCGCGTGGCATCGCCGAGCCGCCGATCATTCCCACGGCGCCCGCCATCGCCGCTGCCGTCGCCGATGCGCTTGGCGTCGAGGTCTGCGCGCTGCCGCTCACTCCATGGCGCGTGCTCGGCGCGCTCGCCGAATGATTCCCGACAAGGTCGTCATCGCCGAGAAGCTCGCGGTGCTCCGCGAGCACTGGAGCCCGCGCATCGTGGGCGAGCTCAACGGACAGCACGTGAAGCTCGCCAAGTTCCAGGGCGAGTTCATCTGGCACGCGCACGACGAGGAGGACGAGCTCTTCCTCGTGATCAGCGGGTCGTTCGAGATGCAGTTCCGCGATCGCACAGTTGCGCTGCGCGAGGGCGAATTTCTCATCGTGCCGCGCGGCGTGGAGCACCGGCCCGTGGCGGCGGAGGAGGTGTGCATTCTGTTGTTCGAGCCCGCGGGCACGCTCAACACCGGCAATGCCGGCGGCGACCGCACCGTAGTCAATCCAGAACGCCTGTAGGTGGCGCATCACGCTCGGCATCAACTGCGTCTCTCGCGTCACGGAAGGCCCGACCTCTTACCCCAGCGCTCCCAGCCATGAAGCGACTCTTCGTGCTCCTCCTGCCCGCCGCGCTCGGCGCCCAGGACCTGACGGCAACGGCCGACCGGATCTTCGCCCAGTGGAACAGCACGCACACGCCGGGCTGCGCGGTCGGCGTCTCGCGCAACGGGGTCCCGATCCTCATGCGCGGCTACGGCATGGCGGACCTCGAAAGCGGCACGCCGATCACGGCGAAGACCATTCTCGAGAGCGGCTCCGTCGCCAAGCAGTTCACGGCGACCGCGATCTTGCTCCTCGCGAAGGAGGGCAAGCTTCGGCTCGATGACGACGTGCGAAAGTACGTGCCCGAACTGCCGCAGTACGGGCGCACCATCACCATCCGGCACCTCGTGTCGCACACGAGCGGCCTGCGCGAGTGGAGCAATCTCGTGGCCGACCAGGGCTATCCGCGCGGCACGCGGGTGACGACGCAGGCCGACCTGCTCGACATCATCGTCCGGCAGCAGGCGCTCAACTATCCCGTGGGCGATTTCTACTCGTACACGAACTCCGGCTTCGCGCTGCTGCCGACGATCGTCGAGCGGGTGAGCGGCATGCCGTTCGCCCAGTTCAGCAACGAGCGGATCTTCAGGCCGGCCGGCATGGTGGACACGCGCTGGCGCGACGACTTCACGGTCGTCGTCCCCGGACGTGGCCAGGCCTATTCGCGCACGGCCAGTGGCTGGCGCATCAACATGCCGTTCGAGAACGTGCACGGCCCCGGCGGCCTGCTCACGACCGTGGGCGACTGGCTCACGTGGAACCACGCGCTCGACACGCGCGTCTTCGGCGCGGTCAGCGATTCGCTGCTCAGCCGGGCAACGCTCACGAGCGGACGGCAGATCCCGTACGCCATGGGCATGATCAACGGAGTGTATCGGGGCACGCCGGAGTGGCAGCACAGCGGCAGCACCGCCGGATACAGCACCTTCCTCGCCCGCTATCCCAGGGCCGGCCTGTCCATCGCCGTCATGTGTAACGCCGCCGGCGCGCCGGCAACATCGTACGTGCGCCAACTGGCGGACGCGCTCATCCCGGATCTCGCGGCACCGACGACGCCTGACACCACGACGGCCGATCCCAATCGCCTCGCGCGACTGACCGGCCTCTACCGCGACGAGCGCACCCACGACATCTCGGAGTTCTTCATCGAACGCGGCCAGCTGCGCCTCCGCGGCGGCGCGATGCTGCGTGCACTGCGTGACGGTGATTTCCTGTTCGGCGCCGCCTCGCGCCTCCGCATCAGCACGACGGCCGACGGATCGCCAACCGGTGCGCGCATCATCGCGCCCGACGGTGACACGCTCTCCTGGACGTTCATGGCCGCCGAGCGCTGGAAGCCCACGGACGCGCAGCTGCAGGGATTCACGGGCCGCTGGCACCAGCCGGAGATCGATGCCACCTGGACCGCGAAGATCGAGAAGGGCGCGCTCGTCATGGAACTCCGCCCCGGCACGCAGTTCACGCTCGTGCCGGCGTATGCCGACGCGTTTGAAGGCGGGAACTACGGAAGCGTGTGGTTCACGCGAGACAAGAAGGGGAATCCCACCCAGATGCATCTGGGATCTGGGCGAGTGTGGGATCTGGTGTTTCAGAGAGAAACAACAGAGAGACAACAGAGAAACAACAGATAGACAACAGAGGGCGTCGCAAGCTGCGGCGCCCTCTCTGTTTCTTCTCTGTTGTCTCGCGGTTGTGTCTCTGTTGTTTATCTGCGCCATGGAGGCGCATCTCCCTTCTTTCCCTCGATCTCGGGATTCTGCCGGTATAGCGTCGCCGTCTTCCCGATTGTCTGGATGACCTCGGCTCCCACGGCCTCGGCGAGATCGGCGGCGGCGGCCTTCGCGCTGACGTCCACGGAGCGGTTGAGCGCCACCTTCACCAGTTCGCGCGTGCGAAGCGCATCGTCAAGCGACTGGATGAGGGTCTGCGTAAGCCCTTCCTTGCCGACGTGAACCGTCGCCTGGAGACCGTTGCATTCAGCGCGCAAGGCAGCGCGCATCTTACCTGACATCGTCATGACTGCTCCTCGACTACTGTTTCGGCACGGCGGCAGCCGAGCGTGAGGTCCCGTCCCGCGTCCCGGGTCGCGTCAGGAAGGCACGCGGATCCAGCGGCGGCCCGCCCCACCACGTCCGGGCGTCGACGTACCGCAGCACCTGAAAGTGCAGGTGCGGCGTGTTCTTCGGCGCATTCCCCGTCGTGCCAACGTACCCGATGACTTCGCCCTGCGCGACGGCCTTCCCTTCGCGCAGCCCCTCGGCGTACCCGTCGAGGTGCGCGTAGTAGAAGACGAATCGACGCGCCGGGTCGGTGGCGTAGATCGTGATGCCACCCAGCGTGCTCTTCGTCAGGCGCAGGATCGTCCCGCTGTCCGCCGACAGGACCGGCGTGCCTCGCTTGGCGAGGATGTCCACCGCCTGATGGGTTCGGGCGCCGCCGTCCCGCGCCTGCCAGTAGGTGTCAGGCACCCGGTCTGGAGTGACGCCCTCCACCGGCACCATGAGCCCGCGCTCGAGCAGGTACTCCTCGTCGGTCGCCGCCAGCGGGGCCTCCGGCGGCGGCGATTCCGACGGCGGCTCCGGCAGCTCCTCCGTCCGGGCCGGCACGGGCACGTGCGGCCCGAGCGGCCGAATGGCCGGGCCGCACGCGGCCGTCACCAGGGCCAGCGCAGGAAGGAATCGAACTGAGCGCATCTCTATTGACTAACGAATTTGGACCCGCAGCGTCACGCCCGGCCCTTGCGATCTACCGTATGTCTATTTAGTTTTATAGTTATATGAAGACCCTCTCCGAGTACTACACGGGCGCCGCCTCCTTTGCGGATATGGCGGCCGCCTCCGCCGAGTACGGCCCCCTGTTCCAGGCGCAGCGCGATCGCGCCGTCGTTCCCGCCGACCTGCTCGCCCGCGCCGAGGCGCTGGGCGGGGCCTGGCACCTGCTCGTCATCTCCGAGGACTGGTGCATCGACTCCCAGAGCGCCGTCCCGGTGGTGAGCGCGCTGGCGGATACCGCGTCCAACCTCTCGCTGCGCACGGTCAATCGCGATGCGTTCCCCGAGCTGATGGACGCGCACCTCACCAATGGCACCTCGCGGTCGATCCCCGTCATCATCGTGCTCGACGCCGACTTCGAGGAGCGCGGCTGGTGGGGCCCGCGTCCCAAGGCGCTCCAGCAGCGCGTGGCCGCCGAGTGGAAGCAGCTCGACAAGCCCGAGCGCAATAAGGAAATCCGCCGCTGGTACGCCGTGGACAAGGGCCGCACGATCCTCGAGGAGATTGTGGCCCTCCTCGAGCACGCGGCCGTCGCTCAGCCGGCGATCGCCACCGCCGGCTGATAGACGAAGACCCGGTCGCGCCCGCGGCCGGTGATCTCGCGGAGCAGTCCGGCGCCCATCAGCCGCTCCACGGCCGCTCCCGCGGTGGGCGCCGAGATCTCGAGCGCCGCGGCCGCCTGCGCCACGGTGACGGCCGGCCGGCCCTCCAGCAACTCGGCCAGCGCAACCGCCGTCGGCCCTCCCCGTCCGAACGCTCGGCACTGCGCCTCCGCGAGCGTGCACGCCTCGCGGTAGACCGCCACGCGTCGCCGCACGGCGCGCGCTTCGTTGGCCATCAGGTGCAGCGCCCCGGCCGCATCGTCCGCGGAACCAGAGACGACGAAAACGTCCGCCGAGGCTCCCCCCGACAGCGGCACGACCGCCCGGGCGATTGAGGCCGCGACATCGTGCACGCGACCGCACTCCCCTGAGGAAAGGACCGCGGCCGTCAGCAGCGCGGGCCATTGCTCCGCCTCTGCGGTGCGCAGGGTCTCCGCAAAGACATCCGGCATCCATGGAAGTGCCGCATCGGCGGCGCGCATCGCCTCTTCGAGCAGTCCCGGCGTCAGCGCACGCCCCGCGCGCGTCATTTCCGCCGCGGCGTCCAGCGCAACGGCCGCGCCGCGCAGGTGCAGGTCATCGGCGATGAACTCCCGCCCCTCCGGCGCGTACCACCAGGCGAGCAGCGCCGCGAAGGCGGCGTCGCCATCGAGCGCCTCACCTGGTGGCCGATCATTGGCAGCAACGATAGCTTGAGCGCTGCGTAGTTTGAGGAGCGCCGCGAGCCCGGTCGCCGATACCGCCACCTGCTCATCGAGGCGGGAAAGGGCGTCAACGACATCTTCCGTTGCCCGGAGGATACCGACGTCAATATCCAAGGACGCTCCGTCTAATTAGTTTTAACAATCTATTCTTAAATTGCGAAAAAGCCACACCCGAAGGCCACGAATCATCACCGGACGATAATAATGTTTATTGGCTCATTTTTACTTTTCGCTCTGCAGGTGCCTGCGGCACAGGCCGCCCAGACTCCTGACACCGCGGTCGCCCGGCATGTCGCCTCGGTCTCGTCGTACACGCCCCACCGGGTTTACAAGTCCGGCAAGAAGCGCTTCGCCGACTTCGAGTCCATGCTCGCCGAGGTCGCCCAGCGCGATCTCGTCTTCCTCGGTGAACAGCACGACGACCCGGGGACGCACCGCCTCGAGCGCGCCGCCCTCGAGGGAATCGGTCGCCGCCGCGCGAAGGTCGTGCTCTCACTCGAGATGTTCGAACGCGACGCACAGGCCAAGCTCGACGACTATCTCGCGGGCCGGACCGACGAGGCCGACTTCCTGCAGACGTCGCGCCCCTGGCCCAAGTACGCCACCGATTACCGCCCGCTCGTTGAACTCGCCAAGGCCAAGGGGTGGCCGGTGATCGCGGCCAACGTCCCCCGCCGGCTCGCATCGCTCGTCGGTCGGAAGGGACTGACTGGCGTGGACTCGCTGCCTGCCGCCGACCGCGCACTCATCGCCACCCAGCTCCAGTGTCCGCAGGACAAGTACTTCGAGCGCTTCAAGGCCACCATGGGGGACATGAGCGGCCACGGCCAGAAGATCACCAAGGAGGAAGCGGCCGCGATGGTCCGGCGCTTCTACGACGCCCAGTGCGTGAAAGACGAGACGATGGGCGAGGCGATCGCCAGCGCCCGCGCCAAGTATCCGGACGCCGTGATCGTGCACGTGAATGGCGCGTTCCACTCCGATTTCGGCATGGGCACGGTGGATCGCGCCGAACGGCGCCTGCCCAGCGCGCGCTCGGCGGTGCTCAGCTTCGTCCCCGTTGAGAACCTCGACACGGCGGACGGCAGGAAGATCCGCAAGCAGGGCGACTTCATCGTCTTCACCCTGAAGCCGCCCGCGCCGCCCAAGGCGCCGGCCCCCGCCGCCGTGCCGCCGGGCACTCCGGCCGTTCCACCCGGCACGCCCGCCAAGCCGCCGATTGCACCGCAGTCCGCGCCCAATCCGCCCATCTCCCTTCGCTAGCGTCACGCGCGGCGCGCCCCACGGTGCGCCGTCGCTGCCTTCACCCTTTGCCTCACTGAACGATGCGCCTCAACCGGTTCGGCGTAGTCGCCGCTGCTCTCTTCGTCGCCGCCTCGCTTCCGCTCGCCGCGCAGGACCGGCTCAAGTCGATGCCGGGCTACGACCGCTACATGCAGATGCTCCCCAAGATCCAGGGAGCCATCAAGCCAGGCGTGGCCGCAGCCCAGTGGGCCGACGACGGCAAGTCCTTCGATTTCCTGCGCGACGGCAAGCGCCTGCGCTTCGACCTCACCACCAAGCAGGTGGGCGACGCGCCGGCCGGCGCCGCGAACGCCGGTGATGCGCGCCGCTTCGGTGGTCCGGCCCGCGGCCGCCAGGCCACGGTGGCGTGGACCGCCGACTCATCGCGCAAGGCGTTCTACAAGGACCGCAATCTCTAGCTCGCCGCCAAGGACGGTTCGGGCGAGCGGCAGATCACGACCGACGGCAGTGAGAGCCTGCGCATCAAGTACGGCACCGCCAGCTGGGTCTACGGCGAAGAGCTCGACCAGACCACGGCGATGTGGTGGTCACCCGACGGCAGCAAGCTCGCGTACTATCGCTTCGACGAGAAGCCGGTGAAGGACTACTACCTGCAGACCGACCAGACGACGGTGCAGGGATCGGTGATGACGGAGGGGTACCCGAAGGCGGGCACCGCCAACCCGATCGTGGACATCTACGTCTACAACGACCGCACCGAGCAGACGCGGCGGCTCGAGGTGCGCGACGGCGTGCCCTTCACCGACGCCGCGGTCGGGCACTACGTCTACGGCATCTCGTGGACCAAGGACGGCAGCGAACTGCTGATCCACCGCACCAACCGGCGCCAGAACATCATGGAACTCGCCGCGTGCCATCCGATCACCGGCGTCTGCCGTGCGGTCGTGCGCGAAGAGTGGCTGCCGAGTTGGACCGAGAACCACCCGACGATGCGCTGGCTCGACGACGGCAAGCGCTTCATCTGGGAGTCGGAGCGGACGGGGTTCAAGAACTACTACCTCTACGACCTCTCCGGAAAGTTGCTCACCACGCTGACGCAGCATCCCTTCGAGGTCGCCGGCATCGTGAAGGTGGACGAGAAGGCGAAGCTCCTCTGGTACTACGCCCGCAGCGGCGACAATTACATGAAGCTGCAGCTCCACCGCGTGGGGCTCGACGGCAAGAAGGACACGCGCCTCACCGACCCGGCCTTGCATCACACGGTCAGCGTCTCGCCCGACGGCAAGTACTTCACCGACGTCGCGCAGACGCACGCCATGGCGCCGGTGACCGTGCTGCGTGATGCCAAGGGCGCGACGGTGGCCACCATCGCCGAGAGCGACCTCACTGGTTTCGGTGCGGCAGGACTCAAGCCCGTGGAGCAGTTCACCTACGTGGCCGGCGACGGCGTGACGAAGCACTTCGGCATGATCAACAAGCCGTCGAACTTCGACCCGGCCAAGAAGTACCCGGTGCTCTTCTCCGTCTACAACGGCCCGGCCACCAACGGCGCCCGCGAGACCTTCGCCGCGCCGTCCCCAATGACGGAGTACGGCTTCCTCGTCGTCACGCTCGACACGCGCAGCGCGGCCGGGCTCGGCAAGCGGGCGCTCGATGCGCTCTACCTGAAGCTTGGCGAGACGGAGATCGACGACCTCGCGGCGGCCGCGAAGTACCTCGGCACGCTTCCGTACGTCGACGCCAAACGCATCGGCATCTTCGGCACCTCGTACGGCGGCTATGCCGCCGCGATGGCGATCCTGCGCTATCCCGACCTGTTCGCGGCCGCGTCGGCGCAGTCGGCGGTGACGAGCTGGCACCACTACGACACGATCTACACCGAGCGGTACATGTACACGCCGCAGGAGAACGAAGCCGGCTACAAGAAGGGGAGCGCGATGGAGTACGCCGCGAACCTCAAGGGGCGGCTGATGATCTACTACGGCACCGCCGATGACAACGTGCACCCCAACAACGCCATGCAGCTCATCCGCGCGCTCCAGCGCGCCGGCAAGAGCTTCGAGGTGCAGGTGGGGCCCGACGCGGGGCACAGCGCGCTCAATCCGCAGCGGATGATGGAGTTCTTCATCCAGTCGCTGGTGCTCGAGCCGGGGCTGCGCACGGCGATGTAGTGCACGGCGCTCCAGCCCGCCGCGATACAGCGCGGCGGGCTAGAGCGTCTCCCACACGAAGCCGGCGGCGAGTCGCTCGGCGCGTTTCTTCGCGAGATCCAGGCGCAGAATGGCCGTGCCGCCGGCGCGGTGCGTGGTGCCCTTCACGGCCAGGTCGTCCACGCCGTCGCCGTCCGCGTCGAGTGCGGAGAGCAGTTCGTGCGCGCGAAAGCGCAGGTCGTCCACGCGCAGCGGGGTCACCGCACCATCGGGCGCGATGAGCACGAGCCGCTCGCGCACCCACTCGGCGTCGCCGGCGCGTACGCTCACGACCAGGGCACGGCGCGCCGCACCAAAGCACCCGCGCACCTGGCTCGACGTCGTCTTCATGCGGCGCTGCAGCCGCTCGTACGGCGGCGGGCTGGCGCGCATCTCGGCATCGAGCGAGTCCCGCACGAACGCGACGCGCGCGGCATAGGCACTGTCGGCGGACTTCTGCACGGCCAGTTGCGCCCGACGCTCGACGGGCGGCAGCGCCGCCAGGGCGGCCTGCGCCGCGCTGTCCGGCTCCGTCCGGAGTTCGCACGTCGTGGCCGCCGGCGGCGTGGCGCTGTCGGCGCGCACGGCAAACGCCGTCGGCGAGCCCTTGGCATGCGCCGCGCTGTCGAGCATCGCGGATCCAATGACCCGCAGGACGATGCGCCCGTTGTAGACGGAGAACGAATCCACGACCACGTCCTCCGCCCCCTTGGCCCACCACAGGCGGAAGACGGTGCGCGGGGCCACGGGGCTCAGCACCGGCGCCGCCTCGCGGAAGGCGCGCGCCTTGGTGCTGTCTTTGCGCACATCCAGGTCCATGCGCCCGACGTCCAGCAGCCACTGCGAATTCCGCACCGCGGCCACGAACTGGCGCTCGCCAGTGGGCGCAAAGACGAGGTACGGCGCAATGGAGTCCGCCGACGGCGAGAGGCGATGCTCCGTCGCCGTGTCGTGCGCGGCAGCCATCGCCGCGGCGGAGTCGGCGGTGTGCCGTGCCGCGCTGTCGCCGGGAGCTGCCGCGCCCGTTCCGGGCCGTCCGCCGGCGCCGCCGCCACCGCAGCCCCCGGCGCCCACCGCCAGCGCGGCGAGGCACGCCAGCGAGGCGCGCCACGGCGCATGGTGGCGAGCGAGCGCGGAATCGTTCAGCTTGTTCAGGAATCGTCTGGTCACAGCCGTGGAAGTTACGCTCAGCGTCCCTTCGCCCGACACCCTCCCGCGATGCAGCCCTTCACGTACCACCAGTCCGAAAGCACGGCAGACGCCGTGCGCGCCCTCACCTCACCGGTGGCCGTGCCACTGGGCGGCGGCACAGACCTGCTGGTGGCGATGAAGGAGCACATCGCGCATCCCGAGACGCTGGTGGACCTGCGGCGCATCCCGGGGGCACGCGCGGTTGAGCTGCATGACGACGGCTCGGCGCGGCTCGGCTGTGCCGTTCGCATCGAGGATCTCGCGGCACACGCCGGCATCACCAAGCGCTACGCGGCGCTGGCGCAGGCGGCGGCGGCAGTCGGCACGCCCCAGCTGCGCACCATGGGCACCCTGGGCGGCAACCTCGCCCAGCGCCCGCGCTGCTGGTACTTCCGCGGCGGGCTGCCGTGCTTCAAGAATGGCGCCGCCGACTGCCTCGCGGAGACGGGAGAGAATCACTATCACGGGTTGTTCACGACGGGCACCTGCCACGCCGTGCACCCGAGCGATCCGCTCGTCGCGTTGACCGCGCTCGAGGCGGCGGTGGAGGTCACGGGCGCCAGCGGCGTGCGTACGCTCACCCTGGCCGCGCTGTTCGAGGGCGCGGCACAGCGCCCCGAGCGCGAGGTGACGCTCGCGCCCGGCGAGTTCATCAGCGCCGTGCTCCTGCCGGCATCGGCCGCTGGGGGCGTGCAGTTCTACGAGAAGCTGATGCAGCGCGGCGCCTGGGACTTCGCTACGGTATCGCTGGCGGCGCACCGAGGCGTTGACGGCACCGTTCGCATGGCGTTCGGTGGCCTGTCGCTGGGCCCGTGCCGCGTGAATCCGTCGGTGGAGGAGGATGTCACGACGGGCGACCTCGACGACGACAGTATCGACGCGCTGGCCGAGCGCGCGATGTACGACGCCAAGCCGCTCGAGCACAACGGCTACAAGGTGTGGCAAGCGCAGGCCCTGTTGCGGCGCGCGATGCGCCGGCTGGACCCGCTGTGAGCGCCGAGAAGAAGCACCCGTTCGCGGCGATCGTGCTGGCGGCCGGCGCGGGAACGCGGTTCGGCGAGCCCAAGGCCGGGGCGGCTCTTCCTGACGGCCGCCGCTTTCTCGATGCGGTCGTCGAGGGTTGCATCACGAGCGGCGCCGATCCCGTGATCGCGGTGATTCCGCCGGGGACGGACGTGCCGCCCGGTGCGCGGGGCATCATGAACGCGAAACCCAGGGACGAGCAGGTGAAGAGCCTGCGCCTCGGTCTCGCGCAGCTCGCCAACACGTCCGTTGGCGGCGTGCTGGTGTGGCCGGTGGATCATCCGTTCGCGCTGGCCACGAGTGCGCTCGCCGTGGTGGATGCGGCGCGACGCACCGGTGCGCCCGTCGTGGTGCCGGTGCACGACGGCAAGCGCGGCCATCCCGTCTGGTTCGCCCGCGAAACGTGGCGCGAGCTGATGACCGTGGCGGACGGCGGCGCGCGCGCGGTGGTGCACGCCTATGGCGCGCGGGTGCACGAGGTGCCGGTCAGCGATGCCGGCGTGCGGCGTGACATAGATACCAGGGACGATCTCGACACGTAGCCGAAGGAGCGTGCCGATGGCGGCTGATGCCGAACGGGGCCGGACCGAACTGGCGGTGGTTGCGCTGGCGCTCGTCGCGTTCAAGCTGGCAATGCACGTCGCCGCCGCGGCGTTCACGCCATATGAGTTCCATCGCGACGAGTTCCTCTATTTCGCGATGGGAAGCCACCTCCAGCTGCTGCGCATGGACTTCCCGCCCATGATCGCGATGCTGGCGGAGGCGGTGCGCGCCGTCGCCGGATCGTCCTTGCTCGCGTATCGCGTGGTGCCGGCGCTGGTGGGCACGGCCATCGTTTGGCTCGCGGTCTTGACCGCCCGTGAGATGGGAGGCGGACGAACCGCCCAGGTGCTCACCGCGGTCGCCGCGATCTTCAATCCTCTCTTCCTGCGCTCGGCGTCGCTCTTTCAGCCGGTGGTCGTTGACCAGTTCTGGTGGATGCTGGGCTTCTACGCGCTCGTGCGGCTCGGAAACTCGGGTGATCGGAAGTGGTGGATCCTGCTTGGTGTTGCCGGTGGACTGGGATTGCTCAGCAAGTTCTCGATTCTCTTCTTTGGTGCCGCGGTCCTCGCCGGCGTGCTCCTGACGCGACGGCGCGACCTGCTCACTGTCGGTCCGTGGATGGCCCTTGGCATCGCCCTGTTTCTCGGCGCGCCGAGCATCATCGGGCAGATTGCGCTCGACTGGCCGCTGTTTGACCAGATGGCCGGCCTGAAGCAGGGGCAGCTCAATCGGATCACTCTCTCCGGCTTCGTCGGCGAGCAGCTGCTGTGGGGCCCGGCAGCCTTCGTCTTCGCCGTGGCTGGCGCCGCGGCGTTTGTCAGGTCACCCGTGCTGGCTCGGCATCGTGTGGTCGGCTGGAGCGCGATTGCCGCATTTGCGCTCTACGCCGTGACAAAGGGTAAGTCGTATTACGTCGGACCCATCTATCCGGTGCTGTTTGCGGGCGCCGGCGTCTGGGTCGAGCAGATCGCGCGGCCGATATGGCGTCGGATGTTCTCGTGGGGCGTGGTTGGACTCACGGTGCTGTTCGGCGTGGCCACACTCCCGTTCGGCCTTCCGTTGATTCCGCCGGAGCCGATGGCTCGGTATTCAGCGGCGACCGGGGTGACCGCCGGCGTGCGCACGAACTGGGGCGAGGTGCTGGCCCTGCCGCAGGACTACGCCGACATGACCGGCTGGCGTGAGAAAGCGGAGGCCGTGGCTGCCGTGTACGGAAGCCTGCCGCCCGCCGACCAAGCCGAGGTCGTGCTGTACGGGAACAACTATGGGCAGGCCGGTGCGCTGGAGTTCTATGGCCGGGAACTCGGGCTCCCTCGCGTCGTCAGCCTGGCCGGGAGTTTCTACCTCTTCGGCCCCGGCGAGCGCCCGGGCAAGATCGTGATCTTCCTCGGCGTGACACGCAGCGACCTGGAAGAACTGGGATGCGCCTCGCTCGACATCGTCGCGAGGGTGAAGAACCGATGGGGCGTGCCCGAGGAGCAGGACGTGCCCATCCTGCTCTGCCGGAATCCCAAGCTGACCATGCAAGAGGTCTGGAAGGCGGAGCGCCCGCATTGGGGATGATCGGGCCGGAGGACGGAAGCCATGATGCCTGACTGGAAGGACCTCGTGGTGTCGAAGCCAATCTCCGCTCGGGGGCAAGTTCTCGAGACGGCGAGCTCGCCGTCGCTCGACCTCCGGCCGCGTTCGGTGCGGCGGCTGCAGCTGGTCTCGCTCGTGTTGCTCGTGGTCAGCCTGACACTGTGGCTGGTCAGCAATCTCGTGCAGGGGAGTCTCAGGACCGAGCTGGACAATCCGTGGCAGTGGGCGCCGCCGGTGGTGACCGTCGTGGCCTCCCTGGTGATCTTCTTCGTCGCGCGGCAGCCAGGTTCCTCGCCGGCGAGGATCATCCGCGCCGGGTTGCTCTACGAAGTCGTCATCAGCTTCGCGATTACCTTCGGCTCATCCTACAGTGCGTATTGGGGCATTCCCTCCGGCGCCATGGAACTCGACCGCATCGGGATGTCGTGGGTGATTCCGTGGACGCTCTTCTTCACGGTGCTGGTGCAGGCGCCGGTGCGCGAAGCGGTGCTCGCGTTGATCGCCTCCGCGACGGCGCCCGCCATCGGGTACCTCGTTGAATTGTCATACAACCGGGCGCCGCTCGTGTCGGCGGCGGACTTCTTCGTGCTGTTCGTGCTGCCGTATCTCGTCGGCGCAAGCATGACGTACATCGCCGCGCTGGTCGTGCACGAACTGGGGCAGGATGTGCAGCGCGCCCGCGAGCTGGGGAGCTATCGCCTGGAATCGCGCCTCGGACAGGGCGGCATGGGCGAAGTGTGGCGCGCCTCGCACCATACGCTCGCGCGTCCCGCCGCCATCAAGATCATCCGCGCCGACGCGCTGGACAGCGAGCCGGCGCTGGCCCGGCAGGCCGCGATCCGATTTGAACGTGAGGCGCAGGCGATCGCGAGCCTGCAGTCCCGGCACACGGTGCAGCTGTACGACTTTGGCATGACACAGGCCGGCACGCTCTACTACGTGATGGAATTGCTGGACGGGATGGACCTCGAGGAGATCGTGCGCCGCGACGGCCCGATGCCTGCCGCTCGTGCGGTGCACATCCTCGTGCAGGCCTGTGCATCGCTGTCCGAGGCACATCGCCGCGGGGTGATTCACCGCGACGTGAAGCCGGCAAACATCTACCTGTGTCGGGAGGCCTTCGAGTGCGACGTCGTGAAGATCCTCGACTTTGGGCTCGCCAAGCGCATCGTATCGAATACCGCGCCTGGGTCAGGCCGCGACACACGTGCTGACGTGATCATGGGAACCCCGGCCTTCCTGGCCCCCGAAGCGATCCACGCCGACGCCGCGCTGGATGGCCGGGCAGATATCTACGCGCTGGGGTGCGTCGCGTACTGGCTGCTCGCCGGTCGGCTGGTCTTCGAGAGCGAGTCGGCGATGGGCATGCTGGCCGCGCATCTCGAGCGCGTCCCGACACCGCCCAGCGTCGCGGCGCCTTTCCCCGTGCCTCCGGCGCTCGATCAGCTCATACTGCGCTGTCTCGCCAAACGCCCCGAGGACCGGCCTCTCACCGCGGAGGTGCTCGCAACTGAACTGGCCGCGGTGCGTGCGGAGCTGCCGTGGACGTCGCACGACGCCGCTCAGTGGTGGGATCGGCGAGCAAACGCTACAAGCCGCTGACGAATCGCTGAGCTCGACTGCCTTGCCGCTTCGCCGCGGATTGCGCGGAGCAGGGGCGGCTGGACGCGGATCACACCATAGGGAAGTGCGTGCATCCGCGAGGCCAGCGTGGCGGACCCCCTCATGCATCATCCGCGAAATCCGCCCCCATCCGCGTGATCCGCGGCGAAGCGGCAAGACGCGCCCCTGAGCGGCATCGCCGTCAGTCGCGCCCAGTTCGAAGCCGCGAGAAGCCGCTACGGCACCACGTCGATTTCCACGCGTGACGCCTGCGCGGGCGTGCGCCAGACGCGATGCGTCTGTGCCTTGAAGTCGCTCTCCCTGGCCTCGAAGATGTTGGGCACCCACGTCTGCGGATTGCGGTCAATGAGCGGGAACCAGGTGCTCTGCACCTGCACCATCACGCGGTGTCCCTTCAGGAAGCGGTAGCTCTGCGTGTGCAGGTCGATGTCGATGGGCGTCACTTGATTCGGCACCATCGGCTTCGGCGTCTCGAACGACTCGCGGAAGCGCGAACGGAACACGTCGTTGGCGATCATGAACTCGTAGCCGCCCATCTTGCTGTTCGCCGGGTAGTCCTCGGGATAAACGTCAAGCAACTTCACGATCCAGTCGGCGTCCTGCCCCGTGGTCGACACGTGCAGCTTCGCCGTGACTTCGCCGGCGAGCACGAGGTCCTGCGCCAGCGGCTCCGTCACCCAGGTGAGCACGTCGGGACGGTCCTTCACGAAACGCTGGTCTTCGGTGAGCCACGCTCCCCAGCCCGACCCCTTGGCGTAGTACGTCGGCTCGATCGGCCGGTTGCGGTACGGCACCGGATGCGCCGGGTCGCTCACGAACGAGTCGTTGCCCGTCGTCGTGGGCGGCTTCAGCGACAGCACGCCGTTGGCCTGGAAGTACAGCGACGTCGTCTCCGCCTCGCGCGGCGGCCAGGCGCTGAACGTGCGCCACACATTGCTCCCGCTCTCGAACACCGTCGCCTCGGCAGGCACATAGCTCCCCATGCCCTTCAGGTACCTCGCGAAGAACGGCGCCTCGATCTTCGCGCGGTACTCCACGCCCGTTGCCGCACCGAAGTCGATCTTGCCGAGCGTGCGCCCGTCGCGACGCCAGCCGCCGTGGTTCCATGGACCGACGACCAGGAAGTTCCGGGACGTCGAGTCGTGCCCTTCGAGCGTGCGGTAAATGTGCACCGGCCCGTAGAAGTCCTCCTGGTCCCACCAGCCGGCGACATTGAGCGTCGGCACGGTGACGCGCGTGAGGTACGACATCATCGCCTGCCGCTGCCAGAACGAGTCGTAGTTCGGATGCGCCACGTAGTCGTTCCACGTGGGGATCTTCCCCTTCAGGTACTTCGCGTTGACGTTCGCCAGCGAGCCGAGCTTCAGGTACCAGTCGAAGGTGTCGTACGTGTCGAACGCGAATTGCTCGCTTTCCTTGGACGTCTCCATCATGGCCGCGTATTCAAAGCCGTAGCTCAGGCGGAACGCGCCGTTGTGGTGGAAATCGTCGCCGATCCACATGTCGGCCGGAGAGGCCTGCGGGCTCACGGCGGCGAGGGCCGGATGCGGATCGAGCATCGCCATCGCCGCGAGCCAACCCGGATACGACACGCCGAGCATCCCCACCTTGCCGTTGT
>JACREJ010000015.1 GCA_016218305.1 Gemmatimonadota bacterium | reverse complement strand
GGCGAACACACAGCCATTCGCCGTGCCGCCCAAGGTGCAGCTGAAGACCGGGGCCGGCGCCGTGTTGAAGACGGCGGGCGTGACGGTTACGGTGGCGCTGAAGACGACGGGTCCCACGCTGCGCGGCCCGCTGACGGCGACCACGGACACCGCGGGCGTGGCGACCTTCGACGGCCTTTCGCTGCGCGGCCTGCGCGGCAGCCACGTGCTGCTGTTCACCGCGCCCGGCTACACCAGTGATACGTCGAAGACGTTTGCGCTGACGGCCGGGCCGGCGATCGGCGTCTTCGCGTCGAGTGCGACGACGCTCAGTGGCGCGGTGGGTGGCGTCGTCGCGCCGACTCCGCGTGTGCTCGTCACGGATTCGACGGACAATCCGGTGGCGGGAGTCGCCGTGACGTTCGCCGTGGCAGACACCACGCACGGTGTCGTGACCGGTGGAGTGACGGCAACTGACACAACGGGACACGCGAGCCCGGGCAGTTGGACACTCGGTCATGGCGCTGGTTCCGACACCTTGGTGGCTACGGCCCCTGGGCTCGTCGGCAGTCCGGTGCGCTTCGTCGCGGCGGTGACAGTCGGCGCGGCCACGCAACTCGTGAAGATCTCCGGGGACGCGCAGGTCGGCGTGACCGGAAACCCGCTGGCGCTGCCACTGTTGGTCGAGGCGCGCGATGCCTTCAGTAATCCTGTCGCGGGTGTCGTGATCGGCTTTGCGGCCATCGCGGGGGGCGGCTCCCCAGCCACCGAAAGCGTGACGTCCGACGCGAACGGACGCGCAAGCATCTCACTGACGCTCGGCCCGCCTGGAGCCGACACGGTGAAGGCATGCCTGCCGAGTTGTGCCACGGCGCAGGTGGTGTTCAGTGCGCTGTCGATCCCGGTGGGGGCGGACGCCATCTGGAACGGAACAACGAGTGCGAGCTGGGCAACGGCAGCGAACTGGAGCCCAGCCGTCGTGCCGGGGTCGGGGAACAAGGTGTTCATTCCCGCGGGGCAGCCGTTCAACCCGGCGCTGGGCGGCAATGTGAGCGTGGCAGATCTCACGCTCGCCGCAGGCGCGACGCTCGACGTCGGGGTGTCGCAGTTGGCGCTGAGCGGCGCGCTGCGGGCGACGGGCGCGACGATGAGCGCGTCCACGGGGCACGTGTACTTCTGCGGCGGAACGCACCCCTTCGCCGGTGCGAGCGTCACGATGGTCGTCGACTGCGGCGCGACGGTTACCCCCGAGGGGGCAGGGACGATTGCCGGCGGTCTCGTCGTGCAAGGCGGATCGGTCTTCGATGTCGGCACGGCCACTGTGACCGTGACCGGTAATGCCGGCATGTATAGCGGTGCACGCATCAAGATGATCGCCGCCGGCGGGCGCCTGACCGTGAACGGCGACTACGATTCCAACCCCGGCGGCGACATCGGCGACACGTGGATGACCGATGGCGTGCTGGAGCTGAAGGGGAACCTCACGGCGACATCCGCCTGCTGCTCACAGAGCTTCCGCGCCGTGGGGGCGCACGTGACGCGCTTCAGCGGCAGCGCGGCGCAGACGGTGAACTTCTACTACACCGACCACTGGGGGCGCAGCACGTTCGGCAACGTGGAGTTCACCGGCAACAACACGGTGACGCTCGCGAACAACATGCGGGTGCACGGCGCGGTGACGGTGACCGGGACCTCAAAGGTGGTGGGCGGAATCATCTACCACGGCGGACAACTTACCACGAGCGCCGGGAGCGACTTGAGCGGCCTCGGGTACACGCAGCTCAACGGCGGCGGGGTGGTCTTCCCGCTGATCGCGGGGGTGGGGCCGGGCGAGGTGCAGATCGCGGGCGCGATGACGGTGACGCTGCCGCAGGCCACAGTGATGCTGCCGACGAACCTGACGACGCACAGCGGCACGGTACTCGACCTGGAAGGCAAGGCGCTGACGGTCACGGGCAATTTCGGGATGTACTCCGGCTCGCGCGTGAAGATGATCGACGCTGCGGCGCACTTCACCGTGAACGGCACCTACGACTCGAACCCCGGCGGTGACCTTGGCGACACCTGGATGACCGCCGGCCTGCTGGAGCTGAAGGGAAACCTCACGGCGACATCCGCCTGCTGTTCACAGAGCTTCCGCGCGGTGGGGGCGCACGTGACGCGCTTCAGCGGCAGCGGGCCGCAGACGGTGAACTTCTACTACACCGACAACTGGGGGCGCAGCACGTTCGGCAACGTGGAGTTCACCGGCAACAACACGGTGACGCTGGCAAACAACATGCGGGTGCACGGGACGGTGACAGTGACGGGAACGTCCAAGGTCGTTGGCGGGACGCTCTTCCACGGTGGGCAGCTGACCGCTGGGGCGAGCACCGATCTCGGCGGTCTCGGCTACACGCAGCTCAACGGCGGCGGTGCCGTCTTCCCGCTCATCGGCGGCGTCGGTCCCGGCGAAGTGCAGGTCGCGGGCGCGATGACGGTCACCTTGCCGCAGGCGGCGGTGACCTTGCCGTCGAACCTGACGACGCACAGCGGCACCGTACTCGACCTGGAGGGCAAGGCGCTCACCGTGACCGGCAACTATGGGATGTATTCCGGCTCGCGCGTGAAGATGATCAATGCCGCGGCGCACTTCACGGTGAACGGCACCTACGATTCCAACCCCGGCGGCGACCTTGGCGACACGTGGATGACCGATGGCCTCTTGGAGCTGAAGGGGAACCTGACGGCGACCAGCGCCTGCTGCGCGCAGAGCTTCCGCGCGGTGGGGGCGCACGTGACGCGCTTCAGCGGCAGCGGGCCGCAGACGGTGAACTTCTACTACACCGACAACTGGGGGCGCAGCACGTTCGGCAACGTGGAGTTCACGGGCAACAACACGGTGACGCTGGCGAACAACATGCGGGTGCACGGGACGGTGACGGTGACGGGCACGTCGAAGGTGACGGGTGGCACGATCTACCACGGCGGGCAGTTGAGCGCCGGGGCGAGCACTGATCTGAGCGGTCTCGGCTATACGCAACTCAACGGCGGCGGCGCCGTCTTCCCGCTCATCGGGGGCATCGGTCCCGGCGAAGTGCAGATCGCGGGCACGATGACGGTCACCTTGCCGCAGACGGCCGTCAACCTGCCGTCGAACCTCACGACGCATAGCGGTGCCGTGCTCGACCTGGAAGGTAATGGCCTGACGGTGACCGGGTCCTACGGGATGTACTCCGGCTCGCGCGTGAAGATGGTGAACGCGGCGGCCGTGTTCGCCGTGGGCGGCAACGCCGACTTCAATCCCGGCGGCGACATTGGTGACACCTGGTTTACGGCGGGGACACTCGATCTCAAGGGGAACTTCAGCGCAACGAGTGCCTGCTGCGGACAGAGCTTCCGGGCCGTTGGCACGCACCTGACGCGCTTCAGCGGCAGCGGGGCGCAGGGCATTGCCGTCTACTATCCGACGTCGGGCCAAACGGCATTCATGAACGTCGAGATCACGAATGCCAGCGTCGCCGGCGTGGCGACGTCGGGGGGCGTGTACGTGCTCGGCAGCTTCACGAATCTCGGCCGGTTCACGATCAACTCGGGACATTTCCTGACGGTCGGCGGCGCGGTGTCACTGGGCGCGTCGTCGAACACCACCAATGCCGGCAGCTTCAACAAGTCCACCTGCTCGGTGGCATCTGGCGGGGTCTTCAGCGGATTCACCTGTCCGTAGTTGAATCGCGCCAAGCGCGCGAATCACGCGCGTTGCGCGCCTCTGCCCCGCGCCCGATCTTCATCCACCATGACACTGAACGCGCGGGCGACGGTGACGCGCGCCGCCGCCGTACTCTGGCTGGCGGTGACGCTGTACGAGACGCTGCGCGTCATCGGGTACGGGCACCCCGTGCCGTTCTGGGGATTCTTCGCCGAGACGATGGCCGGCGTGGACTACGTGCAGAACGTCGTGCTGTTCCTGCCGATGGGATGGATCGCCAGCCGGGGGCGATGGAGTTTCTGGCGCACGGCGCTGGCCGGTGCCCTGCTGAGCGGGGGCATCGAGTTTGCCCAGCAGTGGGTGGCTGGGCGCACGAGCCAGGCATCGGACATCCTCCTCAACACATCAGGAGCGGCACTTGGCTGGTGGCTGGCCGCGGGGGTCGGCGCGAAAGGCGCCCCGAGCGGTCACCACACACCGCCGCGGAACGCACTGCTGGCGTGGCTCGTGCGCCTGGCGCGCCTCGAGGTCGCCCTCCTCGCGCTTGCCGGCTTCATGAGCCTGCACGTGCTCAACACGATGTGGCCGACGCCGCCGGTGCGCGGTGACGGCGACGGCGCATGGAAGGCCATGCGGCGGGTGCGCTGCCCGGCGGAGTCACCGACATCGACCATCTGCTTCGAAGTGCCGAACACGGCGCAGGAAGGCAAGAAGTACGCGCGCGTGGTTGGCGCGAAGGAAGAAACGTACGCACGCGTTCAGAGCCACGCGTCTGGCAGACCGCTGGCGCGCAACGATTGCGTCCTGCTGATCTTCGAATCGACGATCGGGGCGTGGCTCAAGCTGCGGCAGCCGCTGCGGGCGGCCTGTGCACTGGCCGATTCCGCGGATTCTGCGTTCGTCCTGCGCGTCGATCCGCGCATCGAACACCAGGGCGACGGCGTGTGGACACCGACGCGCGCGAGCGAGTGGATGTGGCCCGTCTGGCCGTTCACGGCATATCGACCGACCGTGCTGCGGGTCGCCGGGACGGTGGCGTTCGTGGTGCTGGCCGCGTTGATGGCGGGCACCGCGCCGTGGACGATCCCGGCGGCCTATCTCGTGATGCTGGAACTCGTCGCGTTGCTCGTGGGGATGCGCGGGCCGGGGTGGCTGGAACTGGCGTCGGCGGCGATCGCGTGGGTCGCCGCGCTCGGCGCGGTGGCGCTGGACCGGTGGTGGCGGGGGGCTGAGTAGCCGGGCCGCGGGAACCACCGCCCACCCCCTTGCGTTGGTTGCAAGTAATTGCTTGCTTTCATGCAAGTACTTGCTTGCAATCCAACGCCCATGACTGCACCCACACGCGACCAGATCCTCGACGCCGCGGCGCGAGTCTTCGCCGAGCACGGCTTCCGCGGCTCCACCACGCGGCTCATCGCCGACGCGGCCGACGTCAACGAAGTCACGCTCTTCCGGATCTTCGGCTCCAAGGACGCGCTCCTCGGCGAGGCGATCCGCACTCGCGTGTACGAACGCGACATCCTGCAGCTCCCGGACACGCCGGGGGACGCGCGGGCGGAACTCACCACCTGGGCGACTGCCGAATATCAACACCTGCTCACCCACCGGCGGTCCATCCGCCAGGGGATGAGTGAGCTGGTGGAGCGTCCGGAACTGTGCCGCTGCATGGCGCAGGGCCCGCGCGGCGGGTACACCCGCCTGCGCGTGTATCTGACGCGCCTCGTCGAAATGGGACGCGCCAGCAAGGACGCGAGCCCGCTCAATGCTGCCGCCATGTTGCTGGGCGCGCTCTTCGCCGACGCGATGGGGCGGGACATGATGCCCGACGCGCTGCCGCCAGCCAAGCAGGTCCCGGCGGTCTATGTGAACCTGACGCTCGACGCCATCGGCTACGTGGCAAAGCCCGCAGCCGCGCGTCGCAAGGCGGCCGGCACGCGCGTCAAGCGCGGCGCCTGACCCGTGGCCTCTCACATGAACAGACACGCCATGACCCGTTCACTTCATAGCGCTGTGCGCCTGCTAGCAGGCGCCGGGATTGTCGCCTCACTGGCGTTGCCCGCGCCGGCCCGCGCACAGCGCAGCACCGCCGCGCCGGCCCAGCTCTCGCTGGCCGATGCCCTGACGCTCGCGGAGCAGCGCAGTGAGGCGCTCAAGATCGCCGAGGCCGGCCTGCAGCGCGCACAGGGCCAGCGTTACCAGGCCCGCGCCCAGCTCATGCCGCAGCTCAACGGCACCGCCGGTTATCAACGCACGCTCCAGAGCCAGTTCCAGGCGATCAGCAAAAGCGCCGGAAGCTCCGACAGCGGCAGCGGCGGCCCGCCGGACACCACGAGCAGCGGAGGCAGCGACCTGGCCAGCTCGCCGCTCGCCAAGATCTTTGCGGCGCCCAGCACCGTGACACTGGGCCTCCAGTTCAGCCAGAACATCTTCACCGCCGGCAAGCTGACGGCCCTCAACAAGGGCGCCGATGCCGTGGAACGCGCCGCCATCGCCGGCGTCTCGACGGCGCGCGCCCAGCTCGTCATTGACGTGGCGCAGGCGTACTACAGCGCCGTCGCCGCGGATCGCATGTCGGCGATTGCCGACAGCGCGCTGGCGCAGGCGGAGCGCGCACTCAACCAGACCACACTGGCGCGCCAGGTGGGGACAAGCTCCGAGTTCGACCTGCTGCGCGCCCGCGTGACGCGCGACAACGCGCGGCCGCAGGCCATCCAGGCCCGCTCCAACCGCACCATCGCGTACATGCACCTGCGGCAGATGCTCGGCCTCTCGCTCTCCGGGCCGATGACGCTCACAACGTCGGTGCGCGACGACCTCACCGCCGACCAGGCCATGGCCCAGACCGCAGCCACCGTGCTGTCGGCGCCCATTTCACTGCCGCGAGCGAACGCGAGCGCCACGCCCGACACCGCGGTGGATCACCGCGCCGCGGTGCGACAGGCGGCCGACGCGCTCGAGGCGCAGCGTTATGCGCTGCGCGCCGCCAACTGGCAGCGCCTGCCGAGCTTCCAGGTGACCAGCACCTACCAGCGGTTCGGCTACCCGCGCGACGGCACAGTCCTGCCGAGCTCGTTCGCGCAGTTCTACCCCAACTGGACGGCGACGGCGGGCTTCAGCTTCCCGGTCTGGACGAGCGGACGCCTGAAGGGTGAGAAGCTGGTGGCCCAGGCCAACTACGCCGAGGCGCAGCAGCGCCTGCAGCAGGCGCGCGAGGCGGCGGAACTCGACGCCCGCGTGAGCATCAACCAGTACGAGCAGGCGCAGGCCGCCTACGCGGCGAGCGTCGGCACCGATGAGCAGGCCGCCAAGGCGTACCAGATTGCCGAGGTGCGCTACGAGGAAGGCATCAGTACCCAGCTCGAACTCGACCAGAGCCGCACGCAGCTGCAGCAGGCGCGCATCAACCGGGTGAACGCGGCGCGCGACTTCGAGCTCGCCAGACTGCGTCTCGCCCTGCTGCGCGACCTGCCCATCGCGGGAATGCCCGCAGCGGGAATGGCGACGGGAGGAATGCGCGAATGACTCCTCATCCCTCCGCACCACACCCGGCACCCATTCTCCGCACCACACCCTGCACCCTTCCCCTGCACCTCAAGAAGATGTCCATTCGCCATCTGTTCGTCGTCACGGCGCTGGTCCTGCTCGCGGCATGTGGCCGTAAGCCTGCGGCTGCCAACAGCGCCGCCACCGTGGTGCTCATCGGCCCGGAGGCGGTGACCGTGACCGAACTGTCGATGCTCTCCACCGGCCCGGCGCTGAGCGGCACGTTGGTCGCCGAACGCACGGCCGCGATTCGCGCCGAGGTCAGTGGGCAGGTGTTGGCCATCCTGCACGAGCCCGGCGATCGCGTCGGCGCAGGCGAGCCGTTGGCTCGCATCGACGATCGAGCCATCGTCGATGCCTTGCTGGGTGCGCGCTGCGGCGTGACGCAGGCCGAACTCGCGGCGGACATCGCCACGCGCGAGCTCGAGCGTGCGACGAAGCTCAGCGCCGTGGGCGCCATTGCCGACCGCGACACCGAGAACGCGCGCCGCGCGAACCTGGCGTCGCAGGCGCAGCTCGAGGATGCAAAGGCGCGGCTCGCGCAAGCCCAGAAGCTCAGGGATGCAACGGTGGTGAAGGCGCCATACGCCGGCATCGTCGCCGAGCGCACGGTGAATGCGGGAGACATCGTAGCCCCCGGCGCGCCGCTCTTTACCGTAGTGGATCCGGCCACGATGCGGCTCGAGGCGAACATCCCGGCATCGCAGCTCGGCGCGGTGCGGCGCGGGGCGCCGGTGACGTTCTCCGTCACGGGTTACCCGGATCGCCGTTTTACGGGCACCATCTCGCACATTGCGCCGAGCGCCGACCCGACGACGCGGCAGGTGCGCGTGATCGCGCGCATTCCCAATGCCGGCTCGGGACTGGTGGCGGGGCTCTTCGCCGAGGGGCGCGTGAGCAGCACCGTGCGCGAGGCACTCACCGCGCCGCAGGCGGCGGTGGACCTGCGCGGCATCCGTCCGGTGGTGGCGCGGCTCAAGGGCGGCAAGGTGGAGCGGGTGGAGGTCACGCTCGGCGTGCGCGATGACGCCACGGAGCGCGTGGAGATCACGGCGGGCGTCGCCCGCGGCGACACGCTGCTGGTGGGTGCGGCGCTGGGCATCACGCCGGGGACGCCGATCAAGGTCAGCGTGCCGTCCGACACCGCCAAGCGCTAAGGGAGCCGCCACGTGTTCATTTCCGATTTCGCCATCAAGCGCCCCATCGTCACCATCGTCTCGATGGTGGCGCTGGTGGTGTTCGGGCTGTTCTCGCTCTGGCAGATCGACACCGACGAGTTCCCCGACATCGCGCAGCCGATCATCAATGTCGCCATCGCCTATCCGGGCGCGTCTCCTGACGTGGTCGAGCGGGAAGTGCTCGAGCGCGTCGAAGAGGCGGTGAGCGGCATCAGCGGCGTGGACAAGATCAATGGCACGGCGCAGGACGGCTTCGCCAACATCACGGTGATGTTTGTCTTCGAGAAGGACCTGCAGCAGGCGTCGCAGGATATCCGCGACAAGATCTCGACCATCCGCAGCGACCTCCCGCTGGAGATGAAGGAGCCGGTACTCAGCCGGTTCGACCCGCAGGACCTGCCCATCGTGCAGCTCTCGCTCAACTCGACGGTGCTCACCGCGCCCGAGCTGACGCGCATCGCCGACCCGGGGATCACGCGGGAACTGCGCGGCATCAGCGGCGTGGCCGAGGCCAACGTGCTGGGCGGCGTGCAGCGCGAGCTGACGGTGGAGATCCGTCCGGACGCGATGAAGCAGATGAACGTCAGCGTGGGACAGCTCGTGCTCGCGCTGCAGCAGCAGAACCTCGCCGTGCCGGTGGGGTCGGTGCGCGGCGCGCTCGAGGACCGGTCCATCCGGCTGAAGGGCAAGCTCGAGTCGCCCGAGGACTTCATGAACATCGTGGTTGCCCAGCGCGGCGGCCGCGCGATCCGGCTCGGCGAGGTGGCGACCGCGAAGGACGGCACGGCGGAGCCCACCACGGCCGCGCTCTTCAACGGCAAGGATGCCGTGGGCATCCTCGTGAAGAAGGCCAAGGGGTACAGCACGACCGACGTGAGCGAGAAGGTGCTGGCCGCGGTGGAGCGCATCAAGGAGACCCTGCCGAAGGGGACGACGATTGACGTGGTGCAGAACAGCGGCGACCGCGTCGAGCGCAGCGTCGCGAACGTGCAGGCCGCGCTCATCGAGGGGGCGGCCCTCACGGTGCTCGTCGTCTTCCTGTTCCTCAACTCGTGGCGCTCGACGGTGATCACCGGCCTGGCGCTGCCGGTATCGGTGCTCGCGTCGTTCATCGCCGTCTGGGCGTTCGGCTTCACGCTCAATACGATGTCGCTGCTCGGCCTGTCGCTGGCCATCGGCATCCTGATCGATGACGCCATCGTGGTGCGAGAGAACATCGTGCGGCACATCGAGATGGGGAAAGACCATTTCCGGGCGTCGCACGAGGGAACCAACGAGATCGGTCTCGCCGTGACGGCGACGACCTTCTCGATCGTCGCGGTCTTCGTGCCGATCGCGTTCATGCCGGGCGTGGCGGGGCAGTGGTTCAAGCCGTTCGCGCTGACCATCGCGTGCGCGGTGCTCGTCTCGCTCTTCGTGTCGTTCTCGCTCGACCCGATGCTCAGCGCCTACTGGCCGGACCCGCAGACCGAGGCGCACGAGCGGCGCAACCCGATCGCCCGCGCCCTCGAGCGGTTCAACCGCTGGTTCGACCGGATGGCGGAGAAGTACACGCGCGTCATCGGATGGGCGCTCGACCACCGGATGGGCATGGTGGCCATCGCCACCGTGTCGTTCCTCGGTGCGGTCTGGCTGCAGGCGGCGTTCGGCGGCTTCGGCTTCACGCCGCAATCGGACCGGTCTGAGCTCATCATGACGGTGCAGACGCCGCCGGGATCGAACGTCGAGTACACGAAGATGAAGACCGAGGAAGCGGCGCGCGTGGCGCGCAGCCGCACCGACCTGGTGCGCTACACGTTCACCACCATCGGCAGCGGCATGGCGTCCATGGACGCCCACAGCTCCTCGGCGGGCGGCGGCGACATGGGCCAGGTGTACGTGCGCATGGTGCCCAAGAAGGACCGTGACCTGTCGCAGGAGCTGTTCGGCGAATACCTGCGTCGCGAAGTGAAGGCGATTGGCGGTGCCAAGGTGGCCGTCTTCACCGGCGGCATGGGCGGCGCGCGCAAGCAGATCCAGCTCGAGATCCGCGGCGACGACGCCAAGCTGCTGGCCACGGTGGCCGACACGGTGATGAAGCTGGTCCAGACGGTGCCCGGTGCCGTGGACGTGGACCTGAGCACCCGGGGACAGAAGCCGGAGCTCGAGGTGCAGATCAACCGCGGACTCGCCGGCTCGCTTGGCGTCACGGTGGCGCAGGTGGCGCAGGCGATGCGTCCCGCCTTCGCGGGCATTGACGCGGGCGACTGGGTGGACCCATCGGGAGAGAACCGAAAGGTCCGCGTGCGCCTGTCGCCGGAGTCGCGGCGTCGCGCCGCCGACATCGAGCAGCTGCCGATCTCGGTTGGCGAGCCGGGGCGTTCGGTCACGATGCCGCTCGGCCAGATTGCCACGGTCAGGCAGGGACTGGGTCCGGCCATCATCAGCCACCTCAATCGCGACAACGTGGTCGTGGTGGAGGCCAACGCCGAGGGGCGCAGTCTGGGTGAGGTGAACGGCGACATCACCACGGCACTCGAGGACTACACGCCGCCTGCGGGCGTGCGCTTCTCCGAAGGCGGCGAAGTGGAGCAGCAACAGGAGGTCTTTGGGCGCGTACTGGCCGCGCTCGGGCTCGCCGTGCTGCTGATGTACCTGATCCTCGTGATGCAGTTCGGCTCATTCCTCGAACCGATCGCCATCCTGATGTCGCTGCCGCTCTCGCTCATCGGGGTCGTGCTGGCGCTGCTGATCACGGGGGACACGCTGAACATCATGTCGATGATCGGCGTCATCCTGCTGATGGGCATCGTGGCGAAGAACGCCATCCTGCTCATCGACTTCGCCAAGTGGGGTCAGGAGCAGGGGATGGAGCGGCGCGCGGCGATCATCGAGGCCGGGCGCGTGCGCCTGCGGCCGATCATGATGACCACGATGGCGCTCATTGCGGGCATGATTCCGGTGGCGATGGGCACGGGCGAAGGAGCCGACTTCCGCTCACCCCTGGGGCGCGCGATCATCGGCGGCACCATCACGTCCACCCTGCTGACGCTGCTCGTCATCCCGACGATGTACGAGATCCTGGACGATATCCGGCGGAAGGTGGTGGGGATGTTCAACATCCCGAAGCGGCCGCCGACGGAGGAGTACATGATCCCTGAGCAGCTCCGGAAACGGTAAGGGTGCAGGGCGAGGTGCAGGGGAAGGGAACCGAGTGTGGTGCGGGGTGAAGGGGATAAGGAAGGGCCGGGATTTCTCCCGGCCCTTCGCTATTCACTCCCCGCTCTTGTGCCAACCGTTACGGGCGGCCGGGACCCATGGGGCCGGCGGCGGGGCCCATGGGGCCGCCGTGAGCGCCGAGCGCCGGGCCACCCATCGGGCCACCGCCCTGGCGGCGGTGCATGGCGGCCCAGGCCTGCTGCCCGGGTGTGAGAATCGCGACGATTGCGGCGCGCATCGCGTCGAAGTCGGCCTTCATGGACTCCATGATCGGCCGGCCCTTCTCGAGGATCGCCCGCACCTGCTCGCGCGTCTTGCCCGCCTGAATAGCGGCGCGGGCCTCCTCACGGATGGCGCGGAGCTGGTCGAACTGCGTCTTGTGCGCAGCGGCAAAGGCATCATGGAGCGCCTTGATGGCCGCCTTCTGCGCGTCGGTCAGCTTGAGTGAATCGGGCGGGCCTTCGTTCTCGTACGCGGGGCCGCGCGGCACCAGCGTCGCCGAGTCCATGGTTGCCTGCGCATCGAACTGGAGCAGCAAGGCGGCCTCGCGAGCCGCGTTCGGGCCGGTGGTGGCGTTGTCGCAGGCGTTGACAAGGGCGACAGCGGCGAAGAGAGCGGCAATCCTGAGCTTCATCTGCAAGGTTCTCCTGAAAACCCGGCCGACCCCGGGGAAGGTTGCAGGCGGCCTGTCGGGTGGGGGAGTGCCTGCGCCTTCTAAGACGCTCGAGGCATTCGAAAGTTAAGAGGGTGCTGCGGAAGGGTGCAGGGTGTGGTGCAGGGGAGGGGAACCGGGTGTGGTGCGGGGGGACGGGAGTCAGCTGGCAGCCTGTCGCAGCAGATCCCACGCCCTGGCAATGGTCGCTTCGGAGGTACGGAGGTTCCCGATGGCCACCCGCAGGACGTACTGGTCGCCGAGCTTCGTATGCGAGATGAAGACGTCGCCGCTCTCGTTCACCCGGGTCATGATGAGTGCGTTGTGGCTGGCGATCTCGTCTTCGATGGTCTCGCCGGCGGGGACGTGACGGAAACAGACGGTCGAGAAGGGGACTGGGGCGCACACCGCCCAGCCGTTGCCCGCGGTGCGCACCCACCCCGCGAACGTCTGCGCCAGCCGGCAGTGATGCCGGATGCGCTCGGCGATGCCGTCGCTGCCGAAGGCGCGAATCACCATCCAGAGCTTGAGCGCCCTGAAGCGGCGTCCGAGCTGGAGGCCGTAGTCCATGTAGTTGATCGCGTCCTCGCCCTCGGACGTGGTCAGGTACTCGGCCACCAGCGAGAAGGCGCGACGCAGGACCGTGGGGTGCCGGATGAAGAGCACCGAGCAGTCCATGGGCGTGAAGAGCCATTTATGCGGGTTCACCACCAGCGAATCGGCCTTCTCGAGTCCGGCAAAGAGCGGCCGCATTTCGGGGACGGCCATCGCCGCGCCGCCATAGGCGCCGTCCACATGCAGCCAGAGACTCTCGCGCTGGCAGATGGTGGCGATATCGCCGATCGGATCCACGCTGGTCATGCTCGTCGTGCCGGCGGTGGCCACGACGGCGAGGGGGCGGAATCCCTGCGCGCGATCGGCCTGGATGGCGCGGTGGAGCATCTCCGGACGCAGGCGGAAGTCGGCGTCGCACGCGACGTGCACGACGTTCTCGAGGCCGAGGCCGAGGGTCATCGCCGCCTTGTCCACCGAGGAGTGCGCGTGTTCGCTGCAGTAGATGCGCAGGCGCGGGAGGTCGGAGCGCCCGGCCATGCCGCGCTGGCGGATGCCAAGCGCCGGGTCGCGTTCGCGCGCGGCGGCGAGCGCGTACATGGTGGAGATGGACGCCGTGTCGGTGATCATGCCGAACCAGCCGTCCCCCATGCCAAAGAGCTGGCGCAGCCAGTCGGTGACGACCTGCTCGAGCTCCGTGGCCACCGGTGACGTGCGCCACAGCATGCCGTTGAGGTTCAGCGCGGCGGTGACCATCTCGCCCAAGATGCCCGGCACGGAGGCCGTGTTGGCAAAGTAGGCGAGGAACCCCGGGTGGTTCCAGTGCGTGGCTCCCGGCATGACGACACGGTCGATGTCCGCAATGATGTCGTCGAGCGACTCGGCGGCGGCAGGCGGCGACTTTGGAAGCTGTGCGCGAATCGCCCCCGGCGTGACGCCGGAGAGCACGTCATACTCGCCGACCTCGCGCAAGTACGTCGCGATCCAGTCAGAAAGCCGATGGGAATGGTGGGCGAATACTTCTGGTGGAAGATCCATAGGTGAGAAAGAGAAACAACAGAGAAACAACAGAGAGACAACAGAGAGGCAACAGAGGAGAATTAGCGTATTCTCGTCCCGATTGCACGGTGCGCGTAGCCAAGCGAAGATGAAGGCAGTAAGTCTGTTGTATCTCTGTTGTCTCTCTGTTGTCTCTCTGTTGTCTCTCTGTTGTCTCTCTGTTGTTTCTCTGCCCCAGGGGGGCTCATGACCATCCACGAGCTGCTCCAGTCCGGTGTGGAGCGCGGGATCATCTCCGCAGAGCAGCGGGCCGCGCTTGTCGCCCTGGCCGGCGCGACTGAGCCACGGGCCGGTGAACACGGTGAAGCCGAACGTGCCTTCAACGGCGTCACCATCGCCTACGGCCTCGGCGCCATTGTCGTGCTGTTCGCCTTCGGGTGGTTCATGGTGGACCGGTGGAAGGTGCTCGGCAATGGCGGAGTGCTCGCGCTGTCGATGGCGTACGCCGGCATCTTCCTGGTCGTCGCGCATTTCCTGAAGCGCGAGGGGTTCGAGACGGCGCGTGGCGTCGCCACACTGCTGGCGGTGGGCATGGCGCCGCTCGCCATGTACGCGTTGCTCGCGTGGACAGGGGTCTGGACGCCCGAGCTCGAGGGACTCTGCCGACAGCGGGTCCACCCGTTCGCCGTCTGTCAGGGCCAGCCGCTGGCCATTGAACTGGCCGCCGTGGCCGCCGCGCTGGTGGCCATGCGGACGATGGCGTTTGCTCCATTCATGATCCCGATCGCCGTGGTCGGCATCACCCTGCCCGAGCGGCTACTGCGCGAGTGGGCCGCGGGACCGGGGATTGACGGCGCCGGCATGGGCTGGCGGTGGGTGATCATCGGCAGCGTGCTGGCGGCCGCGGCGTACACCGTGGACCAGCGCCGGCGCGGCGAAGACTACGGATTCTGGCTCTGGAATTCGACGGCGGTGGCCACGTGGTGGGGGTGCATGATGCTCTTCCAGGTGGACCACTCGCTGCGCGGCTACCTGGGGCCAGTTTCGCTGCTCCTGATCACGACGTCGGTCATCCTGCGCCGCCGGATCCTGCTGGTGGTCGGGCTGTTCGGCGTCTTCGGGTTCCTTGCCTGGTTGGCGTTCGACGTATTCAAGCTGACAACGGCCTTTCCGCTGGTGCTCGCCACCATCGGTGTCTCGATCATCGTCCTCACCGTCTGGGTGCAGAAGCGGTTCCCGGAGGCCCTCCAGAGAATGGGGGGCGATCCGTCGAAACCGGCGCGCTTTCCAGGCGGCGTGCTGGCCCTGCTCGCGCCGGCCCTGCTTGGGCTGGTGTTGATGCAGGAGGCCGCACGGCTCGATCGCGAGGCCGCCGCCGACCGTCGCAGTGCGAATCGGGCGCGGGAGGCGCGTCATCGCATCCACCGTGATTCGATTGAGGCAGCCAAGCGCCGGCAGCAGCCCGGCACGACGCAGACGGCGCCAGGACAGGGGCCAGGCACCGCACCGAAACCGTAGTCGCGTCGTGCGCGTACCAATTGATGGTCCTCCACACCGGCCATCCCCGGGAGTTCTCGCATGCTGCTGCACGTCATGCCGCTCGTCTTTGTCGCCGCCCTGCAGGTGAAGGTCCAGGCTGGCGTGCAGAAGCGCCCGGTCGCCGACAGTGCCAAGGCAAAGGCGGCGGCCGATACGACCAAGCGATACGAGCGTGACGTGAGCTTCGGGTTCCAGATCGGCGGCAGTTCCGATGACGACGAGGACCGCGCGGCGCCGCGGCGGATTCCCGTCACCGACGAGCACCGTCGCACGGCGTTCAAGGATGCCACCGCGCGCGAGTTGCTGCTGCGCGCCCGCGCCGCGCGCCTGAGGCAGGATTCGCTGCTGGTCAGCTACGAGGCGCGCACCTACCAGCGCTTCTCCGTGGGCATGGGACTGCGCGCCTTCGGCCGCGAGCGCGTGATCATGCGACACGAGGACATCGCCAACGTGCGGTGGCATCGCACGCGCGGCGTCTGGGCGGACGTCAAGGGATCGCGCACGGCGCTTCCCGTCGCGCCAGACGATCAGGAAGCCGAAAACGTGAGCATGGGGAACGATCCACCCATTCCGTATTACCCTGGGCGCGAGCAGCTCTGGATCGGAAGCGGGATGGCCAAGACCGAGGTGGACGAGCGCGAGCTGGTGCATCCCATTGCCGAGGGATCGGAGGCGTACTACACGTATGCCACGGGCGATTCGGTGATCATGACGCTGCCGGACCAGAGCCGGATCACGCTGCGCGAGATTCACGTGGAGGCGCGAGCGCCGAAGTGGAACCTCACGGTCGGCTCATTCTGGTTCGACCAGTCCACCGCACACCTCGTGCGCGCCGTCTATCGGCTGAGCGTGCCGATCGACGTCTGGACTATGGACGAGACGAAGGAGGACATGAAGGAGGTGCCGCGCCTGGTGCGGCCGATCATCTCGCCGCTCAAGGTGGGCGTGGACGCCATCAGCATCGAGTATGGACTGTACAACGGGCGCTTCTGGATGCCCAAGCTGCAGGTGCTCGAGGCGGGTGCGCAGGTGGGGATGATGCGCGTGCCGGTGCAGGTGGAGCAGAAGTTCCGTTATGCCTCGGTCAACGGCCTCGACTCGCTGCCCGCCTTCCCGCGGCCCGCCGTGCGCTATGCCACCGTGCGCGATTCGCTGCGCAAGGCGGGGGTGGACTCGACGACGCGCGACTCGCTGCTGCGGGACTTCCGCCTGGCGCGCGACTCGGCGGCACGGGCGCAGCGTGCGCTGGACTGCGCGACGAGCGGCACCTACACGCGCATGCAGACGCGCTACAACGGCGCGCTGCAGATGGCCGTCCAGATGCCGTGCGACAGCACCAAGCTGGCGTCGTCCCCCGAATTCGTCGGGACGCTCCTCGGATCGGGAGAGTCGGTCTTTGCCACGAGCGACATCGACGACCTCAAGAAGGCGCTGAGCTTCGACCTGCAGGCCGGTTGGATGCCGCAGAAGCCGGTCCTCGTCTGGGGGCTTGGCCAGACCCGCTACAACCGCGTCGAGGGCTTCAGCACCGGTGCGGAGGCGTCCATGACGCTCGGGCGCGGCTACACGGCCATCGTCGGGGCGCGCGGCTCGCTGGCGGATCGCCAGCTGAACGGCGACCTGAACCTCGAGCGCAGCAACGGACGGTCCACCATTCGTGGCACCATCTTCCGCCGACTGGCCGTCGCGAGCGACTTTGGCGCGCCGCTGTCGTTTGGTGCGGGGTTGGCCTCGCTGCTCTACGCGGGCGACGAGGGCTATTACTATCGCGCGTGGGGCGGCGAGTTGTCGGGAACGACGCCGCGCTTCGGGCGCATGGAATGGCGGCTGTTTGCGGAGCAGCAGTGGAACGCCCCGCGGACAACGCGTTTTACCCTCTTTCGCGGCGCGCAGGACAGCCGCGTGCTGCCCAACGTGACCGCCGACAAGGCCGTGGAGTACGGCGCGGCGGTGCGGACCCAAAAAGGGTGGGGGCTCGACCCGCGCGGGTTCCGCGTTCACGCGGACGTGCGCGCCGAGGGCGCGACCGGCGACTTCGAATACGGGCGGGGTCTCGTCGACCTCACGGTTTCGCACGGCCTGCCGTACGGAGCGGAGATGGCGGTCACCGCCTCCGCCGGCGGCATCGCCGGCACGGCACCTGCGCAGCGCGCGTTCCAACTGGGCGGTCTCCATTCGGTGCGGGGCATCCGTCCGGGGACGATAAGCGGCAGCGCCTTCTGGATGGGACGCGGCGAGCTGGCCCTGTCGCGTCGCGTGGTGAAGCCCGTGCTCTTTGGAGACGCAGGATGGGCCGGCGATCGGAAGAACTTCCATGCGCCGGGGCGCTTGATGAGTGGCGTCGGCGTTGGCGCATCGGTGATGGACGGGATGATCCGCCTGGACGTGGCGCGCGGGCTCTGGCCGCAGAAGGCAGTGCGGGTGGATCTCAGCATTGAGGCGCGTTTCTAGACGGGATCCAATGGCGGATGGGTTGCCAAAAACCAGAAATGGTGTCAAATCTTTGCACGACTGTTGCCAATACTGACACCACGCCGTGACTCACTCTACCCACGCCGACCGCGACGCTGCTGCCCGTGCCGAGGTTCTCCTCTGGCAGGGTGCATATCGCATGGGGATCGCGATCGCCCTGACCGGCGGCGCGCTTCTCCTGCGGGCGTTGCAGATCGTGTCGTCGGACTCGCTCGGGGCCAAGCGGTACGGGGTGGAGGACGCGAACGTCCTCTTCGTGGCAGCGGCGGCCACGTACGTCGCGCTGACAGCCCTCATCCGTTGGAAGGCGCATGCGCAGCGCGAGGCCTCGCCTGCCCTCGTGCGCACACAACTCGTCGCGGACGCCGTGGCCGTGCACGTTTGCGCGGTGATGCTCACGCCGCCCAGCCAATACGACCGCACGCTCATCATCTCGATGTTCCTGGTGCAGTTCAGTCAGTTGTACTTCGGCTGGCGCACGACGCTGTTCATGCTCGGAAGCGTGGCGGTGTCGTTCACGACCATCGTCATGATGGCGGCTCGCTCCGGGATGCTGAACGGACCCACCGAGGCGCTGTGGACTTTCTGCCTGTTCGCCGCCGGCTCCCTGGCATACGCCTGGATGCTGGGTCATCAGGGCGTGCGCATGAAGCGGCTCACGCACCTGTTCGATCGGGCGCGCGAGGGTGACTTCGACCAGCCGTACGAGGATGGGCGCGACAAGTTCCCCGATTACATCACGCAGATCGGACGCGCCTACAACGACCTCCGCGGGCACCTCGAGACGATCATCCTCACCGACCCGCTCAGCGGCTGCTTCAACCGCCGCGGGTTCAAGCAGATGGCCGCGCGGGAAGTGTCGCGCGGCATTCGTGCGAAGTGGCGCGTCGCCGTGCTGGCGCTCGATGTGGACCACTTCAAGCGCATCAACGACGAGTTTGGGCACCTGACAGGCGACGAGGCGATCAAGGAGATCGGCGAGTTGATTCGCGAAATTGCCCGGGCCGGCGACGTGGTGGCGCGGCTAGGAGGCGAGGAATTCAGCATCCTGGCGCCCGACACCGACGAGGTGGGAGCCAGGCACCTGTCCGACCGCATTCTGGCGGCGTTCCGCTCACGCTCGTTCACCAGCGTGCGCGGTCAGATGCCCATCAGCATCAGCATTGGCATCGCCTCCGACGAGGCGACGGTGGACGACGTGGTGCGCGTCCTGACGGCGCGCGCCGACGAGGCGCTCTACGTCGCCAAGCGCAACGGCCGCGACCAGGGCGTGCTGTGGCAGACGGGCATGCGGGCCTTTGACACCGGAAGCAGTCGGCTGTCGCGCGAGATGGAACGCATGCCCTAGTACTCGGATTGGTATCCTGCGCCTTCTTCATCACAGAGACACAGAGGAGCACGGAGGGCCACAGAGTACGACAACTTCTTGGGTAAAGACATCGCGCCACGCGGAGATCTGCGTGGCGCTCGTTGTTCGCCCAAGAAGTGGCAGTTGCCGTCCTTCGTGGCCCTCTGTGCTCCTCTGTGTCTCTGCGATGAAAGCCCCCCGCACCCCTAGAGCGTCATCACCCCTTCGCTCACCAGCACTGCCTCTCCACCCACGCGCAGCGCCGTGATTGCGCCATCGGCCTTGTCGGCCTCGATCTCGAGACGGCTCGGCCGTCCCATCTCGACGCCCTGATCGATGGTCCACGCCAGCGTGCCGGTGCGCGTGCGCGCCCGCGCCGCGAGATAGCCCGCAAACGTCACCGCCGCGGAGCCCGTAGCCGGGTCCTCCGGCACGCTGATGCCCGGCGCGAACATGCGGGCGCGATAGTGACGGTCACCGCCCTCGGTGTCGGCGGCGTACACCCAGATCATGGACGCCCACGCGTTGGCCAGCGTCTCCTCCCACCGCTCCACGTTCACCCGCGCGCGGCTGAGCGCCGCGACGCTCGCGAGCGGGACGATGAGGAACGGCAGTCCGCACGAGACGGCCTGCGGGCGTTCCGACGTCGCCAGGACATCGTCGGTGCCGAGCCCCAGCATCTTGGCCAGCATGCTGCGCGACGGCACCGGCGGGCCGATCTCCGGAAGCTTGGCCGCCGAGAGCTGCGCCCAGCCGCCCCCCGCATGCACCGAGCGAATCACCACCGGCACCGGCCCCACCTGCTCTTCGAGGACGATGCGCGTCTCCCCGTCGTTCAGCGGAATTGCCCCCGTGGCGGCCAGCACCACGGCGGTGCCCACCGTCGGATGCCCGGCAAACGGCACCTCACCGCCCGGGGTGAAGATGCGCACGCGTCGCGTGTGCCCGGGATGTTCAGGCGGGTACAGGAAGGTCGTCTCGGAGTAGTTGAACTCGCGGCAAATCGGGAGGAGGAGTTCCTCCGGAATCCCGCTCGCGTCCGGGATGACGGCCAGCTGATTGCCGCCAAACCGGACGCCGCTGAAGACGTCGGTGGTGATGTAGCGGATGGAGGGCAACGTCGCCTACTCCTCGGCCATGAATGGGTACTTGTAGTCGGTCGGCGGCACGAACGTCTCCTTGATCGTCCGCGCGCTGACCCACCGCATGAGGTTCAGCTTCGAGCCGGCCTTGTCATTCGTGCCGCTGCCACGGGCACCGCCAAACGGCTGCTGCCCGACGACGGCGCCGGTGGGCTTGTCGTTGACATAGAAGTTGCCGGCAGCGTTGCGCAGCGCCGTGTGTGCCTCAAGCACCGCTCGCCGTTCGCGGGCGAAGACGGCCCCGGTGAGGGCGTACGGCGACGTCTGGTCGACGATCTGGAGCGTCTCCGCCCACTTGGCGTCGTCGTACACGTACACCGTGAGCACGGGGCCAAAGATCTCCTCGCAGAGGAGGCGGTAGGACGGATTGTCGGTCTGCACGAGCGTGGGCTCGATGAACCACCCCGTCTCGCTGTTGAACTTCCCACCCGCCAGCACCTTGGCGCTCTTGTGCGCCTCGGTCACGTACTCGGTGATGCTCGTGAACGCCTTCTTGTCGATGACGGCGCCCATGAAATTCCGGAAATCGGCGACGTCACCCATCTTGATGTCGGCGATCATCTCCTGCGCGTACCGCAGGACGTCCTTCCAGAGCGACTTCGGGATGTAGGCGCGGCTCGCCGCCGAGCACTTCTGGCCCTGGTACTCGTAGGCGCCGCGCACCATCGCTACGGCCACGGCCTTGGCGTCGGCGCTCGGGTGCGCCACGATGAAGTCCTTGCCGCCCGTCTCACCCACGATGCGCGGGTAGGAACGGTAGCGGTTCATGTTCTTGCCGATCGTCTCCCACATCGAATTGAAGACACCGGTGGATCCGGTGAAATGGACGCCCGCAAGGTCGGGGTGCGACAGCGCGATCGCCGACACGGCCGAGGACTCGCCGGGGACGAAGTTGATGACGCCCGGGGGCAGTCCGGCCTCGACCAGCAGCTGGAACATGTACCACGATGAGAGCATGGAGGTGCTGGCCGGCTTCCAGAGCACCGAGTTGCCCATGAGGGCGGGTGACGTCGGCAGGTTGCCGCCGATGGCCGTGAAGTTGAACGGCGTCACGGCGTAGACGAACCCTTCCAGCGGCCGGTAGTCGGTCTGGTTCCACATCCCGGGCGAGGAGAAGGGCTGCTCGGTGTACAGTTCCTGCGCGAAATGCACGTTGAACCGGAAGAAATCCGTCATTTCGCAGGCGGCGTCGATTTCCGACTGGTAGACGGTCTTGGACTGGCCGAGCATCGTGGCGGCGTTCATGGTGCTGCGCCACGTGGTCGCGAGCAGTTCGCCGGCGCGCAGCATGACCGCGGCGCGGTCCTCCCACTTCCAGGACCCCCACTCCTTCTGCGCCTCGCCGGCCGCCTTGATCGCCGCCGCGACGTCTTCCTTGGTGGCCCGGTGGAATCGGCCGATCACCTGCTGATGGTTGTGCGGCGAGCGGACGTCCACCAGGTCGCCGGTGCGCACTTCCTTGCCGCCGATGACGGCGGGAATGTCGGCGCACTCCTTGGACATGGCGGCGAGGCGGGCCTTGAGCTCGGCTTTCTCGGGGGAGCCGGGGGCGTACGACTTCACCGGCTCGTTGACCGGGGGCGGGACACGGCGGATGCCGTTCACAGGTGCGGCGGGGATATGCATGAAGACAGGCCTCAAACGGTATGGTTGGGTGGAACCTTCCAAAGATAACCGCCCACTGCCGCTGGTGTCCGGTGCCCGGAATTGCCGCCCACGGGCTGCCCCGGGAGTGCCCAGAAGGCCGTCCCCCTCGCTTCAAGGGGAATGTCGGTACAAATTGTCCCCCAACCTCCACCACGTGGTCTCGTGCGAGTACTTCTGGCTGATGACGACGCCCTCATGCGGCTGTTGCTCGAGGAAGTACTGCGGGCATGCGGGCACCAACCGATTGCGGCGAGCGACGGCACCGAGGCGTGGGCGGCTTTTGAGCGCGAGGTGCCGCCGATGGTCATTCTGGACTGGCAGATGCCGGGGCTCGACGGGCTCGAGGTCTGCCGGCGGATCCGTGCGCACCCGGAAGGCGAAATCACCTTCGTGCTGATGGTCACCGCCCGCGACCGTGCCGACGACCTGACGGCAGTGCTCGACGCCGGGGCGGACGACTACATGTCCAAGCCGGTGACCCCCGACAACCTGCAAGCGCGGCTGCGCATCGCTGAGCGCCGCATCGCGCTCTCCCGGGCGCGACGGGCCGCCGAGGAGGAACTGCGCCGCGCGCGGTACCTGGCGGGCATCGGTGAAACGACGCTGGCGCTCCACCATGAAATCAACAACCCCTTGGCCGCGCTCCTGACGCATACCTCGCTCATCCAGAGCGGGATCATGGGTGAGGGGGAAGTGAAGGAATCCCTCAGCCTGATCGCCGATCAGGCGCGCCGGATTGCAGAGGTCGTGAAGCGACTGGGCGAGATCGAGCGCGAGGAGCGCGCGACGTCCGTGGAGTATCTGAATGAGGCGCGCATGCTGGACCTGCGCGCCGAAGGCGGGGCCGCCGCCCCGGGCAAGGTGCGGTGAGGCGGCTGCTCGGCTCGCATCCGAGCGACGCGGGGGGCATCGCAATGGCGGCTCGACGCGCGGCGTCGGCCGGCATGACGACCCTGCAGGTCTTCACGGCCGTTCCCACCTACTACAACGACAAGGCGGGAATGAAGGCCGACAAGGCCGCCCGCTTTCACGCGGCGCTGGCCGAGGGTGGGATCGTCCCCGGGGACGTGCTGGTGCACGCGGCCTACGTGCTGAACACCGCCTCGCCAGAGGAGGAGAAGGCCGTCCGCGCCCGTACCGGCCTCACCAAGGAGCTCGAGCGGACGCAGGCGATCGGCGCCCTGGGATGCTGCTTCCATCCCGGCTCGGCGGGGACGGGTGACCCGGAGCGTGCGGCGATCCAGGTGGGCGAGGCGATCCGGCATGCGGTCGAGACGGTGCCGGGCACGGCGCGGGTCCTCGTGGAGAACACGGCCGGGGCGGGGAAGACCATGGGGCGCACCCCGGAGGAGATCGCGCTGATGCTGGCGCAGGTGCCGGCCGACCTGCGCCACCGCACGGGGTACGGACTCGACACCTGCCACCTGTTTGCGGCGGGGCACGACATCGCCTCGAGCGAGGCGTCGCTGAAGGCGGTTCTCGACCGGTTCGAACGGGTCATCGGCGAACCGCCGGCGTTCTTCCACCTGAACGACAGCCAGCACCCGTTCGGCTCGAACAAGGATCGCCACGCCCTGCTGGGCGAGGGAGCCATCGGCGCGGCCCCCTTCCAGTGGCTGCTGGCCGACGCGCGCGCGCTGGCCGTGCCCTGCATTCTCGAGACGCCGCACGATTACGGCGAGCCGGCGGACGACGACGCCGGAGCGGATTCCGCCGACCTGCGCATGATGCACCTGTTGCGCACCTGGACGGGCTCCGGCGCGACGTAGGGCGCGTTTTCCCTCTGGAAACAGGGCCTGCGAGGGGCCGGATTCGCCCGGCGAGCGCGGGCGCGCGCCCCGGATTGGGCTGTTTTCCCTCTGGGAGACGGCACCCCTCAGCCGAAATTCCGGCCGTTTTCAGAGGGAAACGCTATTGCGCTCAGAGGGAAACAATTTACTTTCGAGACGTCGGGGCGCGTGTTCTACCGGGAGAGCGCCAACCGAGAACATCCTTTCCAGGAGAAAAACGAATGGCTGCCAAGAAGAAGGCTGCGAAGAAGCCGGCGAAGAAGGCCGCGAAGAAGGCCGCGAAGAAGCCGGCCAAGAAGAAGACCGCTCGCAAGCCGAATGCCGCGTTCATGAAGCCGGTGACGCCGAACGAGACGCTCGCCGCGATCGTCGGCGCCAACCCGATGCCGCGCACCGAGCTCACCAAGAAGCTCTGGGCGTACATCAAGAAGAACGGCCTGCAGGACAAGAAGAACCGCCGCATGATCAACGCCGACGACAAGATGAAGAAGCTGTTCGGCGGCAAGGCGCAGGCCTCGATGTTCGACCTCACGAAGTTCGCCAGCAAGAACGTCAAGTAGTCTCGCTGCACGGCCGTGAGGCCGGGGCCGAGGGGCGCCAGCGATGGCGCCCCTCGCGTTT
>JACREJ010000103.1 GCA_016218305.1 Gemmatimonadota bacterium | reverse complement strand
GGCGCGCCGCATCCGAACAAGGATGCGGCGCGCACCGCCGTGGAGCGCTGCATCAACCGCGGCGAGCGCCTGGTGACCAGCGCCGAGGTGATGCAGGAGATCCTGCACCGTTACGTGGCCATTCGCCGCCCCGACGCCATCCAGCCGGCGCTCGACGTCCTCCTCGGCCTCGTGGACGAGGTCTTCCCCGTCGAGGCCCTCGACGTGACCAACGCGCGCGATGTGCTGGCCACCCGCGCGCAGATGTCGGCGCGCGACGCGCTGCATGTCGCGGTGATGAAGCGGCGTGGCGTCGACAGCGTGCTGAGCTTCGACGCCGGTTTCGATGCGGTCGCCTGGCTGGAGCGCCTCTACTGATGTCCCACGAGGTCTTCGAGCTGCCCCGGGTCATCGTCCCGGACGACATCGACGAGTTGGGACACGTGAACAACGTCGTCTACCTGCGCTGGGTGCAGGACGTCGCCATCGCACACTGGTCCTCCGCCGCCTCCGCGGAGCAGCAGTCCGAGGTCGCGTGGGTCGCCGTGCGCCATGAGATCGACTACAAGCTCCCCGCCCTCCCCGGCGACGGCATCATCGCGCGCACGTGGGTGGGGACCGCGGACTCGCACCGCTTCGAGCGCCATACGGAGATCGTGCGCACCGCCGACCGCAAACTGCTCGCGCGGGCGCGCACCGTCTGGTGCCCCATCAACCGGGAGACCGGGCGACTCACGCGCGTCAGCGACGCCATTCGCGCGCGCTTTTCGTCGGGGCTCTCCCAACCATGATCGCGTCCAGCGTGCGTGGCCTCGGCCGAGCGGCCCGATGCGTGGCGGCGGTGGCCGCCGGGCTCACGGTCGCGTGCGCCGATCCCTCCACCGCGCCCGCCTCACTCCAGATCGACGCGCTGGCCCTGCGGCAATCGGCCGAGTCCATCACCGCGGCGGAGTTCGCGCGCCTCGTGGGGATCATCGCGGATGACTCCATGCGCGGCCGCGCCACACCGAGCCCCGAGCTGGAACTCACGGCGGCGTTCGCTGCCGAGTCATTCCGCAGCGTCGGCCTCGTTGCGGGCGGCGATGCGGGTGGTTTCATCCAGCGCTACCCCGTCACCACGCCGCAGGGCGTCGTGACGTCCACCCCGCCGAACACCATCGGCATCCTCGAGGGAAGCGACGCGACGCTGCGCGCCGAGTACATCATCATCTCCGCGCACATGGATGCGGTCGGAGTGACCGGTGGCGGACAGAACTGCGCGGCAAGCGGCGCCGATTCCACCTGCAACGGAGCCAATGACAACGGATCGGGCACGGTCGGCGTGCTGCAGCTGGCCCGCGCGTTCGCCGCGCTGCCGCGGCGACCCGCGCGCACCATCATCTTCGCCCTCTTCTCCGGCGAGGAGCGCGGCCTGTGGGGCAGCGCCTACTTCGCGAAGTCACCATCCCGGCCGCTGTCGCAGGCCGTCGCCGTGCTGAACATCGACATGATTGGCCGCAATGCGACGGACAGTCTCGTCGTGGTGGGCAAGACCTACAGCACCCTGGGCCAAGCCGCCGATCGCATGACGCTTGCGCATCCGGAGGTCGGGATGCGCCTCGTGAACGACCCGTGGAACGGCACCTACTTCACGCGGTCGGACCAGTACAGCTTCGCGAAGCTCGGTGTGCCCAGTCTGTTCTTCTTCAACGGTCCGCACGGCGACGTGCACACGGCGCGCGATGCCGTCGCGCTGTTGAACGCCGACGCCGCCGCCCGCGCGGTGCGCATGATCTTCTACGTCGCCAACGACGTGGCGGGTACTGCGAAGCGGCCGACCTGGGATCCCGCCGCGCGCGCACGCTGGGTTGTGCCCGTCGTTCGCTAGGCGCGCGCGGGGGGCGGGCACTTCGTGGCGCAGCGGCGCAGCGCGGGGGACGGGCACTTCAGGACGCAGCGGCGCAGCGCGCCGACGCACGCGCGCCGGTCGGACGGGGAGGTTCTCGCGAATACTGGCGGGTCCGCGGGCGCGCCAAGCGCGCGCGCGGACCCGACAATTGAGCGAGGGCCTCCCCGTCCGATCGAAGCGCCCCAGCGACGCGTACCCCCGCCTCCCCGTTCGATCGGCGCGTCCTTTCCGTCGCCGCTCGCACGCTGCATTTTCTGCCTACCCGCCCCGCCTTCCCCCCACGCCGCCACCGCCATGACCCATCGCGCGCTCGCACTCCTCGTGACGCTCACCGCCGTCCTCGCCTCGCCCGTGCCCGCGCAGCGACGCCCCGCCGCGCCGCCGGCACGCGCGCCGTTCGATGTCGTGGAGGCCACCATCCCGCAGCTGCAGGCCGCGCTCACCGACGGACGCCTGACGTCGCGCGAACTCGTGCTGCTCTACCTGGCGCGCATCGCGACGTACGACAAGCAGGTCAACGCCACGCTCACCGTGAGCCGGACCGCGCTCGCCGAGGCGGACGCCCTCGATCGCGAGCGGGCGCAGGGCAAGGTGCGGGGCCCGCTGCACGGCATCCCGGTGGCGCTCAAGGACAACATCCACACCACCAACATGCCGACCACGGGCGGCGCGCTGGCGTTCAAGGATCTCGTGCCGCCGTACGAGGCCACGCTCACGAAGCTGCTGAAGGACGCGGGCGCCATCATCATCGCGAAGACCGTGATGACCGAACTCGCCAACTGGGTGGCCGGCAGTCCCACGCCGATGCCCTCCAATTACAGCGCGCTCGGCGGGTACGGGTTGAACCCATACGATCCGCGCACCGATCCGCGCGCCGGCTTCAATGACGGACGTCCGGCGCTCTTCACCGGCGGCTCCAGCTCGGGCATCGGCACCGCCGCCAGTTTCTGGGCGGCGAGCGTCGGCACCGAGACGTCGGGGTCGATCCTGAGCCCGACAAACCAGAACATGCTCGCCGGCATCAAGCCGACGGTGGGACGCATCAGTCGCTACGGCGTGATCCCGATCACCGCCGACCAGGACACGCCCGGACCCATGGCGCGCACCGTTGAGGACGCCGCCATCATGCTCGGCGCCATGGAAGGAGCGCAGCCCGACCCCAATGACCCGGCGACAAAGACCTGCACGCCGCCGCCGAACCGTGATTACCGCCCGCACCTGAGGCGCGACGCGCTCAAGGGCGCGCGCATCGGCATCCCGCGCGCGTCGTTCTACGAGCCCCTCGCCGTCGCCGGCGCCGGCCGCCCACGCGGAGGACTCGACGCGACGCAGGCCGCGATGATGAAGGACGTGATCGAGATCCTGCGCAAGGAAGGGGCGGTCATCGTCGACTCGGCGAACATCCCGAGCATCGTGACCACCGACTCGTCGAACAACTTCCTGCTCTGGGGGACGTGCGGCAGCATCGGCCAGCGGAAGGGGCACAACGCCAGCTGCTCGACGGTGCTCGCGTACGGGATGAAGCGCGACTTCAACGCGTGGCTCCATTCACTCGGCAACGCGACGCCCATCAAGACGCTCACCGACCTGCGCTACTTCAACCTGCAGAATGCGCCGCGCGGCGCCATCAAGTACGGCCAGTCGCTGCTCGACATCTCCGATGAGCAGGACACGATCGTCGACCGCGCGAAGTACGAGGCCGACCGGGCCAAGGATGTCGAGCTCGCCGGCACGCGCGGCATCGCGCAGGTGATGGCGGAGCAGAAGCTCGACGCCCTGCTCTTCCCCGGACCCTCGAGCGCCAGCATCGCCGCCAAACCGGGCTACCCCACGGTGCTCGTGCCCTTCGGCACGATCCCCAACGCGCCGACGCCGGCCTTCCCGCAGGGATTCGACGCCAAGCCGTCGCCGTACGGGGTGAGCTTCACGGGTGTGGCATGCAGCGAACCGCGGCTCATCGAGCTGGCGTACGCGTTCGAGCAGGCCACGAAGAAGCGGGTGCCGCCGCCGCTGAAGTAGCGGCGCGGCGGTTACACCGCTGCCGGCGGCGGCCGGCGCTACACCCGCTTGCCGCCGCGGTACGCCAACACCCCGTCGTTGACGCTGTGCATCAGCAGCAGCGACTCGGGGTTGCCGTACCGCTTCATGAGATCGAGCAGCACCGGCTCCTCCCCGCCCCACGGATAGCCGAACACCACGTCGAAGTCGTCGAGCGCGCGTCCCAGCTCGAGGTAGCCCGACGTGCCCTCGCCGAGCGTGCCGGTGCGCACTTCGCCGTCGGCGGCGCGGTACTTGTACCCCGCCGGGAAGAAGCTCCCGGACACGAAGCGCGCCTTCGAGTCGAAGCGCTGGGCCAGCTCGCGCGCCGTGGCCACGAGTGAGTGGTCGATCTCGATGCCGCACGCCTTGTAGCCGAGCAGGTCGGCCATGATCGTGATGACGCCGGACGCCGAGCCGAGCTCGATGAAGGTGAGCCCCGGCGCACGGTGCGCGATGAGCGCTTCCTGGACGACCTCGTACTCCGAGGCGATGAAGGCGTGGAAGCCGCGCTCGCGCACCGTGCGGTCGAACCGCTCGAAGAACTCCCATCCCGCCGCGCAGAGGTCGCGCAGGCGCGCACGGAGCGCGTCGTCAATCGCAGGTTGTATCACGGGAACTCCTGGTGCGCGGCAGATCGCGGAGCGACCGGAGAAAGCTACTCGATCGGGGCGATGGCGGGGCGGGCGGGGTGGGGGGCGGAGTGGGTGGGTGGACGTCGGGCCCTGCCTGCGGTCCGACCTCCGTCGCGGTGACGGGTTGTCATCCTTCGCGCCGTGCGGCAAGTTTGTGGCAACCCATACCCCCCTCCCATGCGACACTGCTTGATGTACCACGGCGGCTTCGAGCGCAACTTCGGCCGCGTCACCCCCGGGTTCTCCTCCTTCGAGGGAACCGACGGCAAGGTCCACGACATCCCCGCGTGGCCGGCGAGCGCCGACGGCCTGTGCTTCGGATACATGGAAAAGGCCGGCAAGAAGTTCTGCGTCGTGCGCGTTCGCTACGGGGCGGACGACATCGCGCTGAAGAACGAGATGGTCATCGATCCAGGCCGTCACACGGGCTTCGGCCATCGCCTCGGACCCGAGCCGACGCTGGTTGAGGACGACGCCGTCGCCCTGACCCTGCTCGAGGACATCGCCAAGAAGAACGCCGACTCGGCGGACGCGCTCCTCAACATCCGCGCCAAGTTCAAGGCGGCCGCGAAGATCAAGTAGACCGGCGCGCGCGGCAATCGCTGCGGGCATGAGCGACGGGGACTGAGCCGATACGCCGGGCTCTTTCACCACGGAGTTCACGGAGAACGGCTGAGGGCCACGGAGGACTGCCACGGCGTGGGGGAACGGCGATCGCCGCGCGAATATCGCGTGTCACATCGTGGTTCCCCCAACGGTTTGCAGTACGCCGTGGCCCTCCGTCTACCTTCGCGAGCTCCGTGGTGAAGAAGCGTCGATCAGCACACGCCGCGCCTCGTCGCTCCCACGCCTACCGGCAGCGCGGATACGCCGGGTCGTTGCCGCTGATCACCGGCCGCGTCTTGCGCGTCGCCAGCGCCATCATGATGTCGTGGATGAAGCGGCTGGACCGGGCCGAGTGCTCGTAGTCGATGTACTGGGGCTCGTCGGTGGGCTGGTGGTAGTCGAGCGAGTACCCGTGCGAGAAGTACGTGACCGGCACGTTGTTCACCACGTAGTTCACCTGGTCGCTGCGGCAGAAGCGGTTCATCGGGTTGGCGGTCACGTCCCAGGACCTGTCGATGGCCATCACCTCGGCGCGCACGGCGTTGACGCTGTCGATCACGTCGCCGAACTCCCGTGACAGCCGCCGCGCGCCCAGCGTCTGGATGCTCGCGGGCCCGCCGAACTTCACCTCCTCCACGCGCCCCTTGCCCAGCATGTCGATGTTGTGCGCCGCCACGATGGCCTTGAGGGGCACGGTGGGGTGCTCGACGAACCACCGGGAGCCCAGCATCCCCGCCTCCTCGCCCTGATGGGAGACGAAGATGATGGAGCGGGCCGGCCGCTCGGCCGCGAATTGCTCGGCGATCTCGAGGAGGGCCACGGTGCCCGAGCCGTCATCATCGGCGCCGTTCATGATGGTGTCGCGTCGCACCGGACGGATGGAGCGCGCGCGGGCGATGAGCGAGTCGATGCGGCGCTGCTGATCGGCCGTCGGGCGGCACACGGGATCGTTGGCCCCCTGCCGGCGCGTGACGAGGTTGACCGCGCGCAGGGAGTCGTGGTCCACCGCGGCGGTGGCCCCCATGTGATCGTTGTGCGCCCCAATCAGCACGTACTCCGCGGCGCGGGCCGGGTCGGCGCCGGGCTTGATGGCCACCACGTTGCGCGCCGGCGTGTCGGACATCGTCCAGTCGTACGACCACTGCGCGGAGACGGGCTGACCCGCGTCGCCGACACCCAACTGGTCCACGCCCTTGCCAAAGAGCCGGGCGGCCGCCGGACGGGTGATCGCTCCCGCCGCGATCGCCGTCGCGACCGCCGGTGCCGGCTGCATCGCGCCGCGCTTGGTCCACGCCGCCGTCACCGTGACGGAGGGAATCACATCCTGGCTGATGAGCAGCACGGCCACCGCACCGGCCGCCTGCGCGCGCGTGTCGCGCGCGAAGCCGGCGGGAGCCGGGCGCGCTGCCGGACGCGGGGTCGCCGCGTCAACGAGCGCCGCCGCCTGCGCGCCGAATCGGTCGGGCACCGAGTCGCAGCGGAGCAGCGCCGGCGCCGGACGCGGCGCCGGCGGCGGCGTCACGAAGACCGCCACCTTGCCGCGCAGCATCGCGGGGTCGAGCGCCACCGTGTCACCCCAGCGGCCAGCGAACACCGTGGGCACGCCCGCGAGATTCGCGCGTCCTCCGTTGGGTCCGGCGGCGTTGGGCGCGAGGGGCACCCAGTCCCTGCTGCGCTCGAGCGCAGCGCCACCCGCCGACAGCGTCGAAGCGGCGCTGTCGTAGCCCAGCGGTCCGAACGGCAGCACCTGGAAATAGGTGCCGTGGTCACCCGCGGGCGTCAGCCCCAGGCGCTTGAACTCGCGCGCGATGTACGCCGTGGTCTTGTAGTTGCCGAGTTCGCCGATGCGCCGGCCCCGCATGGAGTCATCCGCGATGCCATAAAGCCTGGTGCGCAGGTCATTCGCGGTAATCGCGCTGGACGTCGCTCGCGGCGCCCACGTCGCCGGCCCCTCGTCGGCCCACACCGCCTTCGACGCGGCAGGTCGGGACTGGGCGAAGAGCGCACCGGCGCTGGCGGCGAACGCGGAGACGAGGCAGAAGAGATGTCCGGGACGGATCACGTGGAGTCCTCTCGTGACGTGGGCACGACAGGGCGGCAGGCCCTGTCCGACTGCCAATCTACGGGCGACGGCCGGTCAGTGTTCAGGGCAACCGGCGACGGGACCTTGTCGGTGCGCGGGGCGCGTGGGTACACTCGAGGATCACGTTCACGAGAGACTCCCCGTGCGCCGCCTGCCGCTGCTGCTGCTCGCCCTCGCCCTGTTTGCGCCGCTGCCCGCCTCGTCGCAGGAGCCGCAGCCACTCCAGCCCGCGTTTCCTGATCCACGTAATGCGCTGTTCGTGAGCGTCGAGTGGCTGGCGCAGCACCTGCGCGACCCCAACCTCGTGCTGTTGCATGTCGGGGATCCCGCGGCGTATCCGGCCGCGCATATCCCCGGCGCCCGCCTCGTGAACCTCGCCGATATCTCGGTGGGCGACCGCACCGGCCGCGGGCTGGCGCTCGAAATGCCCGGTGCCGACACGCTGCGCGCCCGACTTGCGGCCCTTGGCATCGCCGACAGCTCTCGCGTCGTGGTGTATTACGGCAAGGACTGGGTGAGCCCGACGACGCGCGTCCACCTGACGCTGGCTTGGGCCGGCCTTGGCGACAACGCGTCCATTCTCGACGGCGGCATGGACGCGTGGACGGCGGCGGGCCATCCGACCACCACCGAGCTGCCCACGCCCGCCATCGGCGCGCTGTCCCCGCTGCGCGTCCGCAACTTCGTGGTGGACGCCGCCTACGTGCAGTCGATGATCGGCAGGCCAGGCGTTTCCATCGTGGACGCACGCGACACGGCGTTCTACAACGGGTCGCGCAGCGGCGGCAGCCCGTCCGCGCCACATCGCGCCGGACACATCGCGGGCGCGCGCAGCGTGCCGTTCTCCACGCTCACCGACGCGTCACTGCGCGTGAAGTCGCCCGCGGAACTGGCCGCGGCGTTCGCGGCCGCGGGCGTGGGCCCGCGCGACGTGATCATCGGCTACTGCCATATCGGCCAGCAGGCCACGGCGATGCTGACGGCGGCTCGCGCACTCGGCCACCGCGTGCTCCTCTACGATGGTTCCTTCCAGGATTGGTCGGCGAGAACGGAGCTTCCCGTGGAGACGGGGCCAGCGAAGCCACGGCACGATTGAGGATTGGGAGTTCGGATTGGGATCTGCGATGCGCGGTGGCGATGTGGATTGGGGATGACAGCGGGCGATTGCGATATCGCCGGTCGTCATCCCCAATCATCATCGTGAATCCCAATCGCGATCCCAATCCGAGCTCTCAATCCGCAATCGTCACTTGATGCGCGCCATCTCCAACCGCGCCCCCTTCTCGTCCTGCACGCCCATGTACACGACTCCGGGCCCGAAGCCGGAAATCACGCGGCCGAACGGCAGCTTCACGCGGTCCACCAGGTCGCCCGTGCCATTGATCACGTCGTAGATCGGCCCGGCGTCGGTGGGCTGCGTCGTGCGCACCCAGAGGTTCCCGTCGGCATCGGCGCGCGCCGCACCCTGGCGGAAGGCCGGGCGGTAGTCGGGCAGGTCCTTGGGCTTCACGAAGTTGATGGTCGGCGCGGTGATCTGCTGTACGCCCTGCGGCGGGCGCGCGCCGCCACCACCGCCGCCGTCGATGCGCATCTCGATGCGCACCGGCTGGCCCCCCGCCGCGCCGCCCATCGCCGCGTTGGCGTTGTTGACGCCGCTCACCATGGCGCGGTTCATTGCCTCGCGCTGCTTCTCGGCCTCCACCTTCACCGAGTCGATGAACTTCTCCTTGCCATCGTCATCCAGCCGCTCCCAGTTGTACGGGATCTTCGGCGACGAGGTCCACGAGCCGTCGGTGTTGAGCCAGTCCACGTGGTAGTCCTTGCCGCGCACCACGGCGATGCGCCCGTCGGGCATGAGCGCCCAATCGTCCACCACCGGCATCGGATTGGTCATCATGCTGATGCGCATCGCGCCGCGGTCGTCCTGCGTCATGCTGACCTGGGTGCTGGGAATCTTGAAGTACGTCGCGGTGTCGAGGGCGCGCGTGGCGAGGTTGACGCGGAAGACCGGCGCCGTGTCGGCCATCGTCGGAGCGCGGAACGGCTGCCCAGGCTGCGGCGGGCCGCTCATGTTCATGCCGCGCATGTTGGGCATCACGAACCCGCGATACACGATGCGTCCCTGCGGGTCCACGCCGGGCGTGCCGAACGGCCCGCCGATCATGAAGGTCGCGTCCTGCGGCCGCGGCACCGCCATCACGCGCACCACCTCACCCTTGCCGTCGATGACCAGCATCGACAGCGACTGCGGGTCGATGAAGAGCGACGAGTCGCCCTTGTACGCCACCAGCCCGGCGATGCGGCTGCTGTAGCCGTTGGCCGTGGCCGGCGTCGTGTCGGCGATGACCGACTTCAGCTTGAAGTCGGCGTCGAGCACGATGAGCTGGCGGCGCGTCAGGTCGTTGACGATGGCGCCGCCGCCGGGCAGCGGCCGCACCGCCGAGACGGAACCAAGGAGGTCGGCCGGTGAGACCTGGGTGACGGGCCCGAGCGGGCGCACCGTCGGAAGCGGCTGCTGCGCCGCAGCCGGCGCGGCAATCACCGCAAGGGCGAGCAAGGCACGAAGGCGAAGAGTCATGGTTGCACGTGGGAAGTTGAAAGCAGTGGGCATCAGCGGGAGATGTGGATGGCCTGGACGGCCGGGCCGCCCATGCCGCCACCCATGAACATGAACGGTCCGCCCGCCGTGCCGCCGACCGTCGCGGAGCGGATGGATTTCAGGTACCAGGGATCGAGATGCGCGGCCACGAGCGCGGGCAGCTTGCGGCGCTGCGCGGGGGTCAGGACGCTCTTCACGCGCGGCGCCACCTTCATCAGTTCATCCACCGACGCCTCGCGGGTCTTCTTGTACAGCGCATACGCCTGGTCGTGGCTGTAGTTGTCCGTCAGCCCGGCGAGTTCCTTGATGACCGGGGCCCACAGGCGGTTCAGCGTGATCAGGTACGCGCGGTTCATCGTCGCCAGGCTGTCGCCCTGCGCCGAGGTGAGGCGGAGGCTGTCGGTTTGGCGCAGGATCATCGCCAGCGGATTGATGGTGACGCCGCCGGCGCCGTACATCGCGTTGAGCTGCGACTCCGAGGCCTTCTGTCCCGCCAGCCGGCGCCCGCGATCGAGCTGCTGCGTGAGCAGCTGCCGCTCGCGGGCCGGCCCGAGGTCGAAGCGCATCATCGCCGTCACCGTCACCGGCTGGCGGATCATCGTCTGCGACGGCCTCGTGGAGCCGAAGCGCTGGTTCACCTCGTACGTATAGCGCTGCGTCTGCGGGTTGAAGCCCCGTACGTACAACAGCGTGGCGTCGGGCTGCACTGTCTGCCCCCACCCCTTGAGGTTCTCCTCGCCGTTCACGAGCAGGTCGGCGGCCCCGATGGGATTGCTCACCTGGAACTGGATGTTCGCCCGCTGCGGGAGGTGGAGCTTGATGGGGTTGAACGAGATGCTCAGGAAGGCGGTGTGCGTCCAGGGTCCCTGGCAGCTGTTGCGATCGGCCAGGCGGCCGAGTTGCGACTCAAGGCAGCGCTTCGCCCCGCCGGTCGCGCTCTTGAGGAGCGACTGCATCGCGCTGGCGAGCGCGGCGTCACCGGCTGTCGCCGGATCGGCAATGAACGCGCGATCGTTGTAGAGCCCGTCGCCGTTGACGTCGCCGGCGACGCCGGGCGTGTACGACGTGCCGGCCCGCACGTTGCCGAACCAGTTCACGCGCACGGCGTCGAAGAAGTTGTAGTTGATCGAGTACTGGAGCTGGTGCTTGGCCGCGGCCGCGGACCGCGACCAGGCCACCGCCCGCGGGTCGCCCGTCGTGCTCTGGAAGCCGCGGTACTGCTCACGCACGTCAGCGTACACATAGCCGAGGTTCCAGCCGAGCTTCGAGTTGAACGTCATCGGGCTCAGGCGCACCGAGAGCTGCTTGGACTCCGACTGCAGGTCCGACCGCGACTCGTTCACCGCGTTGTACTCGGGGTGCAAGCGCGACGCCCGTGGCGCCGACAGTCCCGAGACGGGATCGATGCTCGCCACGGGGACGTAGACGGGACGGCCTCCCTCAGCGGCGAGGGTGAAACGGCTCGTCCCCGCGAAGTTGAGGTCGTAGCTGCCGGGCTGGTTCAGGTTGCGCGAGTACGTGAGGTCCACGTTTGCCGTGTAGCGCCCGTTGGCCACCGGGCCGTTCCACTGCAGGTTGCCGCGCACGCTGCGCGTCGCCTGCCAGTCCTTGGCGAAGAACGACACGTTGGGCGCGACGTTGGTAAAGGGCGAGGTCACGGAGCCATCAGCGCACGTCGCCGGTACGGAGGCCGGGTTCGTGAGCCAGCCGTTCCAGTCCTGTGACGGGACAGTGGTGCCCACGCAGTTCAGCTGCTGCACTGCCGACGCGAGGCCGGTGTTGTCGAGCGCCGAGCCGAGCAGCGTCGTCTGCGGCAAGTTCTGGAAGACGCCCACGCCGCCGCGCACCACGGCGCGCGGTCCGCGGATGGCGCCCTCAAACCCGGGGATCTGCGCGCCTTCGCCATACTGCCAGGAGAATCCGAGCCGCGGGCTCACGTACAGGTGGTTCGGCGCGAAGCGGTTGTCCACGCCGAAGCGCTGCGCGAGATCCGGGTTCTCCGTCGGCCCGGCACTGAATGCGTTGCCGTCCACGCGCACGCCATACTGGATCTGCAGGTCGTTCGACTTGCGCCAGGCATCGCCGATGGAGATCGCCCCCACCGTCTGCGCCCCGCTTCGCACGCGCGGCGACAGCTGCCGCGAGAAGGACGATGCCCGCCCGTTCTCGAGGTCGGCCAGCGAGAGGTAGCTGAACGAGCCCAGTCGGTTGGTCGTCTGGTCCTGGTCGAACGCGTCACGGCGCAATTCGGTGGACATCTTGATGCGGTGCTTGTTGTTCCGTGAGAACCACGACAGGGTGTTGATGAACCCGATGCTCGAATTGTCCTGCGCGTTGTCGAGGAACGAACTGCCGCCGAACTGCACGGGCCGCACACCGGTCGTGCCATCAGGCAGCCTGGACGTCACCCGCACGGTCCCGCTCGGCAGGTCGTAGTACGGGTTCCCCTCGTTGTGCGAGCCGCTGAGCGTGATGTTGGTCTCGGACAGGAAGCCCGAGAGCAGTCCGGACTCGAAGTAGGCCGAGTGCCGCCCCTGCACGCCGCCATTGTAGCCCGTGCGCTCGCCGCTGTGCCCCGGCAGCTCGCTGATGGAACCGCCCACCGGCGCACTGCGGTTGGCCGACCCGTTGAAGGTGAGCGCGTATGCCGCGCCGGTGCGGGAGCCCACCGGAGCCAGGTTGAGCGTCGCCAGGATGGAGCCATTGTCCGTGTAGCGGTTGCTCACCGACGAGCGCGGCGAGAGCGGGATGCCCTTGGCGCGCAGGATGTTGAGCAGCCGCGCGGCGGAGTCGGGGCTCATGCCGCTGGTCACGAGGCCCGTCGAGGACGTATTGAGCAGCGTCTGCAGGTCGTTGGCGCGGCGTCCGAGCTGGTACGAGAAGTTGTAGAACGCCTCGTCGATCTTCACCGGCCCCGAGAGCAGACCGCCCAGCGAGACGTTGGTGAACTGCTGGCCCAGCGCCTGCGCGGCGCGGTCGGTCCACTGGAGCGATGGCGCGTCGAGGTTCAGCGAATTCGTGCGTGTCGTGAAGTTGTTGCCGCTGGGCGAGCGGATGTTGAACTGCGCACCGCTGAAGCCGCCGCGCGACACATCATACGGGCTGGTGGACAGCGAACTCGACACGCCCGCGTCACGCGGCACGTCGGCGCCGCCAAAGGAGCCGCCATTCAGCGTCGTCGCGTTCTGGTCGGGCGTCAGGCCGAGCACCGAGAAGCCCGACGCATCACCGGCCGTCCCGGGAACGAGCGTCACGCCGGGAAGCGACGCCGCCATCGCGGCGATGTTGCCGGCGTCGCCGGCCGACACGTTGGCCGCCGCCACGTTGCGCTCGGTGCCCGAGATGTCGGGCTGCCGGTCGTCGCGGACCGCGCGCGTGCGTTCGCCGGGCGTCACGCGCACCGCCTCGAGTTCCGTCATCGTGCGCGACAGCTTCGCGTCGGCGATCAGGATTTCCTGGTCCGCCGTGCGCTTCACCTGGAAGCGCTTCATCGAGAACCCGATGGCCTGCACGGTCACCATGTAGTCGCCGTCCCCGTTGGGGAACGTGATGGTGAACCGGCCGCTATTGTCGGTGAGCGCGCGGCGCGTGACGTTGCCGCTCAGCGAGACGGCCTGGACGCGGGCGCCGGCGATCGCCACCGAGTCTTCACCGATGACCCGTCCGCGGATGACGTCCACCGCCTGCGCGGAGACGCCGGCGGGGAGACAGAAGGCGACGGCCACGGCCGCGGCGGCAATGAAACGACAGACGCTCTGAAAGGGCATCGGGAGTGGTCAGCAGTGAAGGTCCAGTGTGGCGCGAGGCGTAGCGACCAATGCGTTAGTACCCAGGCAGGTCGCTTGGGTTTACGCTCGACCGCACGCAACCATACAGAATACGCCGGCGAGCCCGCGGGTGTTTCTCCCTGAGGGCTACAGCGCACCCTCCCCCTGCGTTAGCTCGACGCGGCGGGCCGCGTGGCCGACGCCGCTACTTCAGGCAGGGACGAAGCGTCGTGTCGACCGCCGCGATATGGTTGACGAGCCAGTCGCCGAGCGCCCGATGCAGCGTCGTCACGCGCTCCGGCGTGACGCCATCCCGCATCAGGTCATCGCGCAGGCGCGTGAAGCGCGCCACGAACTCCGCGTGCGCCTGCTGGTTGGCCTCCGCCGCCGGGCACTGATGACGCATGAAACACTCCTCTTCGTGCGAGAAGTGCCGCCAGGCGTACGACTCGAGGAAGCTCAGGATGCCCGGAACCTCCGCCACCTCGGTGCCGCGCGCCACGGCCTCATCCAGCCGATTGATGGCGTCGATCAGCGTCCGGTGTGCGGCGTCGATCTCCGCATCGCCGCTGGCCATTGACGCGGTCCATTCGTATTTCATGCGATTCGTTTCCCGTTGGTCGAGGCCTGCCGGCGGCGGCGGTGCGGTGCTACGCCGTCGTCGCGACCGCCGCCTCCGCCAAGCGCCCCGACGAGGCTGCCGACTCGCCCAACAGGTACGACAGCACCTCGGCCGCGGTGTACGACGTGCGGCCGCGCGCGACGTGCGCGAGCTCCGTCACGTAGTCGCCGCTCGTGATCATCGGCGGCTCCACCGTGCCGCTCTTTCGCAGTTGACCGAGCCCGATGACCGCCATGAGCCCGTTGCACAGGCAACGCCGACCCACCGTATCCTCCTCGGTGCCGCCGGAGTTGGTGTAGTCGCGCACCGGCGCCGCCGAGCAGCGATAGACGAGGCGGCCGTCCTCGCGCAGCGCGGCCGTGCGCAGGTAGCCCAGGTCGCAGCATCGCTCGCGCGTGTCATCCTGCTGCGCGATGGACGGCGTTCGGACCACCTTGAACGGAAAGCCCGTTGGCGACGCGCGCGGATCGGTGAAGATGCTCGCCTTCCCCTCCGCCACGTCCGTCAGCACCTGTCGCTTCACTTCAGCAGTGAAGCCCGATTCATCGCTGTACGCGAAGGCCGTGCCCACCTGAATTCCGGCGGCGCCCTCCCGCAGCGCTTGCTGCAGTCCGTCTGGCGAGCCAAAACTCCCCGCCAACCAGAACGGCACGCCGAGTTCACGCATGGCCGCCAGGTCGCACTCGTCCCGCGGACCGTAGACCGGCTCGCCGCGCTCGTTCAGCTGCAGCGCGCCGCGCGGCGGCGCGTTGTGCCCGCCCGCGGTCGCGCCCTCGACGATGAAGCCATCCACCTTGCCGGTCGCCTTCCGCGCCAGGTTGGTGGCGAGCGTATGCGACGACACGATGGCATAGAACTGCGGACGCGTCAGCGCCACGTCGGTCATGCCGTGCTCCGCCGGGTCGAACGACAGCGTGAATTGCTGTCCGGCGGCCTGATCCACGTCGAGCTTGAGCACTGCCGGCGCCTGCACCGCCAGCGCGTCCAGCGCGCCGGGAATCTCGCGGGGAATGCCGGCGCCCATGAGCACCACATCCACACCGGCCAGCATCGCGCCGTACAGCGACGGCAGCGTGGGCATCTGCACCTTGGTCAGCAGGTTGATACCGACCCGCCCGCTGTGCCCTTCCTTCGCCAGCCAGACCTCGACGTAATTGGCGGCGATCGTCACCTGTTCACGGAACTTGCTCACCGCCTGCTTGTACATGGGCAGCGAGGCGTAGGGCTCGTCGGGCGCTCGGCCCTCCGGCTTGAAGTATTTCCGGAGGATCTCGGCCGCGACTTCAGGCTTCGGGAAGTTCGCCAGCGCCCGGCGGATGGCGCCGCCCGGATCTCCATCCTGCAGCCGTCGCACGAAGACGGAATCGAGGGCCGTTCCGGAGATGACGCCCAACTGCCCGGCGGCAGCCACGGCACTCGCCAGCTTCCAATTGGAAACGGCAATGCCCATCCCTCCCTGAATGATCAGGGGAAGTGCCGCACCCGTCATGAGGCTCCTCGGCAGCGAATTGCATGGCCGCCCGCGACAGCGGCGACACCAACGATCCATCTCGTCGCGGTGCCCCCGCGCATTTCGCCGCGTCTGCGGGGGGCATCAAGGTAATTTGACCGCAGCCGAGCCCTATGTCCACAGGGCCCGGCTACCTGAGAACGCTTCGCAACCTGCCTCCCGGCGCGTCAGCGCGCCAGTGCCGGCGTCAAATCACGGAGTTCGAGGCGCGACGCCACTTCGGCGAGCGCGTGGTCGAGATCTCGCCACAGATCGCGCGGATCCTCGAGGCCGACGCTCAGGCGAAGCAGGCCCGGACTCACTCCTACCGCCTCGCGTGCCTCCTGTTCCACGACGCGATGCGTGAGCGCCGCCGGCGGCTGGATGAGGGAGTCCGTGGAGCCCAGGCTCACCGCCGGCGTGATGAGTTCCAGCGTGCCAAGGAAGTGACGCAGCACGGCTGGATCCTCACTGGCCAGCTCGAAGGAGATCACGCTGCCCGGCCCCTGCATCTGGCGGCCGAGCAGGCCGCGCGGATCCTGCCCGGGAAGCGCCGGGAACCGCACGCCCGCGACGCGCCGGTCGTTCGCCAGCTTCCACGCGAGGTCGACGGCCGTGGCCTGGGCGCGCTCGACGCGCAGTGCGAGGGTCGGAACCCCGCGGTGCAGCAGGTACGACGCGAGCGGATGCAGCAGCCCACCGGTGGCGGCGCGCACGTGCTTGATATCACGCACCAGCGCATGCGGTCCGGCCACCACCCCCGCCAGCAAGTCGCCGTGTCCCCCGAGGAACTTGGTGGCGCTGTGCAGCACCAGCGACGCGCCGAGCGCGAGCGGGCGCTGCAGCACGGGCGTGGCGAAGGTCGAATCCACCATCACGGGCACCGAGCCCGCCTGCCGCACGACCGCGGCGATATCTACGAGTTCCAGCGTCGGATTCGCGGGCGTCTCAATGACGACCAGCGCCGTGTCGGGGCGCAGCGCCTCCGCGATGGCATCCTGCGTCGTCCACGTCACGGTCATGCCGAGCATGCCGGACGTCAGCAGATGGTCGGCCGTGCCGTAAATCGGTCGCACCGCCACGACGTGCGTGCCGCGCGACTTGGCGGCGAGCAGCACCGCGCTGAACGCCGCCATCCCTGAGGCGAACGCGGCCGCATCCTCGGCTCCCTCGAGTTCGGCCAGCGCGCGCTCGAAGCGATCGGTCGTCGGATTGAACAGCCGCTGATAGACGAAGCTCCCGTCGATGGGGAGATCCCCTGAGACGAGGCTGTCAAAGGAGCGCGCGGCGACGTCGAGGTCGGGCGTCGGGTATGTGGAGCTGAAGTCGAGCGGCGGGGCGTGGACGCCCAGCTTCATGAAGTCCTGGCGCCCGGCGTGGACGGCGCGAGTGGCGAAGGCCTTGTCCATGGACAGCTCCTTGTTCTGATTTCCTGTGCTATATTAGCACTATCCATATACAGGGCCAAGAAATGCCGCATAATATTCGGAAACACTCGGATCCGTCGTTGCTGGACCGAATTGACCGCGACATTCTGGCCTACCTGCAGCACGATGCGCGGATAACGAACAAGGAGCTCGCCGCCAAGGTGGGACTCGCGCCGTCGAGCTGCCTGGCGCGTGTGCGACGCCTGGAATCGAGCGGCGCGCTGCTGGGCTATCACGCCGAGGTCGATCCGCGCGTGCACGGCGTCACGCTGGAGGCGCTGATCGCGATTCGCCTCGAGAAGCACGCACGCGCCGCGATTGCCGCGTTCGAGCGGCACGTCGGGACGCTGCCCGAGGTGCGCGGTGCCTTCCACGTCGCCGGCGCCAATGACTATCTGGTCCACGTCGCGGTGCGCGACGCCGGGCACCTGCGGGACTTTGCGCTGTCAGCCTTCGCGACGCGTCCGGAAGTGGCGCACATGGAGACGTCGCTGATCTTCTCGCACAAGAGAAACGTTGTGTTTGGAGTTCGTGGGTGAGAGGAGGGGTGCAGGGGCTTGGTCGAGGGAGAGGAGTGGAGGACGGAGAGAGGGGGAGGAGGCGATCGATCGCCTCCTCCCCCCTCGCCCCTCTCTCCACTACTCCCTCCTGCTAAACCCCTGCACCCCTCCCCTACCCCCTCTTGAACTGCCGGATCGCCTCGCGCGTGAACTCACTGAGCACGAGGGCGCCGGATGTCGCGGCGCGCTCCTCGAGCAGTATCTCCCAGTCGGCGGTGCCCTCCCACAGGACGCGCTTGATGGCGCGCACCGCGTCGGGATTCGAGGCGGCGAGCGCCTGGGCGCGCGCGGCAACCGCGACATCGAGCGCGGTCGGATCGGCCACCACGTGCGCATACAGCCCATGCCGCTCGGCCCAGGCCGCGTCGCGCCAGTCGGCGTCGAGCGCCATCGCACCGTACGCGCCCAGTCCAATCTTGTGCACGATAACCGGCCCCACGACGAACGGGCCGATGCCGACGGCCAGCTCGCTCAGCTTCAGCGACGCCTTGTCCACCGCGATGGCATAGTCGGAGGCCGCCACCACCCCCACACCGCCGCCCACGACCTTGCCCTGCACGGCCGTGACGATGGGCATCGGGGCGCCGACCATGGCGAGCATGACGCGGGCAAAGCCGAGGAAGAACTCGCGACCCGTCCCCGGGTCGTCGATGGCGGCGAGTTCGTCAAACGAAGCCCCCGCGCAGAACGCACCGCTCCCTTCGCTGCGCAGCACGATCACCCGCACGTCGTGGCGCGTACCGGTGTGCTCGATGGTGGAGGCGAGCGACCGGAGGAGCGTCCCCGGCAGCGCGTTGCTCTTGGGGTGCCCGAAACGAATGGTCGCGATGCCCCCATTCACGCGGAGATCCACGGATCCATCGTCTGAGAACAGGGAGGTGGTCATAAGGCGGGGCAGGTCGTGATACCAAAAGGGGGAAACGCACGCTAGCTTGGGACGTCACCCAAGATACGATGTCGGAGCGTCCCGCGGCTCCCGCGGGCGCCCGGACTGCCAGGAGGCCCCCCGCATGACGACCATGCCCCCCGTTGCCGACGATTCCGCCCGAATTGCGGCCTTTGAGGCGCGCATCGCCGCGGACGAGTCCATCGAGCCCAAGGACTGGATGCCGGAGCGCTATCGCGCGCAGCTCATCCGGATGATGTCGCAGCACGCGCACTCCGAGGTGGTGGGCATGCTCCCCGAGGGGAACTGGATCACCCGCGCCCCATCGCTGCGCCGGAAGATGATCCTGCTGGCCAAGGTGCAGGACGAGGGCGGGCACGGCCTCTACATCTACTGCGGCACCGAAACGCTCGGCGTGGACCGCCAGGACCTCGTGCAGCAGCTGCTCGACGGCAAGGCGAAGTACTCCAGCATCTTCAACTATCCGACGCTGAGCTGGGCCGACATGGGCGCCATCGGCTGGCTCGTGGACGGCGCGGCGATCGTCAACCAGACGATGCTGGCCAAGGCGTCGTACGGCCCGTACGCCCGCGCGATGGTGCGCATCTGCAAGGAAGAGAACTTCCACAAGAAGCAGGGCTACGAGATCATGGCGACGCTTGCGCGCGGCACGCCGGCGCAGAAGGCGATGGCGCAGGAGTCGCTGAACCGCTGGTGGTGGCCGTCGCTCATGATGTTCGGGCCGCACGACAAGGACTCGTCCAACAGCGACGAGCTGATGCGCTGGGGGATCAAGCGCAAGAGCAACGACGAGCTGCGGCAGCGCTTCATCAACCTCACGGTGGCGCAGGTGAAGGCCATCGACCTCACCGTGCCGGACCCCGACCTGAAGTACAATGAGGCGACGGGGAACTGGGAGACGGGGCCGATCGACTGGGACGAGTTCTGGCGCGTCGTGAAGGGGAACGGGCCGTGCAACGGCGAACGCATCGACGCGCGCCGTCGCGCGCACGCCGAGGGAAGATGGGTGCGCGACGCGGCAGTGGCGTTCGCAGAGAAACAACAGAGAGACAACAGAGAGACAACAGAGAGACAACAGACGTGGACCCGCTTGGGCGACGGCGCAACAGCGTAGGGACGTCCGCCGCCTGCCATCTCCCATCTCCCCTCTCCCATCTGCCCCAATGAGCACCGCCGAACGGTCCTGGCCACTCTGGGAAGTCTTCACGCAAGGCAAGGACGGCGAACCGCACCAGCACGCGGGATCCGTGCACGCCACCGACGCCGAGCACGCGCTGCAGAATGCGCGTGACGTCTATGCGCGCCGCAACGAGGCCGTACACCTGTGGGTGGTGCCCAGTGCGGCGATCACGGCGTCGACGCCCGAGGATATGGGACCGTTCTTCGATCCCGCCAACGACAAGGCCTACCGCCACCCGCAGTTCTACAAGGTGCCGAAGGGAGTGAAGGTATTTTGATGCGCGCCTCGCACCCCGCCCTCGCGCCCGCGCTGCTGCGCATCGCCGACGACCGGCTGATCCTCGGCCATCGCACCTCCGAGTGGTGCGGCCACGCCCCCATCCTCGAAGAAGACATCGCGCTCGCCAACATCGCGCTCGACCTCATCGGACAGGCCACCCTCGTGCTCCAGCACGCGGGCGCCGTGGAACGTGCGGGCCGCAACGAGGATGCGCTCGCATTCTTCCGCGACGCGACCGACTTCCGGAACGCGCTGCTGTGCGAACTGCCCAGGGGCGACTTCGGCGTCACGATCGTGCGGCATTTCTTCCACGGGCTCTACAGCGTCCTCCAGTGGGACGCGCTGGCGCGGTCCACCGACCAGACGCTCGCCGGCATCGCGGCAAAGGCGCTGAAGGAAAGCCGCTACCACGTGCGCCATGCCGGTGAATGGGTGATCCGGCTCGGCGATGGCACCGAGGAGAGCCACCGGCGCGCGCAGGAGGCGGTGGACGCGCTCTGGCCGTACACGGGTGAGCTGTTCATGCAACCGGCCGACGAAGCAGACCTGGTGGCGGCCGGGACCACGGCAGACGTCTCGCTGCTCGCAGGCCCGTGGCGCGCGCAGGTGGACGACGTGCTGCGCCGCGCCACGCTGCGCGCGCCCAGCGACCCGTGGATGCAGCGCGGCGGACGTGACGGCCGCCACACGGAGCACCTGGGGCACCTGCTGGCTGAGATGCAGATCGTGGCGCGGTCACATCCGGGGGCGCAGTGGTGAGTGCCGTCACGCAGAGCCGCCCGTGAGCACGTCATGAGTGCCGTGACGACCCGCGAGCAGGTCTTCGCCTGGCTCGAGGACGTGAAGGACCCCGAGGTGCCAGTCCTCTCCGTCGTCGAGCTTGGCGTCGTCAGGGACGCGACCGTCAGTGACGACGGCAGCGTCGCGGTGACGATCACGCCCACCTACAGCGGCTGCCCGGCCATGCGCGTGATCGAGGAGTCCATTCGTGATGCACTGCTGCTCCGCGGGGCGCCCCGCGTGACGGTGGCCACCGTGTTCAGCCCGGCGTGGACCACCGACTGGATGCCCGAGACGGCCAGGGCAAAGCTCGAGGCGTATGGCATCGCGCCGCCCGGGGCCGTCGATCCGGTCGGCGACCTGGTGCCGCTCCAACGTGCCGGCACCGGGCCCCGCTGCCCGTTCTGCAAGTCGCCGCGCACGACGCGGCGCAGCGACTTCGGGAGCACGGCGTGCAAGGCGCTCTGGGTGTGCGAGGAGTGCACGCAGCCGTTTGAGCAATTCAAGGCTATCTGAGGCTCCAGCAGCGCCCCGCAGCCCGCCGCCACCCCGCGCGCCTCCTGATCCTCCGCCGCGCTCGTCCAACCCGCGGTAACAGAAACACCCGAAGCGGGGTACCTCTTTAGGCCACCGTCATCCGACGTCGGCTTTCTGTCCTACCCCCGGAGGATCCATACATGCTGCGCCCCCCGCTTCGCCGACTTGCCATACCAAGCCTCGCTGCCGCCCTCCTCATCGCCGCTGCCTGCAAGGGCGACGACCCCGCCTCTCCCGCCGCGAGTCACACGGTGACGTTCAAGGCGACGCTGAGCGGGGCGAATGAAATCCCCGCGAACGCCAGCACGGGCACCGGTTCGTTCACCGCCACGCTCGATACGGTCACCAACCTCTTCATCTACGACGTCACATTCAGCGGCCTGTCCGGGACCGTGACCAGCGGGCACATTCACGGTCCAGCCACCGCCGCTGCAAACGCGGGCGCGGCACTCAACTTCGCCACCTGGCCTGGCGCGACCTTCACGACCGGCGTCCTCGCCGGCACCGCGCACGGGATGGCGACGCTGACGGCGGCCACCCAGATCACCGCCACGGTGAGCGGGGACTCGCTGAAGAAGCTGCTCTTCGCCGGGCTGACGTACGCCAACGTCCACACGTCGGCCTTCGCGGGCGGAGAGGTCCGCGGACAGATCACGCGGTCTCCGTAGCGCCTGTCAACCTGCGCGGTAGCCGGCGGCCGGGTCCTCCCGAGGTCCCGCGCCGCTGGCGTTGTTAGACCGCCAGCAGCCGCTCGATCCGTTCGCCGATGCGCGCGACGGTCGGCACGATCGCGTTCAGCAAGTCGGTATGGTAGGCCACCGGGATGTCCGCCGGCGCCAGCCGCTCCACCGGCGCGTCGAGATGCCAGAAGGCATCGCTCGCGAGCGTCGCGGCAATCTCCGCGCCGAAGCCGGCGGTCAGGTTGTCCTCGTGCACCACGAGGCAGCGCCCGGTCTTCTCCACCGACGCGAGCACCGCCGCCTTGTCCCACGGGGCCACGGTGCGCAGGTCGATCAACTCCACCGCATCGCCAAAGCGATCCGCGGCCTCCGTGCAGCGGTGCACCATCGCCCCCCACGTCACGACGGTGATGGCCTCGCCCTCGCGCACCACGCGCGCCTGGCCGAAGGGCAGCACGTAGTCGTCTCCAGGATACGGCGCGCTGCCGTCCGACGTCATCAGCAGCGAGCGATGCTCGAAGAAGATGGCCGGGTCGATACCGCGCATCGCGGCACGGAGCAGGCCCACCGCGTCGGCGGCGTTGGAGGGCATCGCCACATGCCAGCCGTACGCATGCGCAAACCGCACCTCGTCGCTCAGCGAGTGCCACGGGTCGCCCACATCCTTGCCGAAGCCGCCCGGCATGCGCACTACCACCGGCGCCGCGAAACGATTCCGCGTGCGCCACCTCATGGTACCGAGGTTGTTGAGCTGTTCCGTGGCGGGGTCGGCGTACTTGCGGAACTGGATCTCCGTCACCGGCATCAGCCCGGCAATCGCCATCCCCGACGCGCGCCCGATGATCCCTTCCTCCGACAGCGAGGTGTCGAAGACGCGCGCCGCACCGTGCTTCTTCTGCAGCCCTTCGGTCACCAGGTGCACCCCGCCCTTCCGGCCGACATCCTCGCCGAAGACGAGCACGCGCGGGTTCGCGGCGAGTTCCACGTCGAGCGTGCGGCGGATCGCCTCCTGGAAGCGCAGCACGGTGCCGCCGCCTGCCGGCGAGTCGGTGCCGCGCAGCCGCGCCCGCTCCGCGGCCGGCACGCCGCCCATTACCGCCTCCTCCTCGTCGCCGTAGACGAAGCGCGACACCTCGGCCGCACGGGGCGCGGGACGCGCCCGCGCCGCGTCCACCGCCACGCGCACCTCTTCCTCCACCTCGCGCACCATGTCGTCCCATGCCCGCGCCGTCATCAGCGCCGGCACCAGGTATGCCTTCAGCCTGGGAAGGGGATCGCGCGTGAAGTCCTCGGCGATCTCCGCGTCGGTGCGATAGCCCTTCTGGTTGTCGGGACCGGAGTGGCTGTTGAGGCGCGGCACGGTGAGGTGGACCAGCGCCGGCCCCTTGCCGGCCCGCACATGCTCCACACCTTCCGCCAGCAGGCGCGCCGTTTCGTGGGGATTGGTGCCGTCCCCGTCACGGATGAGGAGCCCGCCGAACGAGGCAAGGTTGCGCGCGATGTTCGCACCCGGCGTCTGCATCGCGCCGCGCACCGAAATGCCGAGGTCGTTGTCCTCGACGTAGAAGAGCATCGGCAGCTTGAGCGTGGTCGCCATGGTCAGCGCCGACCAGAACCCGTTGGTCGCCACCGAGGCGTCGCCGCCCAGCACCACGCCGATGGCGCCATCGTACGACGGGTCATTGCGCACATCGCGATGGTACGTGATGGCCTGCGCCCAGCCCGCCACGGGCGTGTACTGCGAGCCGACATCGCCCGCCATCGGCAGGACCGTGCAGCCGCCGTCGGGCCGCGGGAGGTTGCAGACGACGCCGATGTCGCGGCCATCGCTGAAGCCGCCGGCGCGCCCCAGCGGGCTGCCGTGCGCGTCCTCGATGCTGAGCCCGAGCGAGAGCAGCAGCGGCCGCGAGCGATAGTACGCGCCGGCGGCGTCGTGCGTGCCGGTAAGCAGCGAGCCGAGGATGACCTGCGCCACCTCGTGCCCTTTCGCCGAGAACTGGTACTGCACCACGTGCTCCTT
>JACREJ010000102.1 GCA_016218305.1 Gemmatimonadota bacterium | reverse complement strand
CGGCGTCGTAGAACGGCGCGAGGTGCTGGTCGAGGTGCCCGGGGGAGAAGGCGTCCCAGCCGTTGAGCTCGGTGATGACGGCGAGGTGGCAGAACCAGTACATCTGCAGCGCCTCGTAGAAGTCGCGCGGCGGGTGCGCCGGAACGCGGCGACAGACGTTGGCGATGCGAAGGAGCTCGATCCGGCGCGCGTCATCGGACGTGGTCAGCGCCTCGATCTCGGCCATATCGGCATGACGCTCGGCGAAGCGCATCACCGCATCACACGCAATGGACATGGCGCGCAGCTGCTCGCGCTTGTCGAGCGCTTCCGGGTCAAGCTCGAAGTCGAGTGCGGCGATGGCCTGCGCGATCTCCGCCTTGAAGTCGAGCATCCCCTTCCGGTAGATCTTGCCGTCGGCGACGGTGTGCCCCGGCGCACGCTGTTCCATGAATTCGGTGAAGCAGCCGGCGTCGTAGGCATCGAGCCACTCTTGCGGCAGCTCCGCAAACATCTGGTCGCGCAGCGATCGACCGCGCCAGAAGGGGATGATCTCGCGCTCGTACTCCTCGATGACGGACGCGTCCACCTTGTACTGCGTGCGGGGGCGCGAGTCGAGAATGCGCAGATCCTCGGCGCTGTGGCAGGTCAGCTCAGGGAAAGTGGGGACGGCCTTCGGAGCGGGGCCGCGCTCGCCGACGATCAGCTCGCCGTCGCCCATCCAGAGCGTCTTCTTGTCACAGAGCTCATAGAAGCTCAGCGCGCGCATCACCGGCACGCTGTGACGCCCCATCTGTGCCTTGTAGAAGGCGGTGATGATGGCGGCGCGTTCGCCGCTGATGGACGGAATGGCGTCGAGACTCTCGCGGCGCAGGCGATCGGTGCGCGGCGAGGTAGTGGAGCTCACGCTGTGGGCGATCATGCAGCCACTCCTGAGATGGTCGTCATCAGGCCACGCGCGTGGAAGCGCGCGGCGATGGCGTCAAGCTGGTCGGGCGTCGGTGTCGCGGTGCCGTGATGGGCGTAGTGCTTGCCGAGACGGACGAACTTCGCCTCGCCGGTCGGGTGGTACGGAAGCAAATCAACTCGTGGTGCAGGGCGCAGGGAGCGGAGGAACTCGGCGGCCGAGTCAATATTCGCGACGTCGTCGTTGACGGCGGGAATGACGGGAATGCGAATCCAGATGTTCGCGTGGACGCCAGCCAGCGCCTTGAGATTGCCGAGTATGAGTTCGTTGGAGACGCCGGTGGCGGCTTCGTGCCGGGCGGGGTCCATGAGCTTGAGGTCGTAGAGCACGAGGTCGGCGTGCGCGGCGGCATCGCGCAGGTAGGGCCATGGGCCGAAGCCGCAGGTATCAAGGGCGGTGTGCACGCCCTCGGCGCGCAGCCGCTGCAGCACGTCGGTGACGAACGGCGCCTGAACCAGTGGCTCGCCGCCAGAAAAGGTGACGCCACCGCCCGACTGATCGAAGAAGACGCGGTCGCGGAGCAGTCGCCTCAGGAGACTCATCGCGTCGGTGCGCTCGCCAATTATCTGCAGGGCGCCGGTGGGGCAATTGTCTACGTCGCTCACGTCGCGTCCGGTGACGACGGGGTTGGCGAGTTCCTCGTCGGTGCAGCGTCCGCAGCGCATGCAGCGGTGCGCGAGGCGGACGAAGGCCGGAGCCACCGACTGGCTCTCGGGGTTGTGACACCACGAGCAGGCGAGCGGGCACCCCTTCATGAAGACGGTGGTGCGCAGGCCGGGGCCGTCCTGTGTGGAGAAGCGCTGGACGTTGAAGACGAGGCCGGCGGGGGTCATTCCGATGCGCCGTCTGCGGCCGGATCGCCGCGCGATGGTGCGTCGAATTCGTACGACGCGAAGTAGTACGCGCGGATGTACTGCTCCTGCACCGTGAATGACCAATGCACGTTCTGCAGGTGGTCGGCTGCCGCCTCGATATCACCGAGTTCGAGCAGGGCGAGAAACTCCTCGTGCTCGACGACGGAGTGCGCTTCCCACGCCTGCATCATCGCGGCGCGGCGCGGCCAGTCGTAGAGCCGCTGCTTCAGCAGGTGCACCTGCGCGACGAGGCGCGCGTTGTCGCTGCGCCGGAGGTAGACATCGTGGAAGGCGAGGTTGGCGTCGTAGTAGCGGTCGAAGTCGCGCGCGGCGACGGCATCGGCCATGGCCGCATCGAGGGCGCGCATGTACGCGAAGTCGTCGGGGCCGAGCGTGAAGCCCACGGTGCGGAGTGCGGCGGCCTCGAGGGCGCCGATGATCTCGTAGAACGAGCGGATGTCGTCGAGCGTGAGCTCGTTGAGGCGAAAGCCACGGCGGGGGAGGACGGTGACGAAGCCCTGGCTCTCGAGATTGAGCAGCGCCTCGCGAAGCGGCGTGCGGCTGACGCCGAGTCGATGGGCGAGTTCGTTGAGGTCGAGGAAGGCGCCGGGCTGGAGTCCACCCTTGGCCATTTCGGCGCGCAGGAACTCGTAGACTTGCTCCCTCAGGGAACGAGGAGCGAGTTCAGGGTGTGTTGGCGCCGGTTCGGTCAGCCGGGGGGGCTGCTTCTTACGGTTGGACTTCCGGCGCGCGGGCTTCTTGGGGCGCGCCATATTGCATCTAATATATCAGATGCCGGCGTCTACTTCCATAGACAGTAACATGTTGTGGAATAACGTGTTACTGCAACTACTTACCACGGATTACACGGATTTGCTGGCGGATTTGCACGGATACGGCAACTGCGAAGGCTTGGGGGAACTGCGAACGCCACGCTGAATTCAGCGTGGCGTGATGCTCTTACCCCCAGCTTTTCTGGTACTCCGTGGCCCTCCGGGTCTTCTCCGTATGCTCCGTGGTGAAAAAGGCCGGCGCGCCTACCCCTTGGGAAGGACCATCACTGCCTCTGCACCGCGCGCTCCCACGCGGTTGCGCAGCACCAGTGACCCGCCATGTCCTTCGGCGATCTGCCGGCAGAGAGCCAGGCCGATGCCCGAACCACTCGGCTTGGTCGTGAAGAACGGCACGAACAGGTTTGCCGATTCGGGCACGCCGGGGCCGTCATCCACCACGCGAATCGTCACGCGGTTCGCCCCTTCCTCCCACGAGACCGCCACCTCGCCCTCGCTGTCGCGCAAAGCATCCGCTGCGTTTGCGACGAGGTTGATGAGCGCCTGCTCGACCTGATCGGTATCAAGCAGCGCGCGTACACCGTCCCGACCCGTCACCTTCACTGGAGCGCGAGTCTCGAGTGCGGCCACGCGCCGCACGAGTTCAGCGACGTCGACGCTGCTGCGCTCGGGTGCGGGCAGGCGCGCCAGCCGGCCGAACGCAGCCATGAACCGTGTCAGGGCCTCGCTGCGCCCGGCGATCACGTCCAGTCCCCGACGCAGGTCCTGATCCCAGTCGGCAGGGCGCTCGGCCCGCCCTGACAATTCAGCCAGGCTGGCCGCGATAGAAGAGATGGGCGCCAGCGAGTTGTTGATCTCGTGCCCCATCACCCGCACGATACGCTGCCATGCCTGGCGTTCTTCGGCGCGCAGCACGCGGCCGACGTCAGTGAGGACGAGCAGCTGCATGGGCCGTCCGCGCTGGCGGAACGTGCTTCGCCGCGCCACCCATCGCCCCTCGACGCCGGGGATGCTCATTCCCATCCCCGCACCAACCTCCTCACGCAGGAAGTCGGAAAGCCCGAGCTCACCCGCCCGTCGGCCGATCAAGTGCTCGCCCGGCGCATTCAACAACTGCTCGCCGGCGCGGTTGGCGAGGACGAGCACCTCGTCGTCGTCGAACGCAAAGAGCGCGACGTCGATTTCCTCCATAGCGCAGCGCAACAGCGCGCTTGCCTCGATGGCGCCGAGCCGCTGTTCCCGGAGTGTGTCCCGCAGCGCGTTCACTTCGTACATCGCGAGCCCGAGGGCGTCGTCGGGGTGTGCGCCGCGTCCGCGCACCGAGTAGTCCCCCTCGCGCAGCGCCGCCAGGAGGTTCGCCACCGTGTTGACCGGGTGGATGGACGCATCGCGCAGCGCGATGCTCACCACCAGCCACCAAATGACTATCACGCCGGCCACGGTCCAGATGGTGCGCGCGGCGTGGTCGCCGCTGACCAGCAGGAGGAGCGTCGCCAGCACCGCCGGCAATCCGGCGAGGAGCGCGAACGCCAGCAGTCGCGATTCGTACCGCCAGCGTCGCGTCGTCCTCGCCTCAGAGGCCATACCGTTCCATGCGCCGATACATCGCCGAGCGACTGAGTCCGAGGAGGCGCGCGGCGCCGGCGACGTTTCCGGCGTTCCGCGCGAGCGCCTTCTCGATGAGCGCGCGCTCGACTTCCTGCAGCGTGAGATCCTCGAGGTGCGCGCCTCCCTCTCCTCCGGTCGCGCGCAACCCGAGGTCCGCCGCGCGGACGCAATCACCGTCGGCGAGGAGAACGGCGCGTTCCACCGCGTGGTCGAGTTCCCGGACATTCCCCGGCCACCGGTGCGAGAGGAGCGCGTCCATCGCGTCATCGGCAAACCGGCGTGCCGCGGACTGATAGCGCTGCGCGTGCCGCGCCAGGAAGTGTGCGGCGAGCAGGGGGATGTCCTCGACCCGCTGGCGCAGGGGCGGCAGGCGGATCTCAATGGTATTGAGGCGGAAGAGCAGGTCCTCGCGGAACCGTCCGGCCGCCACCTCCTGCGCCGGGTCGGCGTTGGTGGCGGCGAGGACGCGCACGTCGAGTTGGCGCGTTCGGGACGATCCGATGCGCTCGAACGACCGCGTTTCGAGCACGCGCAGCAACTTGGCCTGCTGCTGGGGCGTGGTATTGGCGATCTCGTCGAGCAGGATGGTGCCGCCATCGGCAAGTTCGAACCGTCCCACGCGATCGGTCTTCGCATCCGTGAACGCGCCCTTCACGTGGCCGAAGAGCTCGGCTTCGAAGACGCCGTCCGGCAGCCCGCCCACATTCACGGCGATCAAGCTGCGCGCACGGCGTGACGATGCTGCGTGCATCCACTGCGCCACGAGTTCCTTGCCGGTGCCGTGCTCGCCGAGGATCAGCGCGTTGGCATCGGATGGGGCGACGCGTTCCATGAGCCGGAGCACGGGCTGCATGGCGGCCGATTCGGCGATGAGCAGGGGCAGTCCATCGCGGCGCAGCGCGCGATTCTCCCCTTCGAGGCGCTGGGCCTGCCGCAGCGCGCGCCCCAGCTCCACTTGCGACGCGACGGTGGCGAGCAAGCGGGTGTTGTCCCACGGCTTCTCCACATAATCGCGCGCGCCGCGGCGAATGGCCTCCACCGCACCGCCGACGCTTCCCCAGGCGGTCATCACGACGATGGGCACGGTGGAGTCAGCGGCGCGCACCCGGGCGATGAGGTCGAGCCCTTCCTGCCCGCCGGTGGTGTCGCGCGTGTAGTTCATGTCGAGCAGCAACGCGTCGAAATCGCGCTCGTCAAGCGCCGCCAGCACACCGCGTGGCGAGGCGGCCGCCTCGACGTCGTATCCGGCGCCCTTGAGCAGGATGCGGAGCGCCTCGATGACGTCGGCCTGGTCGTCGGCAACGAGGATGTGCGGCGCGGGCGGTGCGGTCATGGCATCAGGCACTCCAGCGGCGTGAGGAGCGTAGCCGCAACCCAGAGATCATCTCGCGCACCCAGGGGGAGCGCAAGTCGCGGTGGGGGACATGTCTTGCGACTCGACGGGCAGGCCGCGCCTCCCATACGGCGGCAGGCAGATGGCGGTTCCAAGCGACAGGGTGGAGAGCCGTGTTCCATGCACCGGGGGCAGCGTCTCGTACCGCATGGTCGCGCGGGCGGTGCGCAGCACCTCAAGCCCAACCTGCACGCTGGTCCCGAAGACCGTTGTGCGTTCCCGCCCGGAGATGCGCGCCACACGGGGGCCTGCGGCGACCCCAAGATTGAGCACGAACCAGCGGGACCGCTCGGCGTCCACGGGGCGATACCGGACGCCGACGCTAGCCGCGAGCACGCGCGTCGAGGAATCGTCGGTGGCGAAGCGGGTGTCGTTGAACTCGAAGATCGGTGAATACCCGCGACGCTGCGGGCGGTAGAGCTCGAATGATGGCGACCAGATGCCCTCGCCAAACCGGGAGCGGGACGTGGGGCTGGTGAACCACGTATACGAGGCGCCGACAAACAGCGAGTATCGCTTGCCGCGAATCCGCACCAGTCCTTCCGGGTACCACGCATCGTCCTTCGCCGCCGCAGGCGCGGGGGAGGCCGAGTCTGGACGCGCCGCCGGTCCCTGGCCAACACCGAGACGCGGCGCGGCCAGCGCCAGCGCGATGAGAAACACCACAGCGACGAACGGATCGCGGTCCGTTCGCATGTCAGTCTGCACGAAGGGCCTCCAATGGTGAGATGCGCACCACGCGCCGTGCCGGGATCCAGGCCGCGACCATGGTGATGATGCCGAGGGTGAGTGCCACGGAGCCGATCACGACCGGATTGCGGGGATCTGTTTCGTAGAGGATGGCCTGCATGCCGCGCGCGAGCAGCAGTGCGCCGCCGACGCCAAGCACGACGCCTGCGATGGCCAGCGTGGACGACTGGCGCAGCACGAGCCCGACGATGTCGGAGGGGGCGGCACCGAGGGCGATGCGCACGCCGAACTCGCGCGTGCGCTGCGCGACGCCGTACGCCACCACGCCATACGTGCCGGCCGCGGACATCAGGAGCGCGATGATGGCGGAGACGGCGAGCATGCGCGCGGTGGCGCTCTGCGGCGACGTCGCACTGGCGACCACGCGCGGCATGGTGGCCACTTCGCCGGCGGCGAGGCGGGAGTCGAGTGCAGCGATCTCGCGCCGGATGCCGGGCATCAGCGCTTCCGGGTCGCTGGCGGCGCGCACCACGACGGTCATGGACCGCGCGGGCCATTGGCGTGCGGGCACGTACATCACGGGGGCGGGATCGGGCGTGCCCAGCGGGTTGCCGCGGACATCGGCGACCACGCCGACCACTTCAATCCACGCACCGTCTTCGGCGCCGAGTGCGCGGGAGCGCAGCCGCTTGCCAATCGCGGACTCACTGGGCCAGAGGCGCCGAGCGGCTGACTCACTGACCAACGCGACCGGCGTGGCGCCTTCGCGGTCGAATCCGCTCAGCGCGCGGCCGCGGATCAGCGGGATGTTCAGCGCAGCCGCATACGACGCGGAGACGCGGCGCAGGCCAACGCGGGGAGCGTCCTCCCGGCGCAGCAGCGGCCTCCCCTCGACTTCCACGGAGGTGCGCTGGTCGACCCACGTCATCGGGAGCACGGTTGTCGTACCGGCCGCTTCGACGCCCGGCAGCGCGGCCACGCGCGTCTCGAGGTTGTCGAAGTAGGTGATCACCACGCTGTCGGATGGATAGTCCTTCTCGGGAAGCGTCACGCCAAGCGTCAGCACGCCGTCGGTGCGGAATCCCGGATCGGACAGCGCGATACGGCGGAAGGTGTCCACCATGAGCGTGGCGCCCACGATGAGCTGCAGCGCCAGCGCCACTTCGACGACGACGAGGGCGTTGCGCAGGAGCCGCGTGGAGCCGGTGCCCGTCTCGCCGCGTCCACCATCACGGAGCGCGCGCTGCACGTCGGCGCGGGCCGCGGTAAACGCCGGCGCCATGCCGAAGAGCAGGCCGGATCCGGCCGCGACCACGGACGTGAGGACGAGCGCGCGCCCGTCGAGCTGCAGCTGGCCGAAGCCAGGAATGTAGGCCTGCACTTCGACCGGAACGGAACCGGCGAGGGCGCCGAGTCCCCAGACGGCCATCACGCACCCAAGCACGCCGCCAACCGCCGAGATGATGAGGCTCTCGGCGAGCGTCTCGCGCGCGATGCGGCCCGGCGATGCGCCGAGGGCAAGGCGCACGGCGATCTCGCGACGACGGCCAGTGGCGCGCACCAGCAGGAGGTTGGCGGCGTTGGCGCAGGCAATGAGCAGGACGAAGGCGGCCGAGGCGAGCAGGACGATCATGAACGGACGCGGTCCGCTCCCGAAATACGACTCGGCGCTCTCGACACGAATACCCCAGTCGGCGTTGGTCTCCGGGTACGACGCGGCGAGGCGAGCGCCCAGCGTTGCCGTTTCGGCGGCAGCCTGTTCGGTGGTCACTCCGTCAGCAAGGCGAGCGAGCACCATCGTCGACCGCGCGCGCCGTTCCATTGCCTCATCGGCACTGAACGCAAGCGGCGCGAGGAGCTGGGCGCCGGCCGGGAACATGAAGTCCTGCGGCAGAACGCCAATGACGGTGTACGGATCGCCGTTGATGCGCACGCTCCGTCCGACGATTGTTGAATCGCCGCCGAAGCGGCGCTGCCACAGACCGTATCCGAGCAGGATGACCCGCTCGACGCCAGCCTGGTCGTCAGCCGCAGTGAAATCGCGCCCGAGGATCGGCGTGCGGCCGAGCGCGCGAAGCGCGTTGGCGGACACCTGCGCTGCCGTGACACGTTCCGAGAGATCGGTTCCCTCGATGTTGGGCTGCCAGTAGCGTGCCGCCAACACCGCAGTGAACGACCGCAAGGCCGCGAGGTCACGGAACGCGGCGGGAGAGACACCGAACGAGCGCTGCGTGGCCTTGAGCGGGGACTCCCAGACGTGGAGCACGCGGTCGGCGTTGCGCACCTGCGGCAGCGGCCGGAAGGTGAAGGCGCTTGCCGTGCCGTAGACGGTTGTGACGGAGCCGATGCCGAGCGCCATGCACAGGGCAGCGAGCGAAGCCAACCCGGGGGCGCGACGCAACGCGCGCCAGGCGTAGCGGAAGTCCTGGATCAGCGCGTCCATGCGGCACCTCGCGTTTCGTCCACCACACGGCCGTCGAACAGGTGCACGGCGCGGTCGGCATGCTTGGCGTAGCGCGCGTCGTGCGTCACCATGCAGATGGTGGAGCCACTGTGGTGCAGTTCCTGCAGCAGCGTCATCACCTGCTCGCCGTTGACCGAATCGAGGTTGCCCGTGGGTTCGTCGGCGAGGAGAATGAGCGGCTCGCCCGCCACGGCGCGGGCGACGGCGACGCGCTGCTGCTGGCCGCCGGAGAGCTGCGACGGGAAGTGCCGCATGCGATGCGCCATGCCGACGCGCTCGAGTGCCGCCTCCACGCGCCGCTTGCGGTCGGCCGGGGCGAGCTTCCGGTACGTGAGCGGGAGCTCGACGTTCTCGTAGACGGTGAGCTCCCCGATGAGGTTGAACGCCTGGAAGATGAAGCCGATCTGTTCGTTCCTCAGGCGCGCGCGTTCCGTGGCGGAGAGACTCGCCACTTCGCGCCCGCCGAGCTTGTACTCGCCTTCACTCGGGGAATCGAGCAGACCGAGAATGGAGAGCAGCGTTGTCTTGCCGCAGCCAGACGGGCCGGCGATGGCCAGGTACTCGCCCGGGCGGATCTCGAGATGCACGCCTTCGAGGGCGTGCGTCTCCACCTCATCGGTGAAGAAGACCTTCTTGATGCCGTTGAGGCGGATGATGGCGGTCGTCGAGGGTGCGGCGTTCAACGGAGGGGTCGTGACGGAAGCGGTCATGGGAGGGATGGTGGTGGCGTGGATTAGCGAATGCGGACGCGGGGGACGTGGTCCCACTGCGACATGTCGGAGATGATGACGCGATCGCCGGGTTGGAGGCCGCGACGCACCTCAATGGCGTTCACGGAGGCGCGGCCGAACTGCACGTTGATGCGCTCCGCGGTTTCGCCGTCGGCCAACACGCGAAAGAGGCTGACGGAGGCGTCGGACTGGCCGTACGCGGGCCGGCCGACGTGCAGCACCTTGGCGAGACGCTCGAGTTCGACGGTCCCCTCGACCGAGAGATCGGGGCGCGCGCCGCGCGGGAGCGTGCCGTCGAAGCTGATGTCCACCGAAACCGTGCCGCCCTGCGAGGCCGGATCAACGCGCGCGACCTTGCCGGCGACCACGCCATTGCGTGTGTCGACGGTGGCCGACTGACCGATGACGACATCACGCGCCTGCGTTTCCGGAATGCGAATGACGGCCTTGAGCCGTCCCGGCTCGACGATGCGTGCCAGCTGCTGTCCGGAGATGACCCATTGTCCCGGCTGCAGGTCGAGGTCCTGCACGACGCCGTCGACGGCGGCCGTGACGACCATGGACCGTACGCGTTCCTGCTGGAACTGGGCGATGGCGCGCATGCGCTCGACCTGCGTGCGCTGCAGCGCAACCTGCGAGTCCACCGCCTGCGACATCAGGCGCAGGCGGGCCTGCTCCGCCTCGAGCCGTGCGGAGAACTGCGCGGCGTTGTCACGAGTGCGCGCCAGTTCGTGCGGCGAGACCAGGTTGCGCTTGGCCAGCGCCTCGGCGGCGATCGCCTCGCGCTCCGCCTGCTGCTGCTGGGCGCGGATGGTCGCGACGGCGGCACCCTGATCGAGACGACCGGACTCGAGTGACGTGCGCAGCTGCAGCAACTCGGCTTCGGCGGCGGCCAGGGCGCGCTGCGCCTCGAGCGCCTGGAGCTGCACATCCGGGTTCGTGAGTTCAAGAAGGACCGCGCGCGCCGAGACCGCGGCGCCGCCGCGATAGTTGACGCGTTCCACGCGACCGGCGGTGACAGCGGAGACGTACCGGACGCGTTCGGGCTGCAGCGAGCCGGTACCATGGACGGCGCGCAGCATCGGCCCCATCCGGACGGTGTCGATCATGAGAGCGGAGCGATTCACCGCCGGCGCGGCCGGCTTGATGCGCGAGAGCGCGGCGGTGCCGGCCACGAGCGCCATGATGCCGATGGCGATTGCGGCTTGGCGCTTTCGAGGGCTCTTGGCTGGTCGGGCGATGTCCACGGGATACTCCAGATGCGGTAGGTCGCCGATAAGCAAGGCAGGAAGCGTACCGCCGCGAGCGTGCGCCTCAAGTCGGCATAGGTCAACGCATTAGCACGCTGCGTTGCAGAGGCAGTCATGGCCCGGGTGTCCGCTTGTGGGACGCGCCGTTTCGGAAGCGAACGCCGCGCGGATTCGGCGAGCCGACGACCGTTGCTCGCCGCGCTGGTCGTGGACCGTCGGTGACGCCGCTTCACGTCGCGCTTGCCTTGGGCCAAGTTCTGGGGACCAGATTACGGTCAAATGACTTGGTTCCGTGACCGTTACGATTCGATTTCGCACGATCGGGAGCGTCAGGTGAGTGAGATTGATCGAAGGGGGTTCCTGGCCGGCGTGGCGGCCACGGTCGCCGCAGCCTCAGGCATTCAGAGTGGACATGCCGCAGAACCGGTTGAAGCGGGAGCGAAGCATCCAGGCGAACAACAGGCCGGGCTCGCGCCGCTCACCTACACACCGCTCCCACTCGGCGCCATTCGTCCGCGCGGTTGGCTTGCGCGCCAGTTGCGCATTCAGGCCGACGGCTTGAGCGGACACCTCGACGAGTTCTGGCCCGACGTGGCCGACTCGCAGTGGTTCGGCGGAAAGGCCGAGGGGTGGGAGCGCGCGCCGTACTGGCTGGATGGCGCCATACCGCTGGCGTGGGTGCTCGACGACGCGGCGCTCAAGGCGCGGATCACGAAATACGTGTCGTACATCGTCGAGCATCAGCGCGCCGACGGCTGGTACCACGTCTATCCGGAAGACGCGGTGGCCAAGCGCTACGACATGTGGGCGATCCTGCTCGCCAACAAGGTGCTGGTGCAGTACCACGAGGCCACAGGCGATGCGCGCGTGCTCGACGCGGTGACGCGCAGCCTGCGCGCACTGTCCACCGGGCTGGATCGCACGCCGCTCTTCGACTGGGGGCGCACGCGCTGGTTCGAAGGGCTCATCCCGATCTTCTACGTCTACCAGCGGAAGCCGGAGCCGTGGCTGCTGGACCTGGCGCGCAAGCTGCGCGCCCAAGGCGTGGACTTCGAGGCGCTGTACGCGACGGACGACATGAAGGTGCCGACGCCGCGTCGCGGACTGTGGAAATGGACCAAGCACGTGGTGAACGCGGGAATGTCTCCGAAGGCGGCGGCGCTGAGCTGGCGGCTCGACCGGCGCGGCAACGACCGCACATGGCCGCGGAAGATGATCGAGTTCCTCGACCGGCATCACGGCCAGGCGAACGGGATGTTCTCGGGCGACGAAACGTTATCCGGGAGAAACCCGGTACAGGGAACAGAGTTGTGTTCGGTCGTGGAGTTCATGTACTCGCTCGAGACGCTCGTCTCGGTGTTTGGCGACCCGTACTTCGCCGACCGGCTGGAGCGGGTGGCGTTCAACGCGCTGCCGGCGACGATGAAGCCCGACATGTGGGCGCATCAGTACGACCAGCAAGCGAACCAGGTGCAGTGCACGGTGAATCCGGACCACGGGTGGTCGTCGAACGGACCCTCGGCAAACCTCTACGGCCTCGAGCCCAACTACGGGTGCTGCACGTCGAACATGCATCAGGGGTGGCCGAAGCTGGCGACGCACCTGTGGATGCGGACCGCGGATCGCGGCTTTGCTGCGGTTTCTTATGCGCCTTGCCGGCTGATGGTAGAGGGTGGAGGGCAGATGGTAGAGATCGTCTGCGATACGGAGTATCCGTTCCGCGAGTCGGTTTCGATTACGGTCACCACCTCTTCGCCGCTGCGGTTTCCGATACTGCTGCGTATTCCTGGGTGGGCCGAGGGAGCGACGGTGAAGGTGGATGGAGCCGCGGTAGTGAACGCGAAGGCGGGGACGTTCCATCGGGTGGAGCGCGAGTGGCGCGGGAGCACCTCGATCACGCTGCGGTTCCCGATGCAGGCGAAGATGACGGTGCGCTACAACGACAACGTGGCCATCGAGCGAGGGCCGCTCGTGTATGCGCTTCGCATGGGTGAGGAGTGGACGCGCATCAACGCCGACAAGCCGCATCGCGAGCTGCCGCACGGGGATTGGGAGGTACGGCCGACCACGCCGTGGAACTACGGGCTCGTCGTCGCGAAGGGCGTGCCGGTGGGGCTGACGTTCACCGAGCAGCCCATCGGGGAGACACCGTTCTCACCGGAAGGGGCGGGCGTGGTGGCCAGGGTGTCGGCGCGGCGGGTGCCGAGTTGGGGACTCTCGCGCGGATGGGCGGGGGAGATTTCCTCGACGGACGCGGCGTGGGCGGATGCGTCGAAGGTGCTGAGCAAGGAGCCGGTGGAGACGGTGGAGTTGATTCCGTATGGATGCACAAATCTGCGGATCACTGAGTTTCCGAAGGTGGGATAGTGACGGTGGACGGTGGACGGTAGACGGTGGACGGTGGACGATGGACGGTCGATTTCGCGCATAGACGGAGCAATCCATGAAGGCGGTACTACTCATTCTCACGCTTGCTGCTGCCGCGCTGGAAGCGCAGGCGCCGAGCGTGATTCCACTCCCCGAACATCCGCGGCCGGACTTTGAGCGAGCCGAGTGGGTGAACCTGAATGGCCGCTGGCGCTTTGCGTTCGATCCATCGAACAGCGGGGAGAAGGCGGGATGGGCCGCGGGGGCGCTGCCGGGGACACGCGAGATCCTGGTGCCGTTCTCGTGGGGGTCGGCGCTGTCGGGCGTAGCGGACTCCGGCGACATCGGCTGGTACTCGCGTTCGATCACGGTGCCATCCTCGTGGAGCGGCCGCCGACTGTTCGTGGTGTTCGGCGCATCGGACTGGCGCACCACGGTGTGGCTGGACGGCACGAAGGTGGGCGAACATCAGGGCGGGTATACGCCGTTCTCCGTCGAGGTCACGGCACCGGCGAAACCGGGGACGACGCAGCGCCTCACCGTGCGCGTGGACGACACGACACATCCGTTCAAGCT